>VXPF01000021.1 GCA_009839725.1 Dehalococcoidia bacterium | reverse complement strand
CCTCCCGCGCGACCACCGCCGCGAACGCCCCCTCCTCCCCCACCAGGTCGGCCCGCAGCGCCTCGACCTTCGCCTCCACTTCCTCCGCCCGCTCCCCCGCGAACTCGACCAGCAGCAGCGCTCCGGGGTCGCCCTGCACGAACGCCACCAGGTCGCGGAAACCCGCGCTCTCGCGGCAGCGCTCGATGATCGTGTCGTCCACCAGTTCGACCGCCGAGGGTCCGTGCGCGTTCGCCCGGACCGTCGCCGCCGCCGCGTCGACGACCGTGCGGAAGTGCAGCGCCCCGAGCATCTTCGCTGGCGGGATCGGCACGACCCGCACCGTCGCCTCGGTCACCGTCGCGAGCGTCCCCTCCGACCCCACCACCAGCTTCGCGAGGTTGAGCGGTCCCTCCTCGCCGACCTCGTCGAGGTTGTAGCCCGAGACCCGCCGCAGGATCTTGGGGAAACGCTTCTCCACCTCGGCCCGGTGTTCCCGCGCGATGGCGCGCACCCCCCGGTAGATGTCGCCCTCAAGCCCCTCGCGCCCACCCTGTTCTGCCGCCTCGTCCTCGTTCAGCCCCTCCAGCGTCGCGATCGACCCATCCGCCAGCACCACCTCCAGCGCGATCACGTTGTCGACCGTCTTCCCGTACACCCCCGAGTGCGCCCCGCAGGAGTTGTTCCCCACGCCCCCGCCAATCGTCGCCCGGTTCGCCGTCGACGGGTCGATCGGGTACTGCAAACCGTGGGGCCGCAGCGCCTTGTTCAGCTCCGCCAGCACGACGCCCGGCTGCACCCGCGCCGTCTGCCCCTCGACATCGATGGCGAGCACGCCCGCCATGTGCGGCGTGAAGTCGAGGACGATGGCGTGGTTCACGGTCTGGCCCGAGAGGCTCGTGCCCCCGCCCCGGGGTAGCACGGGCACGCCGTGCTCCCCAGCTACTCGCATCACGTGCCGCACGTCCTCCGCCGAGCGCGGATAGACCACCGCCACCGGCTCCATCTCGTAGATCGAGGCGTCCGTCGCGTACAGCAGCCGGCGGTAGCGCTCGACCTCCACGTCCCCCGCCCCGCCCGACAACCCCGCCGCCAGGTCCTGCGCCAGGGGCGCCAGCCCTTCCTCGCCCTCGTGCAGCAGCTCCCGCGCCCGCTCGACCGTCGCGAACGCGGAGGGGGTCCGCCCCTCCACCACTCGCCCCGCGACCGTCCCGGCGGGTGACATGACCCTAGGCCGGGTCGAACTCGATCCAGAGCTCCCACGGATCGAGGCTGATCGCGATCGGCTTCGGGTTCGTGCCGGGCTTGAAGCGCGGGTTGCGCATCACGTCCATCAGCATGCGGCTGCCGATCACCGTCTCCGTCTGCGCCAGCTGGTACCCCACGCAGAAGTGCTTCCCCAGCCCGAAGCCCAGGTGGCTCGCCTGCCCGTTCTCGTGGTACCCCGCCCGCAGCGCCCGCCCCACGTACAGGTCGGGCCGCATGACGTCGAACTTGTCCGGATTGGCGAACACGCGCTCGTCCCGGTTCCCCCCGTAGATGGAGAGGTTCACGTACGCGCCCTCGGGGATGGTCACCCCGTACTCGGGGAAGGGAATGTCGTGGATTGCCCGCCGCGCCTGCCCGCCCGAGGGGGGATGCACCCGCATCATCTCCGTGAAGGCCCGGTCCAGCAGCGACGGGTCGTTCCGCACCAGCTCCCACTGCTCCGGATTCGCCAGCATCTGGTACCAGAGGTTCGCGATCGCCTTGTCCGTCGTCTCCGCCCCCGCCACGAGCAGGAGGCTCGCGAACGACTTGATCTCCTGGAACGTCATCCGGTGCCCGTCGACCTCCGCCACGCACAGCCGCGAGATGAGGTCGTCGGCCGGGTTCTTGCTGCGCTCCTGCAGCAGCGGCTCCAGGTAGTCGTGGTACTCCTGGTTCGCCTTGATGCCCGCCGCCCGGATGTCCGGCGGCCCGCCGATGCCGTTCATCATCGCCGGGTACCACTCGTGGAACATGTCGTGCGCGTCCTGCGGCAGGTCGAGCACGTCCAGGATCACGTTCAGCGGCAGCCGCGTGGCGAAGTCGTCGACGATGTCCATGACCCCCGTCTTCGCCGCCTCCTCGGCCATGCGCCGCGCGTGCTTCTCCGTGTACTTCTCGATGAGCGCGATCGAGTTCCGCTCGATGATGGGAAGGAGCGCATCCAGCTTCCGCCCCACGAACTCCGGCGCCACGATGTTGCGCAGCTTGTTGTGCTGCTCCCCGTCGTACTCCATCAGCGTCGGCCCGAACACCGCCCCGATGCCGAGCGCGTTCGGCTGCGCCGAGTAGTTCTCCAGGTCACGGAAGGCCGCGCAGACGTCGTCGTAACGCGAGATCATCCAGTTGTCCCCGATCGGGTTGTAGTAGACGGGGTAGTGATCGCGCAGCAGCTTCAGCGTCGGATACGGGTCGTCCTGGTATTCCCTGCTGAAGAAGATCTCCGGATCGATCTCCGGTTTGGTCATCGTCATACCGCTGTCCTCCTGCCGTGACGGAGCCCGCCACGAGCAGTTTCGCGCGACATGGTAGCCCCTCCCGCCCTCTCCGCGCCCCGAACGGTGCGCCACACGCCCCTATCGCGTAGCGTTCGAGAAACCGCGCAGGAGCCCCCGGCCATGCCCGTCGATCCGAACCGCGAGAGCTGGAAGCCAGGCATGCCCTGGGAGCACGCCATCGAGGACATGGAGTACATCCGCGCCCTCGGTCGCGAGATGGGCGGGCCCGAGCGCATCGATCGCCAGCACGCCGGCGGCCGCTACACCATCCGCGAGCGCATCGAGAAGATGGTCGACCCCGGCAGCTTCGTCGAAGCCGGACCCATGGTCGGCGCCGCCGAGTACGACCACGACGGAAACCTCGTCGGCTTCACGCCCGGCGCCTACGTCATGGGCCTCGCCGAGCTCGACGGCCGCTCCGTCGCCATCGGCGGCGACGACTTCACCATCTCGGGCGGAAGCCCCCACAACGTGCGCAAGCACCCGCGCGACTTCATGCAGCCGCTCGCGATGCAGTACGGCATCCCCTATGTCCAGCTCGTCGAGGGCGTCGGCCACAGCTCCAAGGCCGACGAGGCCGAGGGCCACATGGGCCTCCCCGCCGGCGACATGTGGTGGCGCGCCGTCGAGATGCTCCGCACTGTCCCCGTCGCCGCTGGCATCATGGGCTCCGTCGCCGGCGCCCCCGCCGCCTTCGCCCTCATGTCCCACTTCACCGTCATGGTGAAGGGCCAGTCCCAGATCTTCCCCTCCGGCCCCCCGGTCGTCCGCCGCGCCATCGGCGAGGACCTCGACAAGGAGGCGCTGGGCGGCGCGAAGATGCACGTCCACGAAAGCGGTCAGGTCGACAACGAGGCCGAGTCGGAGGAGGACGCCTTCGACCAGATCAAGCGCTTCCTCTCCTACCTCCCCGACACCACCGCCGCCGTCGCCCCCCGCGTCGAGACCGGCGACCCGCCCGACCGCCGTCCCGAGGAGCTCCTGAACATCATCCCGCCCAACCGCAAGCGGGGGTACGACATGCGCACCCTCGTCTCGCACGTCGTCGATAACGGCGAGTTCTTCGAGATGCGCCGCCACTACGCCGGCGCCATCATCACCGCCTTCGCCCGCATCGATGGCTACAGCGTCGGCGTTCTCGCCAGCGACCCCATGAAGCTCGCTGGCGCCATGGACGGCGACGTGGCCGACAAGTACACCCACTTCGTCGACCTCTGCGACACCTTCAACCTGCCCCTGCTCATCTTCCTCGACATGCCCGGCTTCATGCTCGGCTCCCACGCCGAGCGCAAAGCGACCATGCGCCGCGGCGTCCGCGCCCTCATCGCCAGCGCCGAGGCGGACGTTCCCAAGATCGAGTTCAACGTGCGCAAGTCCTACGGCGTTGCCGCCGACGCCCCAACAGCGTGGGCATCCCCAACGGGCTCAACCTGCGCTTCGGCTGGCCCGCGGGCGAGTGGGGCGGCATCCCCATCGAGGGCGGCGTGGCCGCCGCCTACCGCCGCGAGATCGAGGCCGCCACCGACCCCGACGCCCACCGCGAGGCCATCGAGGAGCGCCTCCTCCGCCTCCGCTCCCCCTTCCGCGCCGCCCACCGCGGCGACGTCATCGATCTGATCGACCCGCGCGACACGCGCCGCCTCGCCTGCACCTTCGTGAAGCTGGCGCAGCCCGCCCTGGCGCGGCTCGCCGGCCGCCCCAAGCGCGCCGTCCGCCCCTGAACGCCAGTCCCTAGACGGGCACGGCCTCCCGCGCCTTCGTGAACTCCAGGTGCAGCTCGTACAGCCCCAGCATGATCCCCGGCTGGTGCTTGAAGTCGTTCTTCGCCGAAGACAGCTTCAGCTCGTCGATGCGGTCCAGCATCACGTCCACCGCGATGTTCTGCTCCAGGCGCGACAGACCCGCCCCCGGGCAGCCGCGAGGCCGGATCGAGAACGTCAGGTGCTTCCCCGGGCTCTTGCGGTCCAGCCGGATCTCGTCCGGCGCCTCGCACAGCTCCGGGTCGCGGTTGGCCGCCGCCCAGCGCAGGTGCAGCAGCGAGCCCGCCGGGATCTTCACGCCGCGGATCTCCGTGTCGCGCGCCACCATGCGGCCGGAGAGACCCTGCGTCGGTGCATAGAGCCGCAGCGCCTCCTCCACGAAGAAGCGCACCTTCGAGCGATCCGCCCGCAGCTCCTCCACGATCTCCGGGTGCTGCGCCAGCAGCATCGCCTCCGAGGTGAGCGCGTACTGCGTCGTCTCGTTCCCGCCGATGTGCATCCCCGAGACCACGCTGATGATGTCCCCGTCGCTCAGCGGCTCGCCCTGGAACTCCACGTTCGTCAGGAACGTGATCATGTCCTCCTTCGGGTTGCGCCGCTTCTCGTCGATCTGCTCCTGGATGTAGTGGTTGAACGCGACGAGCGCCTTGGCGTTGTCCTCCTCGTCGGGATCCTCCATCAGGCTCTTCGGCCCGTTGCCGTAGACGAAGCGGCGCACCTGCGCCTCCTCCCACTTCTTCGTCATCGGCATGTCCTCGAGCGGGAACCCGAGGATCGTCGAGATCACCGCCTGCGGCAGCGGCGCTGCGAACTCGGTCACGAACTCCACCTCGCCCTTGTCGATCCAGTTGTTCATCAGGCGGTTGGCGTGCGCCGTGATCATCTCCCGGTGCTGGAGCGCCCCCGAGGCGCCCACCCACGGCTCCGTCAGCTGCTCGCGGTGCGCCTTGTGCGACTCGATGTCCGGCCGCAGCCGCTCCCGCGCCGTCACCACGTCCCCGAAGCCCTCGTCCTCGAAGATCTCGTCGTGGATCTTGCTCGTACCCGAGGCTCCCGGCCCGATGCGCGACGGGAACAGGTCCGGGTCGCGCACCACCCTGCGGATGTCCTCGTACTTCGTCAGCACGTAGGCATCCGACCCAGGCTCGTAGCCCTGGCCCGGCAGGCGCAGAACGGGCTCGTCCGCCTGCAGCAGCTTGTAGGAGTCGTACCAGTGCTCCTGCGAGCCCGGCGCGAAGAGGTCAACCTCCCCTACGCTCATCGGGCACGCCGCCTGGGGCATCGCTTCGAAGTCTTCGCGGTTCGCGGCCATCGCCTGTTCCCCTCTTGCCGGGCGCGGGCACGCTGCCCCGCCCGTGGCTGGAAAGTGCCGGAATTATAGCGAGTATGACAGGGGCCGGACCGGTCCCCTCAGCGCGCCGAGCCCCCCGAGACCGTCAGCAGCGCCCCTGTCGTGAAGCTCGACGCCTCCGAGGCGAAGTAGAGCGCCGCTCCCACGATCTCCTCCGCCTGCCCGCCCCGCGCCAGCAGGATGGTGCTCGCCGCCCGCGCCTCGAACTCCTCCATGTCCCACGCCTTCGAGATGTCGGTCAGGAACGGGCCCGGAATGATGCAGTTCACCCGCACCTTTGGCGCGAACGTCCGCGCAAACCCGATCGTCAGGTTGTTCAGCCCCGCTTTCGCCGCCCCGTAGGCGAGCGCGTTCGGCCCCGGACTCTGCGAGGCCGTGCTCGAGACCATGATCACCGAGCCCCCATCCCCCTCCGCCATGCGCGTCGCGATGTTCGCCGTCAGCCGGAATGGACCCTTCAGGTTCACGTCCAGCACCTTGTCGTAGAGCGCCTCGCTCACGTTGCTCACGTGGTCGTAGAGGGGCGAGAGCCCCGCGTTGTTCACGAGCACGTCCACCTTGCCGAACTCGCCGTAGGCGGCATCGGCCAGGGCGTCGAGCTGGTCCCACTCGCCCACGTGGCAGGCGACCGGCAGCGCCCGCCGCCCCGTCTCCGCCCGCACCTCCTCCGCCAGCGCCTCGCACGACTCCAGCTTGCGGCTCGCGATCACCACGTCCGCCCCCGCCCGCGCGAAGCTGCGCACCATTGCCGCCCCCAACCCCCGGCTCCCGCCCGTCACCAGCGCCACCTTCCCGCTCAGGTCGAACAGCTCCGCCGCTTCGCTCATGATGCCCCCTTCCGGCCCGCCGGCATGATACGTCGCGCCCCTAGCCGTGATGCGATGGCAGGTCGCGCCACGAGACGCGGCGGCGCGGCACCAGCGGGCGCACCTCGTCCCAGCGCTGGAACACCGTCACCGCTCCTGCCGTGAAAGCCCGCGTCACCGCCTCGCGGAGCGAGTCGTCCGTGCCGGGCTGGCGGCGCAGGTCGCCTGCCTGCTGCTCCCAGTACGCCTCCGCCCACTCCTCCACCATCTCCCCGAGCCGCTCTCCCGCTTCGTCGTTCGTTCTGTCCCGAGCCATGTCGCTGCTCCCCTGCTGGCCTTGCGAAGAGTGTACGGGCACCCGCATCCCCTGCCCGCCACGATCGCCGGTAAAGACCTCCCTGGGATAGTTGCGATCGCCGAACGGATAGCAGAGAATCCCGTGAACCGCGCGGGGAGTGGCTCTCGGGCCAAGCCGCGCAAGGGGGATGGCGCGAAGGCGGGGTTGGCCGGAGCGGCGAGGCACGGCGCCCTGTCCCACACACGCACAGGCTATGACTGGCTACATCATCCGCCGACTGATCGCCGTCCCCTTCATGCTGATCGGGATCTCGTTCATCCTCTTCATGCTCATCTACATCCGCCCGGGAAGCGCGGCCTTCATCTCCATCGGCTCGGCCATGTCGGACCCCGCCAACATCGAGCGCTTCGAGGAGCGGTTCGGGCTCAACGACCCCTGGTACGAGCAGTACGGCAAGTGGCTTGGCAATGCCTTGACGGGCGACTTCGGAGTCACCCTGCGGACGCCCCACCAGCCCGTCGCCGACCGGCTCGCCGACCACATCGGCAATACCCTTCAGATTGGCTTCATTACCATCATCATGGCCGCGATCTTCGGGATCTCGGTTGGTGTGCTCTCCGCCGTCCGTCGCAACAGCATCCTCGACTACATCTTCCGCGGGGTCACCATCGCGGGCATCTCGGTGCCCAACTTCTGGGTTGCGATCCTCGTCGTCTCGCTCCCCGCCCGCTGGTGGAACTGGACTCCGCTTGCCACGGACTGGGTCAGTTTCACCGACGACCCCTTCAGAAACCTCTCCATCATCATCTGGCCGGCCATGATCCTGGCGCTCGCGAGCGCTGCCGGGACCGCCCGGCTCGTGCGCACCTCGATGCTCGAGGTGTTCTATTCCGACTACGTGCGCACCGCCCGCTCCAAGGGTCTGCGCGAAGGCCGCGTGATCTGGAGCCACGTCTTCCGCAACTCGCTCATTCCCGTTGTCACCCTGATCGGGCTCCAGACCGGCGCGGTGCTTGGCGGCGTGGTGATCGCCGAGCTCATCTTCGGCATCCCCGGCCTTGGCACCCTCACACTGGGCGCCGTCATCGCGCAGGACTACCCGCTCGTCCTCTCCTCGCTCATGCTCTTCGCCTTCGTGTTCGTCGTCGTCACGCTGATTGTCGACGTGCTGTACACGGTCATCGATCCAAGGATTCGGTACTAGCCAATGGCAGAGCAAGAAGCAGCGGCTCGTCCGAGTGACATGTCCCTTGAGCAGGAGATGGCGCTTGAGTACGCCATTCCGCCGCGGCAGCGCTTCAACCCTCTTCGCTGGGCACGCAGGGAGCCGTTTGGCGCCTTCGGACTCGTCCTGATCATTCTCGTGTCCATCGGCGCCGGGGCGGCGCCCCTGCTCTACACCACCGACCCGCAGCAGTTCGGCGCGGGCGCGCCCCTCGCGGGTCCCTGCATCAACTGCTCGTCTTCGGACATGGATCACCTTGCCTACAGGGAAGGCGTCGAGTGGCGTGAGCACCGCCTCTTCGGGACGACCCCTCGCGGTCGCGACCTCTGGTCTCGTGTGCTCTACGGCGGGCGCGTCTCCCTCAAGGTCGGCGTCGCCACGGTCCTCATCGGCACTATGGCCGGCACCGTCATCGCCCTGCTCGCGGCCTACGCCGGCGGAGTCGTCGACTTCGCGGTGGGCCGGCTTGCCGACATGATCATCGCCATTCCCGGCATCCTCCTGGCGCTGACCCTCCATACGGCCATTGGACAGGACTTGCCCGACTTACCGGGGCTCTCCCGTCAGGAGTTAACCCTGGTCCTGGCCATCTCCGCCTTTTTCATGCCCGGTACCTACCGGATCATGCGGGGAATGGTGCTTGAGCTGCGCGAGTCGCAGTACGTCGAGGCAGCCCAGGTCGTCGGCGCCAGCAGCTTGCGCATCATGTGGCGCCACATCACGCCCAACATGTTCGGCCTGATGATCGTCATCACGAGCATCTCGCTCCCTGCCGCCATCCTCGTTGAGGCCAGCCTCAGCTTCCTCGGCTTGGGCGTCGAGCCGGGTACGCCATCCTGGGGAGCCGACCTCTCAGGCGATTCCCAGAAGTTCTTCACCCAGGGTTGGTGGCTGGCCATCTTCCCCGGCCTCGCCCTCTCCATGACCGTGTTCGGCTTCAACATCTTCGGTGACTCGCTGCGCGACACCCTCGACCCGAGGCTCCGCGGCCGTATCTAACCACTTCACCGGCGCGCCCCCCGAGGGCGCGATCGGCAAGGGAGGTGCTGTGGGATCCACTGGTAAGCGGTTTCGGCAGGCATTACATTGCGAAATGCAGAACAAGGGAGGGAACCATCCCGATGCGTGACAACGAGAACTACTGGAAGAGATTGCGCCGTCGACCGGTGAGCCGCAGGAGCTTCCTGGTCGGGAGCGGTGTAACCGCGGCTGGCGCCGCCGCAATCCTCGCGGGTTGCGGCGACGACGATGATGATGACGACGATGCCGCCGCTGTTGCGACGGAGGCTCCGGCTGCCACCCAGGCCGCTGCCGCGACTGAGGCTGCTGCCGCGACTGAGGCCGCTGCCGCCGCGACCGAGGCTGCCGCTGCGACCGAGGCTGCTGCCGCCGTCGAGGACGACTCGCACAAGCGCGGCGGCACCCTGAGGCTGTGGAAGACCACGGAAGACGCGGGCATGGACCCCGGCATCTTCCACGTCAACAACACCGACGTCATCTACCCCACGATGACGCAGGTCTACACCTACCAGCCCTCGAAGAACGTGTTCTCGCGGGACGGTGTGATCGGCTGGGAGCAGGTCGACGCAACGACGTTGGTGTGGAGCATCCGCCCGGGCATGAAGTTCCACAACGGCGACCCGGTGGACTCCGACTCGATGGCCTTCAGCTTCGGACGGCTGGATGACCTCTACGAGGCCCACGGCGCCACCCACACCACCAACACCGGCTGGCTCTACGTCGACAACTTTGAGCCATCCGACGAGCTCACGATGACGGAGCACTGGAAGGTGCCGAGCGCGGACGCGCAGGTATACCGTGCTCGCCACTACTACTCCTTCGTGAACCCGCGCATCGTCGATGAGCACGGCGAGAGCGTTGGCACTCGCCCCCTCCCGGACGGCTCGGAGAAGGAAGTCTTCGCCATCCAGGACTTGCCCCACGGCTCGGGCAGCGGTCCCTACACGCTCGCCAGGCGGGACACGACGGGCACGCGCGTCGAGCGCTGGCCGGACTACCACCAGCACGACCCGGCGGACGACGGCTTCGTCAAGGACGGTCCCTACATCGATGCGTGGGAGACCCGCATCATTCCCGAGGCGGCGTCCCGCAAGGCCGCGTTCCTCGCGGGCGACCTGGACGTCTATGCCGACGTGGACCCGCTCGAGTTGGCGGACTTCGAGGGCCAGGACCACCTCCAGGTCCTCGAGTTCCCGGCGGGTGGATTCGCCCTCTGCGGCATGGACGGCGGCAAGTTCCACGACAAGCGGTCGCGCCAGGCGCTGCAGAAGGCCTTCGACTACGAGGGCTTCATCCAGGCGCTGCGACCCTTCGGCGGCACCTACCAGGGCCCGGTTTCCCGCCTGCTCCCGCAGTACGCGCTGAGCCAGGAGGAGATCAAGTCCTACTACTACCACGACCCCCAGCAGGCCCGTCAGCTCTGGGAGGCCGCGGACTTCGAGTACCCCATGGACCACATCACGGTCTTCATGGGCGCCGGCAACCCGCTGCAGCTCCAGATCGGCGAGTTCATCGCCCAGTCAATCGGGGAGTCCCTCGGCATCGAGACCGACATCGAGGCCGTCGACATCACGACCTGGGCGGCGCGCGCGCTCGAGCGGGCGCAGGTCAAGGACTGGGAGCTGCTGGCCTACGGCGTCGGCACCTCGGGCGGCACCACCGGCCTTCCCAACGACTCCGCCCTTATCAACTTCGACCCGCGTGGCTACGGCAACAGCGCCTTCAACCACAGCCTCTACGAGGACCTCATGCCCCGCAAGGAGATCATCGAGGACGGCACCGCCCTCATCAAGATGCTCGAAGCGCAGGAGCAGGAGGTCGACGTGGAGGCCCGCGCCGTGCTCCTCAGGGAGATCCAGCACTGGATCCTTGATCGGCACTGGTGCAACTGGTCGCTTCCGCCCTCCACGGTGTCGTTCTACGGCTTCAGCTCGCGCCTGCAGGACTTCGAGCCCAACGAGTGGCTCAACCTCTACGACAGGCGCCGCGAGTCCATGTGGCTCAAGGAAGACGCCTAGCCCACCGACCTCGGGCGCTCAGGAAGCGCTCGGCCAGAACAGCGAGGCCCGCCCTCCGGGGCGGGCCTTTGCTTGCCCTTCCTGCGGGAAAGGTCACGTATGCGTCGTCTAGCCACCAATGCGTGCAGGAGTTACACTGCGCAACTCAGAACGAGGGAGGGATCTATCCCAAATGCGTGACAACGAAAACTATTGGAACAGGCTGCGCCGCCGGCCCGTAAGCCGTCGCAGCTTCCTCGTCGGCAGTGGCGTGACCGCCGCCGGCGCCGCCGCCATCCTCGCCGGTTGTGGCGACGATGACGACGATGACGACTCCGCCGCCCCCGCCGCGACCCAGGCTCCTGCCGCGACCCAGGCCGCCGCTGCGACCGAAGCTGCCGCCGCGACCGAGGCTGCTGCCGCCGCCGCGACCGAGGCCGCCGCTGCGACCGAGGCCGCTGCCGCCGTCGAGGACGATTCGCACAAGCGTGGCGGAACCCTGAGGCTGTGGAAGACCACCGAAGACGCGGGCATGGACCCCGGCATCTTCCACGTCAACAACACCGAGGTCATCTACACCACGATGACCCAGCCCTACACCTACCAGCCCTCGAAGAACCTGTTCTCGCGAGACGGCATGGTCGCCTGGGAGCAGGTCGACCCGACCACGTGGGTGTGGAGCATCCGCCCGGAGATGAAGTTCCACAACGGCGATCCGGTGAACTCCGAAGCCGTTGCCTTTAGCTTCTCCCGACTGGACGACCTCTACGAGGCTCACGGCGCCACGCACACCACGAACACCGGCTGGCTCTACGTCGACAACTACGAGGCGACCGACGAGCTGACGGTGACGGAGCACTGGAAGACTCCCAATGCCGATGCTCCCATCTACCGTGCTCGCCACTACTACTCCTTCGTGAACCCGCGCATCGTCGATGAGCACGGCGAGAGCGTGGGCACGAGGACCCTTCCGGACGGCACTGAGAAGGAAGTCTTCGCCATCCAGGACCTGCCGCACGGCTCGGGCAGCGGTCCCTACACGCTGGCCAGGCGAGACGCGACGGGCACGCGCGTCGAGCGCTGGGCGGACTACCACCAGCACGACCCGGCCGACGACGGCTTCGTCAAGGACGGTCCCTACATTGATGCGTGGGAGACCCGCATCATCCCCGAGGCCGCGTCCCGCAAGGCCGCGTTCCTCGCCGGGGACCTCGATGTCTACGACGACGTCGACCCGCTCGAGCTCGCCGACTTCGAGGGCCAGGACCACGTCCAGATCCTCGAGTTCCCCGCCGGTGGCTACGCGCACGTCGGCATGGACGGCGGCAAGTTCCACGACAAGCGGTCGCGCCAGGCGCTGCAGAAGGCCTTCGACTACGAGGGCTTCATCCAGGCGCTGCGGCCCTTCGGCGGAACCTACCAGGGGCCGATCTCCCGCCTGCTCCCGCAGTACGCGCTGAGCCAGGAAGAGATCACCTCGTACTACTACCACGACCCCCAGGAGGCCCGACAGCTCTGGGAGGCCGCGGACTTCGAGTACCCGGTCGACCACATCACGGTCTTCATGGGCGCCGGCAACCCGCTCCAGCTGCAGATCGGCGAGTTCATGGCCCAGTCCATGGCCGAGGGGCTTGGCATCGAGACCGACATCGAGGCGGTCGACGTCACGACGTGGGCGGCCCGTGCGCTCGAGCGCGCGCAGGTCAAGGACTGGGAGCTTCTGGCTTACGGTCTCGGCACCTCGGGCGGCACCACCGGCCTCCCCAACGACTCGAACCTCATCCACTACGACCCGCGTGGTTACGGCAACAGCGCCTTCAACCACAGCCTCTACGAGGACCTCTTCCCGCGCGCCGAGATCATCGAGGACGGCACGTCCCTGATCAGCATGCTCGAGGCGCAGGAGCAGGAGGTCGATGTGGAGGCCCGCGCCGAGCTGCTTCGGGACATCCAGCACTGGATCCTCGATCGGCACTGGTGCAACTGGTCGCTTCCGCCCTCCACGGTGTCGTTCTACGGCTTCAGCTCCCGCCTGCAGGACTTCGAGCCCGACGAGTGGCTCAACTTCTACGGCCGGCGTCGCGAGTCCATGTGGCTCAAGGAAGACGCCTAGCGCACCGACCTCCGGGCGCTCAACAGGCGCTCGACCAGAACGCAGAGGCCCGCCCTTTGGGGCGGGCCTTTTGCTTGCCCTTGCCGTCCCCGCCCCGACCCGGACGCTACGATGGTCCCGCGATGCGCATGCTGCCCGTCGGACTGGTCCTGCTGCTCCTCGCAGTCGCGTGCGGCGGCGAGCCCCCCGCCCCGGCCATCCCGTCCCCGAGCCCAGCGCCGGCCGCCACCGCTTCGCCCTCGCCCGCAGCTGCATCCGAAGCTCCCGTCGATGCCGGGGAGGACGGCTGCCCCTACGCCCACAACAGCGATCCCTCCGGCGAGATAGACATCGTCAATCTGAGCGACGACTTCTGCCGCGACTGGCCCGACCAGGACTGGTCGCGACACACCGTGCCCTTCGGCCAGATCACGCGGGGCTGCCCGATCCGGGACTGCATCCTCGCCCTCGATGCCCCGGAGACCGTGTCGACGACCGGCCGCTATGGCGTTGCCCGCTTCGCCCCCGTCGATGCCGTCGACTACGAGGACCGGCTCCCCATTGCCGTCCTGCGTATCGGCGATGTCGCGCGCGGCTACCCCCTGCACATCCTCGTTATCCACGAAATCGTCAACGACGAGGTCGCCGGCGTCCCCGTCGTCGCCTCCTTCTGCCCGCTCTGCCACACGGCCCTCGCCTTCGACCGCCGCGTCGAGGGTGACACGCTCGACTTCGCCGTCTCCGGAGCTCTGCGCAAGTCCGACCTCGTCATGTACGACCGCAACACCGAGACGTGGTGGCAGCAGGCCACGGGCGAGGCCATCGTGGGCCGCCACGCAGGCGCCGAGCTCCTCCCCCTTCAGATGAGCGTCATCGCCTTCCGGGACTTCAAGCACTCCTTCCCCGAGGCCGACATCCTCACCGAGGACACCGGATTCGGCACCACCTACGGACGGACCCCCTTCATCGGCTACGACAGCAAGGCCTACCCCCCGTACGCATCCCGCGTCATCGACAACCGGCTGCCCGCTCTCGAGCGGGTCATCACCCTCGAGGCCGGCGACACCTCCATCGCCGTGCCCTTCTCCACGCTGAGCGAGATCGCCCTCGCCCGGGTCGACCTTGCCGGGACCGCGGTCGTGGTGCTCTGGGCCCCGGGCACCGCCTCCGCGCTGGACGAGCTGCACATCGCCACCTCCCGCGATGTCGGCAGCGCCGCCGCCTACCTTCCCGAGGTCGATGGTCGCACGCTCACCCTCGCGCCCGACGCCCCCGGCCGTTTCCGCGACGAAGAGACCGGTTCGGTCTGGGACGTCACGGGGCTCGCGCTCTCCGGGCCGCTCGCGGGCTCGCGCCTGCCCCCCGCCGCCCACAGCACCCAGTTCTGGTTCGCCTGGACCTCCTTCCACCCCGGCACGGTCGTCTGGGAACCGCCCTCGTGATGCCGTGAGACCGCGCCCGGCCCTTGGCGCGCCCCGCGCCCCGCGCCCCGACCCGGTAGGCTAGGCGCGCTGCGTCGGGCAGGGATCGCACCCGTCCGCACCCGGAGGTCTCCATGGAATTCGGCGTGAGCTACGCCCCCACGCACTACAACGCGAGCCCCGTCGTCGTGGCCCGCGAGGCCGAGCGCCTGGGCTTCGACGCACTCTTCGTTCCCGAGCACTCGCATATGCCTCTCGCGACCGATTTCCCGCTCGCTCCCGAGACTCCCATGATCTACAAGAGCATGTACGACCCCTTCGTCGCGCTCGCTGCGGCGGCTGCCGTCACCGAGCGGATCAAGGTCGGCACCTCGATCGCCCTCATTCCCCAGCGCGACCCCATCCACACCGCCAAGGAGGTCGCGACCCTCGATCAGATTTCGAACGGTCGCGTCGTCCTCGGTATCGGCGCGGGCTGGAACGAAGAGGAGATGGAGGCGCACGGCACGGACCCGTCCACCCGCTTCCGCGTGATGCGCGAGAAGGTCGAGGCTATCAGGACCCTCTGGACCAGCGAGGTCGCCGAGTACCACGGACGCCACGTGGAGGTTCCCCCCACCTGGCAGTGGCCCAAGCCCGTCCAGGACCCCCACCCGCCCATCCTCATGGGCGGCGCCGGCCCGAACGTCCTCAACCGCGTCGTCAACTACTGCGACGGGTGGCTCCCCGCCGTCCACTACAACTTCACCGAGGACCTGCGCGGCCGCTTCACGCCCGTCGAGGAGTTCGCCGAGGAGGCCGAGAAGCTCCAGCGTCTGGCCGAGGAGCGTGGACGACCGCGGCCCCAGATCCAGTGCGGCGCCGAGATTGTGTCCCGCATCCCGCTCGAGCGCCTTGAGGAGCTCGGCGTCACCCGCCTCATGGTGGGCGTAGGCGGAGGCGGCCTCGACGCCGTCGACGATGACGGCGTCCGCCCGGCCCTCGAACAGGCCCGCGAGCAGGTCGACAAGCTCGCCGGCTAGGACGACGGCTGGCATCGCAGCGCCAGCGGCCACAACCAACAGGAGGCCTCATGGAATTCGGACTGAACTACGCCCCTACGCACTACAACGCGAGCATCGTCAACGTCGCCCGCGAGGCTGAGCGCGTCGGCTTCGAGTGCCTCGGCGTGCCCGAGCACTCGCACATGCCCCTCGCCACCGACTTCCCCCTCGCCGCCGAGACCCCCATGGGCTACAAGAGCATGTTCGACCCCTTCGTCTCGCTGGCTGCCGCCGCTGCTGTCACCGAGACGATCAAGGTCATCACCTCCCTCGCCCTCATCCCCCAGCGCGACACCATCCACACCGCCAAGGAAGTCTCCACCCTCGATCAGATCTCCAACGGACGCGTCGTGCTCGGCATCGGCGCCGGCTGGAACTACGAGGAGATGGAGGCCCACGGCGTCGACCCCTCGACCCGCTTCCGCCTCATGCGCGAGAAGGTCGAGGCCATGAAGGTCCTCTGGACCAGCGAGGTCGCCGAGTACCACGGGCGCCATGTGGACCTCCCGCCCACCTGGCAGTGGCCCAAGCCTGTCCAGGACCCCCACCCGCCCATCATTCTCGGCGGCGCCGGACCGACTGTTCTCAACCGCGTCGTCAACTACTGCGACGGCTGGATGCCCGCCATCCACATGAGCTTCACCGAGGACCTGCGCGGCCGCTTCACGCCCGTCGAGGAGTTCGCCGACGAGGCCGCCAAGCTCCGGCGGCTGGCCGAGGAGCAGGGCAAGCCCATGCCCCAGATCCAGTGCAGCACCGCCGTCCTCTCCCGCCTCTCCCTCGGGCAGCTCGAAGAGCTCGGCGTCACCCGCCTCATGATGGGCCGCGAAGACGTGCTCGCGAACCTTCAGGAGGAGGACGTTCCCGCCGTGATGGAGCGCATGCGGGAGAATCTCGACAAGATCACCGGCTAGGTCTGCGGCGCCGCCATCTCGATCGCCCCCAGGGCCTTCGCCGTCGCCTGGCACGTGGAGACGTAGTCGGCCGCGCCCACGCCGCCCTCCACCATCGCCTCCCCCAGCGCCCGCATCATCGTGGCGAATACGCGGAAGCGCAGGCCCTCGCGCGCCTGCCACGCCCGCGACACCTCCCCCCGCTCGCCCATCTCCCGCAGCTCCGAGGGCAGGTAGAGCCCCGAGCCCTGCGCCAGCCGGTGCGTCGCCAGCACCGCGTGCGCCCGCGGGTCCACGTGCGAGCTGTGCGGGAACGTCTGCGCGTTCACGATCGGGAACTGCTCGAACGCATCCATCAGCCACTGCTCCGAGCGCTCCTCCTCCGCCTCCGCCGCCCCGATAGCCGCGTCTGCGTCCGCCAGCTCCTCCGCCAGCGCCGCCTCGTCCCCGAGCCGCTCCTCCAGGAACCCGAGCACGCCCTCCCCGCCCGACTCCCCGAGCCGCGCCTCCAGGTCCGCCAGCAGCGTCACCGTCTCGTCCCGGGATCTCCGCTACAGGTCACGGGCCCTCCCCGCCACCTCGGCCGCGAGGTACTCCGGCACCTCGTCCGAGTCGAAGTCGAACTGCTGGAACTCGATCTCGTCCAGTCCCAATTCCGCAAGCTGCCCGAGGGTGTCGATGACCTCGTCCGTCGTGCCCCCGACCGTCGCCGCCGGCCCGGCCGCGGCCCCGCCCAGCCCCTTGCTCGTGAGCACCGCCCCGATGTGCGTGATCGCCGCCTCGTTCGGCCCCACCAGCCCGAAGCTCATCATCGAGCGCTTGATGCTGGCCGGGTCGCGCCCCACCGCCTCGCAGTGCTGCTCCAGCACCTCGCACTTGTGGCGGTACTGGTCGATGGGCATGGCCGGCGTATTCCACTCGTCCGCGAACTCCGCCACCAGCCGCAGCGTGCGCTTCTCGCCGCTCCCCCCGATCAGGATCGGCGGTCGCCCCGACGCCGGCTTCGGCAGGCAGTCCGCCCCCTCCAGCCGGTAATGCGTCCCCTCGTAGGAGGCCGGCCCCTCGCCCCAGAGCGCCTGCATCACCTCGATGCTCTCCGTCAGCCGGTCGAAGCGCTCCTTCGTGCCCGGGAAGTCGAGCCCGTAGGCCGCGTGCTCGCCCACGTTCCAGCCCGCGCCGATCCCCATCACGAAGCGCCCGCCGCTGAGCAGGTCGATCTGCGCCGCCATGCGCCCGAGGTTGGCCGGGTGCCGGAATGTGATCGGCGTCACCAGCGGCCCGAAGCGGATGCGCTCCGTCTCCGCCGCCGCCAGCGTGAACGACAGGTACGGGTCGAGGCTGTCCTGCTGGTGCGTCGGAAGCATGAAGAAGTGGTCCGAGCGGAACACCGTGGGGAAGCTCAGCCGCTCCGCCGTCGCGAGCATGCGTCGCCAGTTCTCCCAGTTCAGGCCGTGCTGGCCCTCGACCATCAAGCCGACATCCATGCTCCGCCTCCCGCGCTCGTGGGCGGTTCCCTGTTGCTGCTGGTCATCGCCGCGGGGGGGCCCGCCCCGCCCGCCGGGGGGGGCGCGCGGGGGGCGTGGGGGGGCGTCGGGGCGCGGGGGGGGGGGTGGGGGGGGGGGGGCCCCCGGGCGCCCCCCCCCCCCCCCCCACGCCGGCGATGTCGAGATCGGGCC
>VXPF01000089.1 GCA_009839725.1 Dehalococcoidia bacterium | reverse complement strand
ACTCTTTATAATTCACCCCCCCCCCCCCCCCCTACACCCCCCGCCCCCCCCCCGCCCCCTCTCTTTTTTTTAAACCCCCCACCCCCTCCCCCCCGCCCCCCCCCCCCCCCCCCCCCCACGAGCGAGTTTCACCGACGGGCCGAGGTTCAGGCGGGCTTGAGGGCCATGGCCTGGTTCACGTCGATGCCAATAGCGGGGCCCATGGTGCTGGTGATGGTGACCGAACGGATGAAGGCGCCCTTCGTCTCGGGGCGGGCCTCGTTGATGGCCTCGATGAAGGTGGCCATGTTGTCGCGCAGCTTCTCTTCCTCGAAGGAGGCCTTGCCGAGGGGGACGTGGATGTTGGCGAGCCGGTCGAGGCGGAACTCGACGCGGCCACGCTTAGCCTCGGTCACGGTGCGGGCGATGTCCTCGGGGGCGACGACGGTGCCGGAGCGGGGGTTGGGCATGAGGCCGCGGGGACCGAGGACGCGGCCGAGTCGGCCCACCTTGCCCATCATCTCGCGGGTGGCGATGGCGGTATCGAACTCGGTGAAGCCGTCCTGGACCTGCTGGATGAGGGCGTCGCCGCCGACGATATCGGCGCCCGCTTCCGTGGCTTCGCGGGCGGCCTCGCCCTCGGTGAAGACGGCGATGCGCATCTCCTTGCCGAGGCCGTGGGGGAGGACGGTGCTGCCGCGGATCTGCTGCTCGGCGTGGCGCGGGTCGAGACCGGTGAGGATGTGCATCTCGATGGTCTCGTCGAACTTGGCCGTTGCGGTCTCCCTGACGAGGGCGATGGCGTCCTCGGGGGAGTACTTCTCGGCGCTGTCGATCTTGTCGCTGGCGGTGTTGAACCGCTTGCCTCGCTTCATGGGGGGTTCTCCGAACTAGTCCTCGACGTCGATGCCCATGCTGCGGGCGGTGCCGGCGATGATGTTCATGGCGCCGTCGAGGTCGTTGGCGTTGAGGTCGGGCATCTTCGTCTCGGCGATGCGGCGGATGTCGGCGGAGGTAACGCTGCCGGCCTTCTCGATCTTGGAGGCGCCGGCGCCCTTCTCGACGCCGGCGGCCTTGCGCAGAAGGTCGGCGGCGGGGGGCGTCTTGAGGACGAAGCTGAAGGAGCGGTCCTCGAAGATGGTGAGCTGGGCGGGGATGATGTTGCCCGCCTGGGACTGCGTGCGGGAGTTGTACTCCTTGCAGAACTCCATGATGTTGGCGCCGTGCTGGCCGAGCGCGGGGCCGATGGGGGGCGCAGGGTTCGCCTTCCCGGCCTCGATCTGGAGCGTGAGGACTGCGCGGACTTTCTTCGCCATGCCTGTTGGTTCTCTCTCACCCCGCCCGCGGGAGCGCCTTCGCTCGCAGACGGATAGCCCGCCATACGGCGGGCTCGTTCAGTATCAGCCAGCACGCCGACACGGGCAACGGGACGGCGGGCCAGGGCCGCTCAGCCCCTGGCCCTGCGGAAGCGCCAGCCGTAGAGGATGCCCCCGTAGTAGTTGAACGTGCGCCTCGCCTCGGGGTCGTCGAAGTGGTAGCCGGCGCCCAGCTGGCGGGCGGCGGCGATGCCGGTCACGAAGCAGGTCTCCTGGCTGTTGATGAGCGTGTGGGCGCCGCAGTGCCAGGTGCGCCGCTTGCCCTGGATGAAGCGGAAGAGGTGGACGAGCAGGGCGACGTGGCGCACGTCGTGGACGACGTGCTGGAACCACCACTTCTTCACGATCTTGCGCTCGTCGATGTCGCTGTTGGGGTTGTAGGTCACGAGGCAGGGCTTGTCAGACCCGTTCGCCCAGGGTTGCTGGTTATGCATGATGTAGGTGATCTCGTAGTTGTCCGGGCGGGCGCCGTACTGCTCGATGAAGTTGCTCCGCGTCTCCAGGGGTTTCATCTCGTTGTCGGGGAGGACGGAGGCGTCGGAGTGCACGATCGCGTGGTTGTGGAGCTCGCTCTCGTAGCGGATGGACGAGAGGAGGAAGCGCTCGAGGAGGGTTGGGTTGTCGAGCGCCATGAGGGTCTGGTTGGCGTTGCAGGCGAAGATCACCTCGTCGAAGGTCTCGCGCGCGCCCGCTTCGTCTTCCACGACGACGCCGTCCTTGCGGCGATGGACCTTCCGGACGGGCCGGTTGAGGTAGATCTTGTCCTGGAACCCGGCGGACATGTTCTCGTAGATGAGGCGGGTGCCCTGATCCCAGGTCTGCATGGGCGTGGCGGTCTCGATGTCGAAGAACTCGAGGTACCTGCTGAAGAGGGAGGCGGGCATATCGAACACGTTCGTCGCCAGGAGGAAGTTGACGAACATCGGCTTCAGGATCTTGTAGCGGAAGTCGGAGGAGAAGCCGCCCAGGTTCAAGACCGTCCCCATGCTGATGTAGTTGAAGGGATTGAGGGCGTTGAGCAGCTTGGAGCGGGAGTGGGTGAGCCAGCCGAAGCGGTGCAGCCACGTGAGCATGCGCTGAAACCGCGCGATCTCGTCCTGGTGTTGCTCCCGGATGTCGGAGTCGAAGTCGTGGGCGTAGAGGCCGCCCTTGTACCTGACGCTGTAGTTGAACTCGATATCGAACACCTCGATGCCGAAGCGCTCCAGCAGGAGGAGGACGTGCTCATAGACGGAGGGGATAAGGGCGGTGACGGAGATATCGAAGGGGATGGAGGCGCCGTCGCCCTGCGGCATGTCGGCGGTGACGGCGTTGCCGCCGAGCTGTTCGCGGGCTTCGAAGAGGCGGAATTCGAAGCGGTCGGGGTGGTGATGGAGCGCCCAGGCGGCGCCCAGTCCGGCCATGCCTCCGCCGACGATGGCTATGCGCCGCGGCGCGCTTTCGCTCCCACTCCTCGCCATGGGCCCTGTCCTACCACCGTCGGCGGCTCATGGCCAGCCGTCGCCTCTCCCCAGGCAGGGCTGGCGGGCGTGCTCGGGGCGCATGCCGGCGCCGGTCACGTGACCGGCACCAGCTCCTCGCGGAAGTCCCCCCTGCGCACGAGGGAGCGGACCTCGGGCAACAGCATGGCGGCGGCGGTGAAGCCGGCGCACCAGAGGGCGCCCGCCACGAGCAGCAGCGGCCGGACGCCGGTGTAGTCCGATATCCACCCGAATCCGTAGTTCACGAAGGCCATCTGCCCGGCGGCGAGCATGACGTAGAGCGACATCACGCGTCCCCGCAGCTCGTCGGGCGCGACGCGCTGGACGAACACGACCGACACCGCCATGAAGGTCGCCTGGGTGGCCCCGGCGAGCACGCCGCCGGTTACGGCGATGTGCGGCGTCGTCGCGAGGCCGAGGACAAACAGGGAGACGCCGCTCCCGAGGCTGACCAGAAAGAAGATGCGTCCCAGGGCGGCGTCGTTGCGGATCATCGAGACGATGACCGTGCCGACGATGGAGCCCGCGCCGATGCCGACGATGATGGCGCTGTAGGTGACGTCGGCCCCGCCGACGACCGTCGCGAGTGTGGGCATCATCGAGTCGAACGCCATCGTGAGGCCGCAGTGGAAGCCGACGAGCACGAGGACCACGAGCAAGCGTCTCTCGCTCAGCACGTACTCAACGCCCTCGCGCACATCGCTGAGCACGCTGCCAACGTCAAGGACACGCCCGGCGTTGGGGCCCCAGGTGCTGCGGTATTCGAGCCGCAGGAGCTGCTGCAGGGCGAGCGTCAGGAAGACGGCGGAGAGCACGAAGACCGACCCCGCGCCAATGGTCGCGAGCAGCGCGCCCCCCAGGAGCGGTCCCGCGAGGCGAGATCCGTGGCGGGTGATGCCGGAGAGCGCGACGGCGTTGAGCAGGTGCTCCTGGCGGACGACGTTGGGGACGATGGCCTGCTCGGCGGGCGTGCCGAAGGCGCGCGCCACGCCGTCGACGGTGGCGAAGAGGAGCACGTGCCAGGGCTCGACGACGCCGGCGAACGTGATGACGGCCAGCCCGCCGGCCATGGTGATGCCGACGGCGTCGGCGCTGATGGCGATCAGGCGCCGGTCGATGCGGTCGGCGAGGGCCCCGCCGATGGGCCCCGCGAGGGCGAGCTGGACCATGCCGGCGAAGGTGACGGCGCCGACCCAGGCGCCCTGCCCGGTCAGCTCGAACACGAGCCAGCCGCGGGCGAGCAACAGCGTCCAGAACGCCGCCGAGGCGAAGAAGGCGTTCCAGAAGACGCGCCGGAAGTCCGCGTACAGCAGGGCCGGGTGCCGGTCGGTGATGCGCGTCAGCAGGGACGGCGTTCTGTTCACAGGGCCTCGCGCCACGAACCCTACGCCGACGAATCAGGGAACGGGAGCGGGAAACCCTTCATTGCCACCGGCGGAGGAGAAGCCGCAACCGCCCGGGGAGCCATTGGTGTCGAGCGCCGGGCTAGTACTTGGAGACGTTGATCTCTTCCATGCGCCCGGTGACGAGGTAGATGACGCGCTCGCAGATGTTGGTACAGCGATCGGCGATGCGTTCGAGGTTGTGGGCAGTCCAGAGGTAGTAGGTGTTGCGCTCGATCGTGGTGGGATCCTCGATCATGCCGCGGAAGGACTCGTCGTAGACGGCGTCCTGGAGGCGGTCGACCTCGTCATCGGCGTCGCAGACGCGGCGGGCCTCGTCGACGTTGCGTTCGACGTAGGCCTTGAGGCTGTCGCGCAGCATGGCGATGGCGCGATCGGCCATGGCGGGGATGTAACCCATGCGGCGGGGTACGTCCTCGGACGCGCCGAGGAGCAGGTTGATGCGGGCGATGCCCTCGGCGTGGTCCCCGATGCGCTCGATGTCGGTGGTGATCATGAAGGCGCTCATGACAGCGCGCAGGTCCGTCGCCATGGGCTGCTGGGAGGCGATGACGAAGATGGCGCGCTCCTCGATGTCGAAGCGCTTCTTATTGATGGCGGCATCTTCGTTGATGATGCGCTGGGACCACTCGAGGTCGACGGTGCGGAGCGACTCGACGCTGTCGACGACGGCCTTCTCGGCCATGGAGCCGAGGATGAGGACGTCGTCCTGGAGGTCGGTGAGCTCCTTGTGGAAGAGCTCTCGGGCCATGGGGCACCGCCCTTCTAGCCGAAACGCCCGCTTATGTAGTCCTCCGTCCGCTCGTCGGCGGGCTGAGTGAACATCGTTTCGGTCGGAGCATACTCGATAAGCTGCCCCGTGATTTCCTCGTCGGTGAGCATGAAGGCGGTGTAGTCGGAGACGCGGGCGGCCTGCTGCATGTTGTGGGTCACGACGACTATGGTGTAGTCCGTGGCCAGCTCCCGCATGAGGTCCTCGATCTTGAGGGTGGCGATGGGGTCGAGGGCGGAGCAGGGCTCGTCCATGAGGATGACATCGGGGTTGTTGGCGAGGGCGCGGGCGATGCAGAGGCGCTGCTGCTGACCGCCGGAAAGGGCGAGGCCCGACTTCTTCAGGTCGTCCTTCACCTCGTCCCAGAGGGCGGCGCGCTGGAGGGAGCTCTCGACGAGGTCGTCGAGGTTGCCGCGGAAGCCGTTGACGCGGGCGCCGAAGGCGACGTTGTCGTAGATGGACTTGGGGAACGGGTTGGGCTTCTGGAAGACCATGCCGATGCGGCGGCGAACCTCGACAGGGTCGACGTCGGAGCCGTAGATATCGGCGTCGCGGTAGGTGACGTTGCCCTCGATGGTGACGCCGGGGATAAGGTCGTTCATGCGGTTGAGGCAGCGGATGAGGGTGCTCTTGCCGCAGCCGGAAGGACCGATGAGGGCGGTGACCTGCTGGCGGGGGATGTCGAGGCCGACGTTCGTCAGGGCCTGAAACGTCCCGTACCAGAGGTTGAGATCGGAGATGGAGAATGCGATCTCGCCCTCGGGTTTGGCGACGTTCTCCGAGGGCCTGTGCTCGGCGGCGGGCTTGCCCCGCAGGGCCTCGCGAGCCTGCTCGCCGGTCGGGGTGGTTGAGCGAAGTCGGAGCGACATCAGGGGCCTCTCATCCTACTACTGTCAGTTGCGGCGCAGGCGGTCTCGCACCACCAGCGCCAGGGCGTTGAGACCGATGACGGCGATCATGAGGACGATGATTCCGGCGGCTGCGTTGGCGCGGAACTCGGGCTTCGTCTGGAGCGTCCAGCTGTAGACCTGCATCGGCAGCGTGGTGAAGGAATCGAGGAGGCCCGCGAAGCTGAGGGAGGGGTCGGCGGCGATGAAGGCGGCGGCGCCGATCACGATGAGGGCGGCGGTCTCGCCGGCGGCGCGGGCGACGGCGAGGATGGTGCCGGTGAGGATGCCGGGCATGGCGCCGGGCAGCACGTGGTTCCAGACCGTCTGCCAGCGGGTGGCGCCGAGAGCAAGGGAGCCCTCGCGGATGCTGGGCGGCACCTGGCTGATGGCCTCCACGGAGGTGATGACGGTCATGGGCAGGATCATGAGGGCGAGGGTGAGCGCCCCGGCGAGGATGCTCGGGCCGAGTTCCATCAGGCGGACGAAGACGGCCAGGCCGAGGATGCCGTAGATGATGCTGGGGACGCCCGCGAGGTTGGCGATGTTGAGGCGGACGGTGGTGAGGATGGCGTTCCTGGGGGCGAACTCCTCCATCCAGATGGCGGCTCCCACGGCCAGCGGGATGGCGAGGATCACCGTCAGGGCAAGCACCCAGATCAGCCCGAGAATGCCGGGACGTATGCCGGCCAACTCCGCCTTGCGAGAGGGGTAGCTCACGAGGAAGTCCCAGTCGAGCGCCGGGATACCCGTGATGGCGTTGTCGATGCCAAGCACGACGAGGACGACGAGACCGAGAAGGGTGGCCCCGAGCAGGATCCAGCGCGAGGCCCGGGACCATGCCTGCCGCCTTGCCACGCGACCCTCGGCGCGGAGGCCAACGGCTTCTGGAGTCGACTCGCTGGCACTCATCACTCGTACGCTTCCCGGAAGCGGCGCACGACGATCTGGGCGCCGACGTTCAGCACGAAGGTCATGAGGAAGAGAAGGGCGCCGACGGCGAAGAGCGAGGTGTAGTCGGTGGTGCCGCGGGCGGCGTCACCCAGCGCTACCTGGAGCATGAACCCCGTCATGGTCTGGATCGTCTCGAGAGGCGAGAAGCTGAGGGACGGGTTGGAGCCGGCAGCGACGGCGACGATCATCGTCTCGCCGATGACACGGGCGATGGCCAGCAGGACGGCGGCCACGATTCCGGAGATTGCCGCCGGGAAGACGACGCGGAAGGCGACCTCGAGGCGGGTAGCGCCGAGGCCGTAGGCGGCCTCGCGAAGGTCGCGAGGGACACTCGCCATCGCGTCCTCGGAGACGGAGGCGATGATGGGGAGGATCATGACGCCGAGCATGATGCTGGCGGAGAGTGAGTTGAAGAACGAGATCCTGCCGCCGAGCAGGGGCAAGAGGATGTCGTCGGAGATGAAGGTAAGGGCGAAGTAGGCGTAGACGACGGTGGGGACGCCGGCGAGCAGCTCGAGGAGGGGCTTGAGGAAGCGCCTCGTCTGCGCATGAGCGTACTCGCTCAGGTAGATAGCGGCGGCGAGGCCGAGGGGGAGGGCGATGACCATCGACCAGAGCGTGACGTTGACGGTGCCAACAACGAGCTCCCAGACACCGAAGGTCCTGGGATCGATGAGGGCCTGCCACTCGTTCCCCGGGTTGAAGAAGTGCCAGAAGGAGACTTCCCGGAAGAAGCCGATGGCATCGGAGAAGAGCACGTAGATGATGGCGAACGTGGTCGCGATGGAGACGACGGCGCAGAGCAGGAGCGCCACCTGTATGAGGTTCTCGCCGGGGCGGCGGAAGGGTCGCTTTCGCAGGGCGCGGGCGAGGTCGGCGCCTTCGGGGGAGTTGGCTAGCGCCACACGGCGCCTCCTGCCTGCCGGAAACCGAATTCACTCATCCGGGCGGCAGCATGGGGCCGGGCTGTTGACGGGCCTGGGGACGTCTCCGTTCGCGCCACTCACGGGGAACCTATGGACGGGCGATTAATGGCCCGTTAACGCAATTTGGTGACTAGTGACTGGTGGCTGGTGACTGGTTCCCCGCCACCACCCCTCGCCCAGTCACGGGGCCAGGTGGGGCGCTATGGCAGCTCAGCGAGGGCGAGGTCCAGCAGCTCCTCCAGGTGGTTCCAGCCGTACCAGGGGAGGTCGTCGTTGAAGGCGCGCCAGCCGTGGTAGATGACCCCCAGCTCGAACAGCCAGCGGGCGCGGAAGAAGGCCATGTCCGCCAGCTCGCCCTCGCCTCGCGCGGCCTCGTAGGCCTGCAGGAAGAACTGGTCCCGCACGGGGCCGAACGGGGCGCCCTTCAGGTGCCCTAGGGCGAGCACCTGGGCGACGTCGTTGCGGGTATCGCCGAGGCGGGCCTGTTCCCAGTCGACGACGGCCGCCACCTCGCCCCCGCGGAACAGGTAGTTGAAGACGTTGATGTCGCCCTGGCAGAAGCCGACGGGGGCGCCCCCGGGGACGCGCTCGCGGAGGATCGCGAGGGCGCGGCGGAGGATGGGGGCATCGGCGCCGGGGAATCGCTCCATGCGCCCGGCGATGACCTCGAGCTCGGCGCTGGTGGCGGCAGCGGCGGAGTCGGGGACGGGGAGGACCTCGTCGAGGCCGAGGGCGCGCCAGTCGAGGGCGTGGATGCGCGCCACCATGGCGGCGTAGGCGCTGAAGCTGGCCTCCGGTCCGGCGACGCCCATGTGGGGCGCATCGACCCACTCCAGCACGACGAAGGGGGCGCCGAGCACCGCGCCATCGGCTTCCTCGCCGACGACGCGGGGGACGGGGACGGGGGAGGGGTGCAGCCGTCGCAGCACGGCCGCCTCGCGGAGCACGTCGTAGGGCTCGAAGATGCCGCGCTCGCGCTGGAGGCGGAGGAGGACGGCGGGGAGGGGCGCGTCCGCCAGGGAGGCGCGGAGGATGACATTGGAGGCGCCGCCCTCGACGGGGTGGAGGGCGAGCACGCCTGCCGCGCCGAAGCCGTCCAGGCTGCGGAGCCAGTCCTCGAAGGCGGCAGGAGGCACTTCCATCGAGGCGGAGGGTACCGGGAAGTCAGGCGGGGCTCCAAGGCGAGCGGGCGGGCTCCCTATACTCATCGCATGGCCACGCGCACGGCTCCCTGCTACCGCCACTCGCGGCGCGCGGCGGCGATCCGGTGCCAGCGCTGCGAGCGGCCGATCTGCACGGAGTGCATGGTCTCGGCGGCGGTGGGGTTCCAGTGCCCGGAGTGCGTGAGAGCGGGGGCGAGGCGGACGCGGCAGTTCTCGCTGGCGGCGCGGCAGCGCCCGGCGGTGACCATCGCCCTGATCGGGGTCAACGTCCTGGTCTGGTTCGTGGTGGCGGCAGCAACCGGCGACGTGTCGCTGTGGGGCGGCCAGGTGACCTCAGTGCACTTCGACTACGCACTGTTCGGCCGCTTCGTCGACGAGGGGGAGTACTGGCGGCTGGGAACCTCGGCGTTCCTGCACTACGGGCTGCTGCACCTGGGCATGAACATGCTCGTGCTCTGGTGGCTGGGGCGGATGCTGGAACCGGGCATCGGGGGCGCGCGCCTGCTGCTGCTCTACGGCGTGGCGATGCTCGGCGGCTCACTGGGAGCGTTGATGCTCGACCCGGACGCGTTCACGGCGGGCGCTTCGGGGGCGGTGTTCGGGCTTGGCGGGGCGGTGGTGGTGGCCGAGCGGGCCTCGCGGTTCAACCGGCAGGACTCGGGCGTGCTCGGCTTCCTGCTCATCAACATCGTGATCTCGCTGACGATCCCCGGGATCTCGCTGGGCGGGCACGTCGGCGGCCTGATCCTAGGTGCGCTGGCGGCGGGGGTGCTGTCGGGGTTCCGGAACTGGCCGGCCTATGTGCGGCTGGCGGCCGCGTCGTACCCGCTGCGCTTTCTCCCGGAGCTTGTGGTAGTCGCGCTGGGAGCGGGGACGGTGTGGCTGACGCTGGCCGCGGTGGCGCCTCGCTGGCACAGCCCGCTGTTCTGAGGCCGCTCGCCCCCAGCGGGCGCTACTGTACGATAACCATCCCTCCGACCCCTTAACACTCAGACCCGGAGCAGGCATCGGCATGGCCATCGACCGCATCATCCGCGTGGACATGACCACGGGCGACGTGACAGACGAGCCCGCGCCCGAGGCGTACGCGCGGCTCGGCGGTCGCGCCCTCACCTCGCGGATGCTGCTGGAGGAGACGGATGCCCGCATCCACCCCCTGAGCGAGGCGGCGAAGCTGTTCATCGCGCCCGGTCTCCTTGCGGGCACGGCCGTGACGACGAGCGGCCGCACGAGCTTCGGCTTCAAGAGCCCGCTCACGGGCGGGACGAAGGAGGCGAACGTCGGCGGGCAGCTGGGTCACCGGCTGGCGCGGCTCGGGATCAAGGCGATCGTCGTCTCGGGCGCCTCCCCCGACGGCTGGAAGCGGCTCGACATCGACGGCAAGGGCGTGCGCCTCTCCTCGGCCGACGACCTGGTGGGGCGGAGCAACTACGACCTCCACCGCGAGCTTGTGGGCGAGGCGCTGCGGACGCGCGCCGCCGCCACGATCGGGCCGGCGGGCGAGCAACGCATGTCCTCCGCCTCGGTGGCGGTCACGGACCCGGAGGGCCGCCCGACACGCCACGCGGCGCGAGGCGGGCCGGGCGCGGTGATGGGCGCCAAGGGGTTGAAGGCGATCGTCGTGGACGATGCCGAGGGCGTTCGCACGGTGCCGGGCGAGAACGCGAAGGAGTTCAAGGGCGAGGTAGTGAAGTTCAGCAAGATGGTGCTGGACGACCCCCGCGTCCACAACACGAGCCGCTACGGCACGGCCGGGGTCATCAAGTTCGTGAACCGCGAGAACGTGCTCTCAATGCCGACGCGCAACCACCGCAAGGGCAGCTGGGAGGAGGCGCACTCGATCAGCGGGCAGGTGATCGAGGAGTTGGGCAAGGAGCGCGGCGGGAAGATGCTGCCCTGCATGGCGGGCTGCATCATCAAGTGCGCCATCCTCTACAACGACGAGCACGGTGAGCACGTGACGACGGCGCTGGAGTTCGAGACGATCGCGCTGCTCGGCTCGAACCTCGAGATCGGTCCCCCCGACGCCGTCGCCGAGCTGGACCGCCTCTGCGACGACATCGGGCTGGACACGATCGAGGTGGGGAACGCGATCGGCGTGGCGATGGAGGCGGGCGTGCTGGAGTGGGGCGACTGGGAGGGGACGAAGCGGTTGCTGGACGTGGACATCCGCGGGGGCACGGCGCTGGGGCGCATCATCGGCGGGGGTACGGCGCACGTGGCGGCCACCTACGGCATCGACCGGGTTCCGGTGGTGAAGGGCCAGGGGCTTCCCGCGTGGGAACCGCGCACGCTGAAGGGGATGGGCATCACCTACTGCAGCAGCCCGCAGGGCGCCGATCACACCGCCGGCATGGTGACCGCTCGGGGAGCGACGCCCGATACGCTCGTGAAGCAGAGCCGACAGGAGCAGCTCACGATGATGGCGGTCGACTCGGTGGGGGTGTGCCAGTTCACGAACGCGCTGCCGGGCGATATGGCCGCGTTCATCAGCGAGCGCTTCGGCGAACCCGTGTCCGAGGACGAGCTGCTGGAGGCCTCGCGGGCGGCTATCGAGACGGAGCGGGAGTTCAACCGTCGCGCCGGCTTCGACCGCGAGGACGACCGGCTGCCGCAGTGGCTCCGGGATGAAGCCCTGCCCCTCCCCGACGGACCCTCGGCGTTCGACATCGAGGACGCACTGATCGACGAGGTCTGGGCCTAGCCCGCATTCGTACGAATACGCGGTGCGACAGGGCTCACGAGGTCAGATGAGCTCTGTGATGGCGATCGCCACCCCTGCGATCGCGACCATCAAACCGAGCATGACTCCAGACTGGATCGCAAAGGCCTTCTGGAGCTCCACCCGCAAGTAGTTCCTTCCCTCCAGCAGCTTCCGATTGCTCGTCATCCGGACACGCCCCGCATCGCCTGTAGCTGCGCCACGTGCTCGTCGACGTGGTCGGCGCCTCGCAGCACGAGGTCGGCGACGGTGACCACGCCGACCTGGGGGTGGTTGCCGGCGCGCTCCCAGGCGTCGGGGGAGCACTCCCGCAGGAGCTCAGCGGCGCCGTAGCGCACCTGCTGGAAGGCGCTCATCGCGGCCTCGGGGTCGCGGAAGACATAGAGGAGCTTCCGCTTCCAGACGTCCGGGTCATAGATGGGGAGGACGGGCTCATCGCCGGCGAGAAGCAGACGAATGCGAACCGCCGCCACAAGTTCGGAGTCGGCGACATGGATGACGACATCGCGCATGGACCAGTCCTCGCCGGGCGGGCGGCGGTTGAGGGTGGCGGGGTCGGTCCCGGCGAGGGCCTCGCGCAGGAGCGCAGGGCCGCGCATGAAGCGCTCGTAGCTGTCGGCGTGGGCGTCCGGGATGCGCGGCATCGGGGGGATTGTAGGAGAGCGTCGGTTTGGTGGCTGGTGGCTAGTGGTTAGTTGCTGGTGAGGTGGGACGGTCAGGCGAGCCAGTAGTCAGAGGCGTAGGGAGTGAGGCCGAGCTTGCGGGCGACGCCCTGGGAAGCGGTGTTCTCCCGGGAGGTGCTGTAGAGCGGTTTGGCCCCGACTTCGCGGACGGCCCGAGCCCAGCCGGCAACGACGGCCACGGCGAAGCCGTGTCCTCGGGCGGCGGCGGACGTCTCGACCCCGGCCTCGTGAGCCTCCGGCGTGATGCGCACGCTGCCGCAGATGGAAACGGCCCGGCCGTCCCGGACGAGCGCGACCAGGGGCCCTCCGTGGCCGATGTCCTCGATCCAGGGTTCGAGGTCTCCGCCGCGCAGGAGCGGCGCGTTGCCGGCGGTCAGCTGCACGATGTTGGCGTCGGGCGGAGGGAGGTCGGCGGGGAAGCGGTAGGCCGGCCCCAACCAGACCTCGCCCACCGGTGCGTGACCGGCGAGGAGATCGCGGTAGCGCGCCTCGTGGCGCGGAGGGTCGCGCAGGTCCGCGACGACCGGCTCCTCTGCGGAGAGCGCTTCGAGGCGGGCGGCAAGGTCGTCGGGAACGTCGTCGCGGAAGCGCCAGCGGTTGCCGTCGGCCGTGCGGCCGAGGAAGAAGCGCGGAGCGGGACCGCCGTCGAGGGCGTTGCGAGTCACAATGCGCCCGCGTTCGTCGTGGACGAAGAGAGCGCGGAGGTGCAGGTCGAGCCAGTCGGTCGCGAAACGGGGCGGATGAAGCACCAGGAGCAGTGTATGGGCGAGCGGCTAGCCCAAGGTCTCCACCAGCGCCACGATGACGCCGACCCCGCCGAGGATGACGCCGCCCTGGATGGCGAACATGCGGTACATCTCGGCCCGGAACGCCTCGAAGCGCGCGTCCATCCGGTTGTCGAGGCTCTGCTCATGCAGGGTCATCCGCGCGTCGAACTGCGTGAACCGCTCGTCCAGGCGCTCCATCCGCTCGTCGAAGTACTCGCGCGTTACCAGCTCTGAGGTGGCGTCAACGACCACTTCGACCACCGCCTCCGCGAGGGGCTCGTCGGCGCCGCCCTCACGGAGTCTCTGCGCAGCCCTGAGCGTGTCGAATGCCACCGCAGCGCCTCCGCCGCGAATCGTACCACATGCTGCATCCTTACAACTTCTGTGAAATACCTTCTTTGCCACGTTAAGTGGCCGCTACCCACGGGGAGCGCCGCGCTCTCCTACCCGGGGCCGGTGCTACACTGCCAGAACCTATGCCTCCGGCTCAGCGCGACTTCTACGAGGTGCTCGGCATCGCCCGGAACGCGTCCGCGGACGACATCAAGCGGGCGTACCGGAAGCTCGCCATGGAGTACCACCCGGACCGCAATTCGAGCGCCGATGCGGCCGAGCGCTTCAAGGAGATCAACCGCGCCTACGAGGTGCTCTCGGACGGCGACAAGCGCAGCGCCTACGACCGGTTCGGGCACGCGGGCGTCGACGGCGCGGGCGGCCCGGCGGGGTTCGACGGGTTCTCGACGTTCGAGGGCTTTGGCGACATCTTCGACGCGTTCTTCAGCGGCGGTGGGCGGGGCGGGCGGCGTCGGGGACCGGCGCGGGGTGCGGACCTGCGCGCGCGCATCACGCTGACCTTCGAGGAAGCGGCATTCGGCACGGAGAAGGAGCTCGAGTACACGCGACTGGAGCACTGCGAGGAGTGCAGCGGTTCGGGCGCGGCGCCGGGCAGCTCGCCCGAGATGTGCGCGGAGTGCAACGGCGCGGGCGAGATCCGGCGCGCGCAGCAGAGCGTGTTCGGGCAGTTCGTGAACGTCTCAACGTGCGGGCGCTGCCGGGGCGAGGGGCGGGTGATCACCAGCCCCTGCGACAGCTGTCGGGGGCGGGGTGGCGTGCGGCGGGCGCGACAGATCAGCGTGAAGATTCCGGCAGGCGTGGACGACGGCCAGCAGGTGCGCCTCACGGGCGAGGGCGAGGTGGGGGACCGTGGTGGCCAGACCGGCAACCTCTACGTGCTGCTCGACGTGCTGCCGCATGAGACGTTCGAGCGGGTCGACGACCACATCCTCTACGACCTGCCCCTGAACCTGGCGCAGGCGGCCCTCGGCACAGGCCTGAAGATCCCGACGCTCGAGGGTGACATGGACTTCGAAGTGCCGGCGGGAACGCAGAGCGGCGACGAATTCGTGGTGCGCGGCCAGGGTGTCCCGCGCCTGAACAGCTCGCGCCGGGGCGACATGATCGTACGCACGACAGTGGTGGTGCCGGAGTCGCTCACAGAGGAGCAGCGGGAGCTGCTGCAACAGCTCGCGGACACCCTGGGCACCCCCTCGCTCCCGTCCCAGCACAAGAGCTTCCTGGAGCGGCTGCGCGACGCCGTCGCGGGCTAGCTTCAAGGCGAGCACGCTCGCATGACCGGGCTCTGGTACGAGATCACGGCGGAGACGCCGCCACCGCTCGTCGAGGTGGTGGCGGCGGTGATGCGCGAGGCGGCGCCGGGCGGGCTGGCGGTGGAGGAACCGGTCGACCTGCTGGGTCCGGAGGAGGGGTTCGCCGTGCGCGCGGGCGAGCCCGTGGCGCTGCGGGTCTACCTGCCGGCGAGCGAGCTGGGCGCCGTCCTGACGCAGCGCCTGCGCGAGGAGCTCGCCGGCTACCCCGAGGTCGAGCTGACGGCGCGTCCGCTGTACGAACAGGACTGGGCGGTGAGCTGGCGCGAGTTCTTCGGGCCGGTGGAGGCGGGCCGCATCGCCATCGTGCCCTCGTGGGTGGAGTACGAGGCGGCGCCGGGCCAGCTCATCGTGCGGCTCGATCCGGGCCAGGCGTTCGGTACGGGCCACCACGAGACGACGCGGCTCTGCCTGGCGGCGCTCGGCGAGGCGGTGCGGCCGGGAGTACACGTGCTCGACATCGGGGCCGGGTCGGGCATCCTCTCGATCGCAGCGGCCAGGCTGGGAGCAGAGCGGGTGGACGCCTTCGAGATTGACCCCATCGCGGCGGACGTGGCGCGCGCCAACTGCGAGGCGAACGGCGTGACCGAACGCGTGACGATCTACGGCGGCTTCCCCGGCGAGGGGGCGGCCGCGGCCGACCTGGCAGTCGCGAACGTGAGCGCTCGGGCCGACATCGAGCTGGCAGGGGCGCTGGCGGCCTCGCTGAAGCCATCGGGGCGCCTGATCGCGAGCGGCTTCCTGACAGGCGACCGCGACGATGTGGTAGCCGCCTTCTCCGAACACGGCCTGTCCCTGGCGGGGGAGCGCGAGGAACGGGACTGGGCGCTCCTCGAGTTCGCGAAGGGGTAGCGGTGGAAGCCTTGCCGCGGGTCTGCGTGCCGGGAGGGGTAGGGCCGGGAACGCTCGAACTGGGCGACGAGCAGGCGCGGCACCTGGCCGGGTCGCGACGGCTGCGGCGGGGCGACGCGTTTCTCGTCTTCGCTGGCGACGGCGTCGAATACCGCGCACGGGTCGAGGGGGCATCGCGGGACCGGGTGACGGCGACCGTGGGCGAAGTCACGCGGCGGGAAGCGCCTACCGCGAGGACGGTCGCGGTCTGGTGCGCGAACGTGCGCCCGAATCGCATGGAGTGGGCGATCGAGAAGTGCGTCGAGGCGGGAGTCGATGTCTTCCGGCCGATCACGACGGAGCGCGCGGCGCGCGGGCAGGAGCTCTCTGAGAGCCGGCAGGAGCGCTGGCAGCGTATCGCCATCGAGGCGGCGGAGCAGTGCGGGCGGCTTTATCTGCCAGCCGTCGAGCCCGTCGCGACCCTCGATGCGGCGCTGGAGGGGTGGCAGGGGTCGCTGGTCGTCGCGAGCCCCGGCGGGGCGCCCTGGGCGGAGGTGGCGAGGGGGCTGCCGGAGCGCGCAGCGCTGGCGCTCGCAATCGGACCGGAGGGAGGCTTCAGCGAGGAGGAGGTGGCGAGGGCGGTGGAGGCGGGGGCGGCCGTCGCTTCGCTCGGGCCGAACACCCTGCGCACGGAGACGGCGGCGGTGGTGGCGGTCGCGCTGGCGCGGGCCTAGGCGCCGGCCGCCAGCTCGCGGGCACGGGCGAAGACGGCGTCGAACATCTCCTGTGTCAGCTTCCCCGTGAAGGTGTTGCGCTGGCTGGGGTGGTAGGAGTCGAGCAGGGTGCGCCCGTCGGGCAGCGCCGCCTCGGCCATGTGCCCGAACTTCGGCCTGGGGCGCAGTCCGACAAGGTCGCAGATGGCGTCGTGGGCGTAGGCGCCGAGGGCCACCACCACCCGCGCGCCGCCAAGCAAATCGAGCTCGCGCCGGGCGAAGGGCATGCAGGCGGCGCGCTCCTCGCGGGTGGGGCGGTTGTCGGGGGGCGCGCAGCGCACGATCGCGCCGATGTAGGCGCCGGTCAGCCGTAGGCCGTCGTCGAGGTCCGTGCTCGTCGGCTGGTTGGCATAGCCGGCGCGGTGGAGCGCGCCGTAGACCCAGTCGCCGGAACGGTCGCCCGTGAAGACGCGGCCGGTGCGGTTCCCGCCGTGCGCGGCAGGGGCGAGGCCGACGACGTAGAGCTCCGCTCGGGGGTCGCCGAAGCCGGGCACGGGGCGGCCCCAGTAGGTCCAGTCGCGGTAGGCCGCGCGCTTCTCGGCGGCGACCTGCTCACGCCACTCGACCAGCCTCGGGCAGGCGCGGCAACCGGCGATCTCGCGGTTCAGGGCGTCGAGGGCGGCGGCGCTCACAGCGAGCCGCCGGCTAGGCGGACTTGCGGCGGCGCTTGCGGCGGCGGCGGGCGGCGAGCACGGGTGCGATCCAGGTCGCGCCGATGGCGGTCATGGCGATGCCGAGGTGGCGGCGCTGCTCGGCACCCATGCCGCTGAGGCTCTCGGCCGCCTCCTGGATCTGCCGCGCGAGGTCCGCCGGGAGGCCCATGGCGCCCTGCGAGAAGTCGAAGGTGTCCTGCTCGCGGTCGGGGCCGGTCATGGGGTCGGGAGGGACTTGCATCGCGTCGAGTATACCCGCGCGGTCAGGGGGAGGGTGGACCCATGACCAGCTCGGCGAGGTAGGCCAGCAGCTCCCCGACCTGCCCCTGCTCGACGACCGCGTCCGCGGCGGAGACGACCTCCGGCGGCGTCTCCGCGCCGCCTGCGACGGCGAGCGCGAGCCCGTGCGCGCCCTCCGCCTCCAGGGCGCGCGCCGCTTCGAGCATGGCGACGTCCGTGAGGTCGTCGCCGAGAGCGAGGATGGAGCGGGGGCGGAAGCGCTCGACGAGGGCGGCGAGGGCGATGTCCTTGCCCGCCCCGGCGGGAAGCGCCTCGATCACAAGGCGTCCCGCCTGCAGGCGGACGCCGGCGGGCAGGTCCGCGAGGGCCGCGCGCAGGGGCTCGGCGAGGGCCGGATCGGCGCGGTAGTGGAAGGCGACGGAACGCGCCTTTCGCTCGATGCGCAGGGCCGTACCCTCGAAGCGCGACGCGACCGACCGCGTGAGCGCCTCGAGCCGCCCGGCGAGGGCGGGGTCGGGGGCGGGGAGGAGGGAGGACTCGAAGGAGGACTCGTGGCCGTGGCTGGCCACGAACTCGAGGCCGGGCACGGGCGCCAAAGCGCGCGCCGTGGCCAGGTCGCGACCCGTGACGACGGCGACCCGTGCGGCCCCCGCGAGCCGCTCGAGGGCGGCGAGGGTGGCCGGCGGGACGCGGGCGTCCTCGGGACGCGGGACGATGGGCGCGAGCGTGCCGTCGAGGTCGCCGGCGACGAGCAAGGGCCCGGGGGCGCGGGCGAGTCCGCGGAGGCGGCCGGCGAGCGCCTCGTCGAGCGTCATGCCCCGTCGAGGGCGCCGAGGAAGTTGCGGCCCCAGGCGTGGGCGTCGTGCTCGCGGACGGCGGCCACAAGGCGGTCGCTGACACGCCCGGGGCGCCCTTCGAGGGCGTCCCCGAGGGCGCGCGACGCGACCTCGGGCTTGAGCGGGTCGAAGGGGACGAGGCCGTCGTCCTCGAAGCCGGCGTAGGCGGAGGAGACGCCCGCATCGCGGCCCGCGAGCACGACGCCGCGCTCGGCGGCGGGACGCGAGGCCTGGGCGACGGCGGCCTGCAGGGGCACGAGGTTCATGCCGTCGGCGAGGGAGGCGGTGAAGACGACGTCGGCCTCGCGGAGGAGGGCCAGCACCTCGCTCCAGGCGAGGGCCTCGCGGCTCTGGACGAAGGGCAGGCCGCGCTCGCCGGCGAGGCGCGAGGCTTGGGCCGCGAGCCGCTCGCACTCGGCCTGGAGTGCGTCGTAGGCGGGGACACCGGGGCGTGTGGGGGCGGAGAAGCCCGCGTAGGCGAAGCGCGCGCCCCCTTCCAGCGCGGCCGAGACGGCCGCCAAGCGCTCGGGGACGCCCTTCGTGTAGTCGGCGCGCTCGAGGCCGACGACGAGGGGGAGGGCCGGGTTGTGGGGGCCGGCGGCTTGG
>VXPF01000150.1 GCA_009839725.1 Dehalococcoidia bacterium | reverse complement strand
CCCCCTTGCCTCCCCGCCCCGCAGCCCCCTAGCGTGGCGACCGTGCCGGCTTCGCGGACACCGTTCGTCGTGCTCCTCGTCGGCGTCCTTGGCATCTCCTGGGCCGCCATCTTCGTGCGCCTCGCCGATGAGGCCCCTGCCCTCACCATCGCCGCCTACCGCCTCCTCATCGCCGCCGCGATCCTCCTTCTGCTTGTCGCCGTCGCCCGCGCCCGCGGCAAGCTCTCCCTCCCGCCCCGCTCCAGCCTCCCGTTGCTGGCGCTCTCCGGAGTCTTCCTCGCCGGCCACTTCTGGAGCTGGTTCGCTTCCCTCGAGCACACCTCCGTGGCTTCGAGCGTCGTCATCGTCGGTCTGCAGCCGCTCCTGGGAGCCCTCATCGCCTTCGCCGTCCTGCGCGAACGCCCCGCTCCGCGCGAGTACGCCGGCCTCGCCATCGCCATCGTGGGACTTCTCTGCATCACCATCTCCGACCTGACCCGTGGCATCGAGTTCCTCATCGGCGACCTCCTCGCCCTCCTCGCCGCCTTCTTCGTCGCCGTCTCCCAGACCATCCGCCGCAAGACCCGCGACGAGACCGGCGCCCTCCCCTACTCCGCCGTCGCCTACACCTCCGCGACCGTTGTTCTCTGGCTTGCGGTCCTCATCGTGCGCCCATCCATCAGCGGGTTCGCCGCCGACGCCTGGGTCTTCATCCTCCTCCTGGCCTTCATCCCCCAGCTCGTGGGCCACACGTCCATCAACTACGCCCTCGGACACCTGCGTGTCGTCACTGTCGGCCTCGCCATCCTCGGGGAACCGCTCCTCGCGACCATCTACGCCATCCCCGTCCTCGGCGAGACACCGCCCATCGGCGTCCTGATAGGCGGACCGCTGATCGTCGCGGGCGTGGCGCTTGGGCTCAGCGGCTCCCGCGCGCCCGTCGAGCCGCAAGCGTGAGCGTGGTCGCGTCCGGCGGCGTCTCGATCGCCCGCCGGATCGCGGCTTCGTGCTCGCTGTCGTGCTCCGCCCAGACCGCCAGGTAGGTTCGAAGCGGGAACCCCTGCGGCGCCCCCGCCACCCGGACCTCCCGCTCCAGCGCCGCCGCCGGAAGCCCCAGCACCACCTCGAACGCCGCTTCCCGCGACCCCCGCATGGTTTCAACCAGCGTATCGAAGGTCTGCTCCCGGACGCCGTCCATGAGCGCCACCCGCCGCGCTTCCAGTTCCTCCTCGTCGCTCGTGTCTCCCGCCCACAGTTCCTCGCCCGACTCCTGCGCGGCCTTCAACAGGTCCACTAGCATGCCGTCGACGGTGGCGACGTGTCGCAGGTGATCGAGCGCGTTCCAGTCGTCCCCCGAGGCCTGTCGCTCCCAGTAGTCGTTGGGCACGGACTCGATGAGCCCCTCCAGCATGTGCCGCCGCCCGGCGGCGCGCTCAACCAGCGTTCGCAGTTCCGGTATGGCTGTCATGCCCCAACTCTGCCAGACCGCCCCCCGCCCCGCGACCTGCCCCTGTCGGTGTCGCGGGCTACACTGCCCGAGGTGCGCCTCCTCCTCTTCGACATCGACGGCACCCTCCTCGTGAGCGGCGGCGCGGGCCGCGCCGCCATCGCCGAAGCCTTCGTTGCAGAGTTCAGCCTCGCCGGGCTTGATGACTTCCAGGTCGATGGACGTACCGACACCGGCATCTTCGAGGAAGCCCTGATGCACGCCGGGATCGACCCCACACCCGATGCCCTCGCGCGCATGACCGCCGCCTATGTCGCCCGCTTGCCGGACAACATCGAGAGCCACAATGGCCGCATCCTCGACGGGGTCATCGATCTCCTTGATGCGCTCGAAGGCTCGGGCGCCGTCGTCGGACTCGCCACCGGCAACGTGGCGAGGGGCGCCGAAATCAAGCTGCGCCACTACGGCCTCTGGGACCGCTTCGCGGGAGGCGGCTTCGGCGATGTCTCCTCCGACCGCACGGAAGTCCTCGCGGCCGCCCTTGAGGCGCTGGCGGAGGAAGGCGGCGTGGATGTCGCCGCCGCCACCGCCATCGTCATCGGTGATACCCCCCGCGATGTCTCCGCCGGGCACGCCATCGGGGCCCGCGTCCTCGCCGTCGCCACCGGGAACTACGACGAGGCGGCGCTCCGCGAGAGCGGCGCCGACTTCGTCCTCCCCGACCTGCGCGACACGCAGGCCGCGCTCGACATCCTGCTCGGCTAGCTCCCCAGCGCCACGATCCGCTCTCGCAGCCCTTCCGCCCGCGCATGCGCCTGCGCCAACCGATCTCGCTCGCCCTGCACCACCGCCTCCGGAGCGCGTTCCAGGAACCGCTCGTTCGCGAGCTGCTTCTCGAGCCTCGCGATCTGCCCGTCCGCCTCCGCCAGCTCGCCTTCGAGCCGCGTGAGCTCGGCCGTCAGGTCGACCTCCGGCAGGCCCAGGGCCACCTCCGTGTCTCCGACCCGCGCGAAGGCGTACTCGCCCGCGGGCAGTTCCGCGTTCGCGCCGGTCACCTCGGGTTCCACCCGCGATGTGAACGCCGTTGCCGCGGCGGTTTCGTTGAGCGCCGCCGCCTGGCCGTTGGCGCGCAGGTACACCGCGGGACGCGCGCCCGCCTCCAGGCCCTTCTCCGCGCGCAGGTTGCGGATGGCGCGGTTCACCTCGATCACGTGGCTCATCGCCGCCTCCGCCGCCTCGTCCCGCCAAACGCCCGCGCTCTTCGGGAACCACGCCACGATCAGCGCTTCCGCCAGGTCGTCGTCGAGGTGCTCCCGCAGCTTCCCCCAGAGCTCCTCGGTCACGAACGGCATAACCGGGTGCAGCAGCCGCAGCCCGTGGTCGAGCACGTGCGCAAGCACCGCCAGGGGGCGCTCGTCGCCCTCCCGCAGCCGCACCTTGCTCATTTCCACGTACCAATCGGCCAGCTCGTTCCAGAGGAAGTCGTGGATGCGCCGCGCCGCCTCCCCCACCTGGTACGCCTGCAGGAGCGAGTCGACCTCGCCCTCAAGCCCCTCCAGACGCGACAGCAGCCAGCGGTCCTCCAGCGCGAGCGTGTCCCGGTCCGCCGCGTGCGGACGCTTCACGCGACGCCCTTCCAGCTGCATCAGCACGTAGCGGGTCGTGTTCCAGAGCTTGTTGGCGAAGTTCCGGGCCGCGACCATGCGGTCCTCGGTGTACTTCATGTCCTGCCCGAGCGTGCCCATCGTCAGCAGCGCGAAGCGGAACGCGTCCGCCCCGTACTGCCCCGCCGCATCCAGCGGATTCACCACGTTCCCGCGCGACTTCGCCATCTTCACGCCGTTCGCGTCCCGGATGAGGCCATGGAAGATGACGGTGCGGAAGGGGATGTCCCCCTCGGGTGCGTGCTCGCGCATGTTGTAGAGCCCGAACAACACCATCCTGGCGCACCAGAAGAACATGATGTCGTAGCCCATCTGCATGTCGGTCGTCGGGTAGAAGTAGCGCAGGTCCTCGGTGTCGTCTGGCCAGCCGAGATCCGAGTGGGGCGCCAGCGCCGAGGAGAACCACGTGTCCAGCACGTCCTCCTCCTGCCGGATCTCCGCGCTCCCACACGAGGCGCAGACGTCCGGGTCCTCGATCGCGACCGTCATCGTCCCGCAATCGCAGTACCACACGGGAATCTGGTGCCCCCACCAGAGCTGGCGGCTGATGCACCAGTCCCGCAGGTTGTCCGTCCAGTTCAGGAACGTCCGCGCCATCCGCCCCGGGACGACGCGGACGCGCTCGTCCCTGATGGCGGCGCTCGCGGCGCTTGCCAGCGACACGCCCGGCGCGTACTCCTTGTTCACCGCCACCCACCACTGCTCGCTCGGTAGCGGCTCGACCACCGCGTCGCAGCGCTCGCAGCGACCCACGCTGTGCGTGTACGGCTCCGTCTTCTCCAGGAACCCGCCGTCCTCCAGGTCGTGGGCGATCGCCGCCCGCGCCTCGTCCACCGTCATCCCCTCGTAGGGACCGGCCTCGTCGTTCATGCGGCCGTCCTGGTCGATCGCGACGATCACGTCGAGGTCGTGCCGCTGCCCGATCTCCCAGTCGAGCGGGTCGTGCCCCGGCGTCACCTTCAGGGCGCCGGTCCCGAACTCCGGCTGGATCGAGTCGTCCGCCACAACCGGCAGCTCCCGGCCCATGATCGGCAGCAGCACCGTCCGCCCGATGCGGTCCTCGTAGCGCTCGTCCTCGGGGTGAACGGCCACGCCCGTGTCCGCCACCATCGTCTCAGGGCGCACCGTCGCCACCGTCACGGCGTCGGGCAGGGGCATGCCCCCCTCGCCCACTACCGGGTAGCGCACGTAGTAGAGCTGCGCCTCCTCTTCCTCGTGCTCCACCTCCAGGTCGCTCAGGGCGGTGCTGCAGCGCGGGCACCAGTTGATCATGCGAAGCCCGCGGTAGATGAGCCCGTCGTTGTAGAGGTTTACGAAAGTCGTGCGCACAGCCCGCACGATGTTGGGGTCCAGCGTGAACGTGTCGCGGCTCCAGTCCGCGCTCGCGCCCAGCCTGCGGTGCTGCTCGTAGATGCGCGGCCGCAGCTGCCGCACCCACTGCCAGACGCGCGCCTCGAAGCCCTCGCGCCCGAGGTCGTGCCGCGTGAGCCCTTCCTTCGCGAGCTCCCGCTCCATAACGTTCTGGGTGGCGATGCCCGCGTGGTCCTCCCCGGGCAGCCAGAGCGTGGGCTCGCCCTGCATGCGGTGCCAGCGCACGAGCGTGTCCGTGAGCGCATCCTCGAACCCGTGACCGAGGTGCAGCTCACCCGTCACGTTCGGCGGCGGCATCACGATGCTGTACGGCGCCTCGCCCGGCACAACCTGCGCAGCGAAGTACCCGCCCTCCTCCCAGAAGGCGTAGATGCGGTCTTCCACCGTGCCCGGCTCGTAGGCGGAGGCGAGCCGCGTGCTGGCTGGCGCGTCGGTCATTGCCGGTCCCTCACCGATGCGGGAACGCCGCCCCCGGGCGGCGCTTCAGAAAAGTGTAGCAGCAGCCTGCGAATGGTCCCCTTCACATCGCCCCCAGCCGCCTCGCCGCCTCCGCCAGCGTCTCGTCCGACTTCGAGAACGTGAAGCGCACGAACCGCGAGCCCGCCTCCCGGTCGTTGTAGAAGCTCGAACCCGGGACTGGCGCTACCCCCACCCGCTCGATCAGATGCAGGGCGAAGGCCGTGTCGTCCCCGTCGAAGCCGAGGTCGCCGAAGTCCGCCATCACGTAGTACGCCCCCTCCGGCCGGTGGCACTCGAACCCCGCCTCCCGCAGCGCGATGAGGAGCCGGTCCCGCTTCCCCTGGTACATCGCCCGCAGCTCCGGGTAGTACGGCTCGCCCTGCTCCAGCGCGACCGCCCCCGCCTGCTGCAGCGGCGCCGGTGCCCCCACCGTGAGGAAGTCGTGAACCTTGCGCACCGCTTCGCTCAGGTTCGGCGGCGTGACCACGTAGCCCAGCCGCCAGCCCGTCACGCTGAACGTCTTCGAGAGTCCGCTCACGGTCACGGTCCGCTCGTACATCCCCGGCAGCGTCGCCATCGGCAGGTGCTCGTGCTCGTCGAAGAGGATGTGCTCGTAGATCTCGTCCGTGAAGCAGAGGCAGTCGAACTCCTGGCAGAGGGCCGCGATCTGCCCCAGCTCCTCCCGGTCGAACACCTTGCCGCTGGGGTTGTTCGGCGAGTTCACGATGATCGCCTTCGTGCGCGGCCCGAACGCGGCTCGCAGCTCGTCCGGGTCGAACACGAAGTCGAGGCCCCGCAGCGTCACGAACTTGAGCGTCGCCCCGCTCATGGCCGCGTCCGGCACGTAGTTCTCGTAGAACGGCTCGAAGACGATGACCTCGTCCCCCGGCTCCACGAAGGCGAGCATCGTCGCCATCATCGCCTCCGTCGCCCCGCACGTGACCGTCACCTCGCGCTCCGGGTCGATGTGGAGCCCGTAGTGCCTCCCGACCTTCGCCGCGATGGCCGCCCGCAGGCGCTGGTCGCCCCACGTGATCGCGTACTGGTTCACGTCCGCCTCGATGGCGTCGATCGCCGCGCGCTTCACGAACTCGGGGGCGGGGAAGTCCGGGTAGCCCTGCGCTAGATTGATGGCGTCGTGCAGGAAGGAAAGTCGAGTCATCTCGCGGATAACGGACTCGGAGAACACCGCTGTCCGCGAGGCGACGAGGGGACGCTGGGGCATGCTCGCGATTCTACGGTCGCCCCGCGAATGCGCTTCTGGAGACGGAGCCGCTACCCCGAAGCCCGCAACAGGACGATCGGGATCTGTCGGTCGGTTCTCGTCTCGTAGCCCGCGTACTGGTCGGAGGCGGCCTTGAAGCGGTCGTACAGCCGCTGCCGGTCGTCATCGGCTGCCGTCTCGGCCAGCATCTCCCGGCGGCCGTCGTGGGTGTGCACCTCAACCGTCGAATCGGCGACGAGGTTGCCGTACCAGGCCGGGTTCCGGGGCGCGCCCGCGGCCGACGCCGCCACCACCAGCGCCCCGTCCTCCTCCAGGTAGAGCAGCGGCATCGTCCGTGGCTTTCCCGATCGCCGGCCGGTCGTGGTCAGCAGCAGCACCGGCAATCCGCCGAGCTTGCCAAGCAGCCGGCCGCCGCTGAGCCGGTACACGAGAACATGGAACGGAACGAACAATCGTTGAAACAGATTCATCGCGGGCATACTGCGCAGTTCCGCCGCTCGCGACAAGCCACCCGCCTCCGCCCGCGCTGTGCGATTCGATGGGACTGCCCCGAACGCCCTCCCCGCAGCACCCGCCAAGTATCCTGAGAGTCCGGCACAGGAGGCAAGCCTATGAGCGCCGGTGAAACTGTCACCCTGACCCGTGAGGAGTACAACGCGCTCGTCGAGCGAACGGCTGATCTCGAGGACCGGCTTGCCGCCGCCGAGGCCACCCATGACGCGAGGATCCCACACGAGGTGGCGCTCGCCATGATGGACGGCGTCAGTCCCATCCGTGCGTTCCGCGACCTCCATGGACTCACGCTCCGGGACCTGTCAGAGCGGTCCGGTGTCGCAGCCAGCTACCTCTCCGAGATCGAGCGTGGACGTAAGCCTGGCTCGGTCGCGGCCCTGACCCACATCGCCGAGAGCCTCGGCGTTCCCATCGACGCCCTGGTGACTGACTGAGTCTCAGCGGGGACAGAGCCCCTCAGCCGTCCAGCTCCCGCAGGATCACGACCGGTATCTTCCGCGTCGTTCGCGCCTCGTGGCCCGCGTAGTGGCCGGAGCCCGCCTTGAACAGGTCGTAGAGGCGTTGCCGGTCCTCCTCCGGTGCGATTTCGGCCCGCATCGTCCGCTTCACTCCCCGCGTCTCCACGACCACCTCGGGGTTGGCGACGCAGTTGTGGTACCAGGCCGGATTGCGCGGCCCTCCCCAGAGCGACGCCGGCAGGAGCAGTGTTCCCTCGTGCTCAATGTAGAGCAGGGGCGAAGTCTGCTGCCGCCCCGTCCGCGCGCCGGTCGTGGTCAGCAACAGAACCGGCAGCTCGAACTTCCCCATCAGCCGTCCGCCGGTCAGCCGGAACACGAACGTGTGGAACGGCGCGAACAGCTTCAGGAAGAACATCTGCAGCCGGAACATCATCGCTTCACCCTGCCGATCACCGACCACCGATCACCGGCCACCGACTACCGATTCGGCCCCCGGTTCATCGGGTAGGGCTGCCAGCGACGCAGCTTCGTGCGAGGCAGCACCTCCGGGTTCACAGCGCTTCGGGGCCAGCCACCCTGTAGCGCCGTCGCGATCTCGCGGCCGGTTCGCCGGCGCGTCTCCGGCATCATCCGCGCCGTCGCCGAGGCCACGTGCGGCGTCACGATCACGTTGTCCATGTGCAGCAGCGGGTTCTCCGGGTTCGTCGGCTCCACCTCGAACACGTCCAGCGCGGCGCCCGCGATCTCGCCGTCCTCCAGCGCCGCGATGAGCGCCGTCTCGTCCACCGTCGGCCCACGCCCGTTGTTCACGAAGATCGCGGAGGACTTCATCGCCGCGAAGTGCTCCGCCTTCATCAGCGGGCGCGTCTCCGCATTCAGGGGTGCGTGCATCGAGACGAAGTCGGACCGCTCCAGCATCTCCATGAGGCCTACGGGCTCGACCCCCTCCGCCGTCATCGTCAGTTCGCTCACGAAGGGGTCGTAGGCGATCACGTGCAGCCCGAACGGCTGGCAGCGCCGCGCCACCGCCCGCGCGATGTTCCCGAAGGAAATCAGGCCCACCGTCTGCCCCCACAGCCGGGGCACGTCGTTGAACACGGGCCGCGCGTCACGCCAATTGCCCGCGCGCATGAGCTGCGCCATCAGCTTCAGGCGGCGCGCGGCGGACAGCATGAGCGCCATCGTGTGGTCCGCCACCTCCTCCACGAAGACGTCGGGCACGTTCGTCACCACGATGCCCTTCTTCGTCGCAGCCTCCACGTCGACCGTGTCGGCGCCCACGCTGCTCAGCCCGATCACGACGCACTTGTCGAGCCCCTCGATGATCTCGGCGGTGATGCGCCGCCCCGGCGCGATCACGGCGTCGGCGTTGCGCGCCGCCTCCGCGAACTCGGCGTCCGTCTCCGCCGGAATCTCCAGGATTGTGGCGCCGATCGGGTCGAGCGCCTCGCGCTCGTAGCGAAAGTCGCCCATCCCTCGTCCCTGGCGCGCCTGCGCCGCGACCACGTATCCACCTGACTCGTCAGCCATGCGTAGCTCCTGTCCCTTCAGTGCGCGCGATTCTCACGCCCGCGGTCGGGCCTGTCCATGCCAGTGCGGAAGGAGTGGGGAGCCTAGGCGGGAACCGGTACGCCCACGCGCACCGCCGGAACCGCCGCGCCGCGGAAGAATCCGACGACCGCGCCGCCCTGCAACAGGCTCGACACGTACACCGCGCCCTCCGGCACCCGGTCCGTCACGGTCGCCGGGGCGCGTAGCGTGACCTCGCCGTCGGTCAGCTCGACCTCGTCGTCGTTGCTGATACCCAGCCGTTCGGCGTCCTCTTCGCTCACCTGGATGCGGTCGTAGCGGTGCAGCCGTTCGGCCTCGGGATGGCGTAGCGCTGCCGCGTCCGTGGCCGTGTACTGGTCGCGACCGGTGATGATGCGTAGCCCCTCGCCACTCGCGACGGCGTCCGCAACCGGCGCCGTCGAGCCCTGGCCGGACGCCGCCACCTCCAGCCGCACACCCTCGCCGATGATGAGGTCGGCGGCGGGCTGGTACTCCGGTGTCTCGTTGGCGATGGCCGCGAGCGCCGCGCCTTCGTCGGCGGGAGCGTCGACACCGAGCGCCCCCGCCAGTGCCGAGAGCGCGGCGAAGCACGTCACGGCGTCGCCCTCGGGCGCGATCGCCGGTTCCAGGCGCTGGACACGGAAGTCGCCCTGCGTGTACGTGCCCCGCGAGGCGTAGGCGCGCCCTTCGGCGAGCACCGCAGTTGCGCGCTTCGCCGTGTCGTGCGCCACGTTGTCGATGACGACCAGCGCGTCGAGCCCGTCGAGCGCAGCTGCCGCGCCCGGCAGGCGCATCGTCGGGTCGTCGCGCACCACGAGGAGGCCGCTCAGCCCCTCGAGCGGGTTCTCCCCGCCTGCAACGGCCACGCCCACGTCGAGCAGGCCGTGCGTGTTCACTTCCGGGGGCGCCACGACCAGGTGGTCCGAGGCTGCTTCCCCGTGGAGGGCCACCGCGAGGTTCGCCGCTCCACCCGCCATCGCCCCTGCGATCGCGGGCGACACGGGATTCGGCGCGCACACCACGATGGCGCCCTCGGCACCGCGCAGCGCTTCCGCCGCCGCGGCGACGTCGCCGCTCGAGGTCTCGCCCGCGACGGCGCCCGCGAGGGCGGCAGCGGCCTGCCCTTCCTCGCCAGCGGCCGGACGAATCCAGTGCGTCGCGAAGTCGACCAGCTCGCTGCGAAGCGCGCCGATGACGACCAGCGTCGCCTTCTCGTGCGCGACCGCGTCCTTGATACGGACGCTGAGAACGTTGTGGCTCTCCTCGAGGTCGTCGGCGACCACCACGATCGCCTTCGCCTTCGCCTTCGGGATGCGGGTCATGTCCGTGGCCATCCGCCATGTGCCCAGTCGCGCTTCCAGCGCGTCCTTCGTGGCCCGCATCACGGGACCGAGAGGGCTGTCGGCGGCCGTGCCCAGCGCCTCGCTCGCGATGAGCTTCGCCAGATACGCCTCCTCGTTCGTGACCGTGCCGCCAACGAGCACGCCCACGCGGCCCTTGCCGGCCGCCTCGCGCAGCGCGCTCGCCGCTTCCGCGGCCGCGTCCTCGAGGGACGCCGGCGCCTGGATGACCCCGCGCTTCACGAGGTGGCGCGAGAGCCGCTCGCGTGGCTTCAGTGAGTCGTAGTGGTAGCGACCGCGGACGCAGATCTGGTCACCGGAGAACTCGTTCCCGGGGCCCGGCCGCACGATCACCCCGCGCCCTTCCCGGGATCCAAGGCTGATGCTGCACCCGACCGCGCACGAGTCGCAGGTCGTCGTCGTCCAGGTGTCCGGCTTCGCCACCCACTTGTTCGGATGCTCCATCAACGCCGCCGTCGGGCAGACGTCGATGCAGGCCCCGCTGAAGTCGCAGTTGCTCTCGTGGATGGCGCCGCCCGCCCCGAACGTGATCTGCAGGTCGAACCCGCGTCCGCCCAGGGTGATCGCGCTCGTGTGCCGCTTCTCCTCGCACACCCGCTGGCAGCGCGTGCAGATGATGCACATCTGGGGGTCGAACTCCATGTACGGGTTCGCCCGATCCGCCGGCGGCTGTGGCGCCTGGTAGTAGGTCCGCTCCTCGCCCACCCACGGCTCGTAGCCCGACATCCCCACCATCTCGCAGGTCGCCTGGAGCTCGCAGCGGTAGTTCTTCGAGCAGGTCAGGCAGCGGTGGGTGACGACGTCGTCGCGCAGGCAGATGTCGCCTGGGTGGCAGTGCTCCCGCCGGTGACACGTGAGGCAGCGCTCGCTGTGGTTCGAGATGAGTACGGAGAGGACCGCGCGGCGCCCTTCCTTCACCTCGTCGGTGTCGGTGCGCACCGTCATCCCGTCCTGCACGACGCTCGTGCAGGCCAGTTGCAGCCCCGGCGGCCCCTCGATGTCGACCAGGCAGGTGCGGCACCCCGCGTACGGCTTCAGGCCGTCCACGTAGCACAGGTTCGACATGTAGATGCCGTTGTTCTTCAGGACCTCGACGAGAGGCGCGCCCTCGGGCGCCTCGATCGTGCCGCCGTTCGCCGTGATCGTCGCCATCGTCTAGAGCCGGTGGAAATCGGCGTCGGGGTCCGGCGCCTCCATCCCGTTGGGGTAGGTGTTGTCGTTCCGCTTCAGGAACGACTGCGCCATCCGGGTCAGCGCGTGCTTGTCGCGGTACATCTCGTCGAAGTTCGTGACCGCGTCGTCGAGCGGTCCGCCCGGCTGGATCGCCTCGTAGGGGCATGCCTCCGTACAGAGCCCGCAGTACATGCAGATGCGGAAGTCGATCTCGTAGCGGTCGATGTTTCGCCGCCCCTCGGCGTCCTGGCTCGTCGCCACCAGGATGCAGCCGTCGGGACACGCCTGGGCGCAGGTGCTGCAGCCCGTGCAGCGCTCCTCGAACCAGAGCAGGTTCGTGCGCGCGTACACCGGCACCGGTCGCGAGACCTCCGGGTACTCAAGCGTATCCACGGGCTTGAACAGCTGGCGCAGGGTGAGACCCATTCCGCGTGCGATGCCCGTGCCGTAGGCCATCCGATCCTCCCGGGAGAAGCGGCCCGATCGTAGCCCTCCCGCCTCGTGATGACAATCACGAACCCGCCCCCAGCAGGTAGACTCCGCCCCGCAATCACCCCCACGGAGGCGTGCAATGCTCTTCGAGCTTCGTCAGTACCGCATCAAGCCCGGCTCTCAGGCCGCCTGGGTCGACTTCATGGAGAACACGATCATCCCCTTCCAGCAGTCGAAGGGCATGGTCATCCTCGGCAGCTTCACCGACGAGGAAGACGAGACCGTCTACATCTGGATCCGCCGCTTCCGCGACGAGGCCGAGCGCGAGGCCCAGTACGAAGCCGTCTACCAGAGCGACGAGTGGAAGAACGAGATCGGTCCCCAGATCCCCGACATGATGGAGCGCGAAGGCGTCGTCGTCCGCCGCCTCAACCCCACCCCCCACTCCTCAATCCAGTAGGGAGCCTCACACCACCTCGTCCGGACTGAGCAGGGCCGCCGTCGCCTCGCGGTCCTCGGTGTCGAGCGCCACCGTCGCGTATCCCTCGTGACGGTCGAGGATGTGCAGGCTCTGGATGTTGATGCCGGCATCGCGAAAGCGAGCCGCCACCTTCGCCAGCGCCCCCGGCTCGTCCTTCAGCCGGATGAGCAGAGCCTCGTCCGTCACCGCCCGGTAACCCGCCTCCACCAGGCACTGGAGCGCCCGGTCGTGGTCGCCCTCCTCCGTCGAGAGCGTGACGAGCCCCGTCTCCCCGGTCCGCTCCGTGTTGATCGCGACGAGATTCACGTCCGCCCCCGCGAGCGTCTCGGTGATACCCGCGATCGCTCCCACCCTGTTCTGAATCGCCACTGTTATCCGCTTCACCGAAGCCTCCTCATGTCCGCGTGGAGCCGGCGTCGGTCGCGCAGGCGTCCACGATCTCGTCGACCGTCTCCCGCGTGATGTGCGGCATGGTGATGACGTGGGCGATGTCCCCGAGCGGCGCCAGCTGCCACCTCCGCACGACCTCTTCCGACGGTCGTGGGAAGACGACCGTCACCGAGTTGTGGTTGCGCCACGCGGGGATGCCGTTCTCGTTGAACCGCTCTACCGCGTACGCCGCCATGTCGAGCATGTCCCCGACAAGCCGCCGCAAGCCGTCGAGTCCGTAGTGCTCGAGGGCGTACCAGAGGATGAGCGGCGTGAACCCGCTGCGTGAGCCCGGCACCGTCGTGTCGAGCGTGCCCAGGTACTCGACCGAGCGGGCGACCGCGTTCACGTACTCGCGCTTCGTCAGCACCACTCCGCAGGGCAGGGGCGCCCCGATCACCTTGTGCCCGCTCAGCGAAACGCTGTCGATGCCTGCGTCGAACCCGTACGGCTGCGGGTCGTCGACGAACGGCAGGATCATCCCGCTGAGCGCCGCGTCGGCGTGGATGTAGTGACTCGCGATCGCCAGGTCCTCCAGGATGGCCCGCACCCGCCCGAGGTCGTCGATCGCCCCCTTCATCGTCGTGCCGATGTTGGCCATGACGATGACCGGCGTGTCCCGGTGGATGCGGACGGTCTCGAACAGGTCGTCGTAGTCCAGCTCACCGTTCTCCTGGCTCTTGATCATGATGTTGCGCATGTTGAGCACGCTCAGGTTCTTGAGGACGCTGTAGTGCGTGTCCTGCGAGAAGAAGACGATGCCGTCCGGGTGCAGCTTCCGAGCCAGGTAGAGCCCGTACATGTTCCCCTCGGTGCCCCCCGAGGTGACGTAGCCCCAGGCGGCTTCCGCCGGAAGGTGCATGAGGTTCGCGAATGCCGCGATCACCTCGCGCTCGAACGCACGGCTGTTGATGGCGTAGTTGCTCTCGTGAAACGGGTCGCCGATGTTGTTCAGCGAGTACTGCAGGAACGGCGTGAGGGCGGAGTAGTCGTAGGCGAGGTTCGCCGGATACCCGGCCTGCCGCCGGGAGGTTTCCTCCAGCGCCTGCTGGAGGGCATCGAGGCGCGCGCGGGTCTCCGGGCGCGGAGCGCCCATCCCCTGCGGCGCGTTCTCGCCGGACATCGCCCTAGAGCCGGCGCAGCTTCGTGAAGCTCTTCAGCTCGCGTGGCGGGTCCAGCGTGCGACCCACGATGCTGAACGACACCTCGCCCACGTAGATGTCGCCTCGCGAGTCCACCGCCACCCCGTGCGGCGCGATGAACTGGCCCGGCCCCTCGCCCTCCTCCTCGTCCCCGAAGCGCGCGAGCAGGTCGCCGCCCCGGCTCAGGATGCTCACGCGGTGCCCCAGCCCCGGGCACCCCTCCATGCCGCCCATCCCGTTCAGCTCGCCGATGTAGATGTTCCCGTCCGGGCCCAGCACCATGCCGTCGGGCCGGTGGATGTTGTTCCACATCTCGAGGAAGTTCCCCTCGGAGTCGAAAACCTGCACGCGATGCGCCTCCCGGTCCGCCACGTACACCCGCTCCTCCTCGTCCACGGCCACGTTGTGCGGGCGGATGAACAACCCCGCGTCGATGCCCGGGCCGCCCCAGGAGAGCACGTGCTCCCCGTCGGCCGTGTAGCGATGCACGTTCGAGTTCCCGTACCCGTCCGTGATGTAGAGGTCGCCGCTCGTGGGGGAGACCGCCGCGTGCGTCGGCCGGTTGAAGGGCGCGCCGCTCCAGATCGGCGCCGGGTCGCCCCCGAGCGTCAGCAGCAGTTCCCCGTCCTGCGACCACTTCGTAATCGAGTGCGTCCCGTCGTCGACGCACCACACCGCCTCGTCCGCCCCGATGAACATCCCGTGCGTGCGCGCGTCGAACACGCCCCGACCGAAGCTACGCAGGAAGCTCCCCGCCTGGTCGAACACCATCACCGGGTAGTCGGTGTTGCGCGTGAGCAGGAACACCTCGTCCTGCGCGTTCACCGCCACGCCGGGGGTTTCCCGCAGCGTCACCCCTTCCGGAAGCTGCTCCCAGTTCTCGACTACCTCGTACCGGAAATCGCCATCGCCCAGGATCACCGACATCGTTTGCCTCCCCGAAGGTGACCGCCGCCGATTGACCCCACCAGCGGACCGATCACAGACTGCGAGCGATGGTAACGGCTCGACAGCCCGCTGGGGACGGCGCCCCCGCCGGAGTCGCGGCGCCCCATCGCCCCATCCCCTGGCTGCTGCTGATTCGGCGCCTGGTTCGCTGGCCTCGCAGTGGCGCCCTCCTCCTCGTCGCCGCCTACGCTGCGCTGCTCGCCGCCGGCACCCTCGTCCTGCTGGTGCCTGCTGCCTCCACCACCGACACCAGCGCTGCCGATGCGTTCTTTACGACTGTCTCGGCCGTCACGGTCACGGGGCTCACCACCCTGCCTGTCCAGGAGCACTGGACCCTCTTCGGCGAGGGCGTGCTTGCCGTCCTCACCGTGCTCGGCGGCCTCCTCTACCTCGTGGGCGCGACCGTTCTCCTCTGGCTCCTGGGACGCCGCCTCGGCATGCGCGACTCCGGCATGCGGCGCCTCTTCCGGGGTGTCCCCAGCGTTGCCGAAGTCGCCCCCGTGGTGCGCACGGTCCTCGTCGTGGCCTTCACGGCCCAGGGCATCGGCGCCGTCGCCCTCTTTCTGGTCATGCTCGCCGCCGACGTCCCCGCCGAACGCGCCCTCTGGTGGGGGCCGTTCCACGCCGTCAGCGCCTTCAACAACACCGGTTTCTCCCTCCCCGACACCGGCTACCTCGCCTTCGCCGACGACGTGCCCGTCCTCGCCGTGACCGGCGCCCTCGCGATGCTCGGCGCCATCGGGCCCATCCCCCTCGCCCTCTTTGCCTCCCGCCGCTCGGTCCGCCGCCTCCCCCTCGACGCCCGCGTCATCCTGCTGGCCATGCTTCTCGTCCTGGTCGGGGGCGCGGGGGTTCTCCTCTTCGGGGAGTGGACGAACCCCGCCACGCTCGCGGCCGAGCCCGGCTGGCGCCGTCCCTTCCTCGCGCTCTTTGAGTCGTCCGCGCGGACCACCGGCTTCACGACGCTTGATACCGCCGCCTTCCGCGAGGAGAGCAAGGTGTTCGCCACCGGCCTGATGCTCATCGGCGGCGGCGCCGGCGCGGTCAGCGGCGGCCTCAAGGTGGGGACCATCGCCGTGCTCGCCACGGGCCTCCTGAACGCGCTCGCGGGCCGTGAGCGCCTCTCCCTCCTCGGCCGGGAGCTGCCACCCTCCGCCTTCCGCCACGCCCTCGCCATCACCTTCCTCTTCGGCGGGGCCGTCACCTTCCTCGGCGCTGGCGTGATCGCCGCCTCCCATGCGGCTCCCATCGACGCGCTCTTCGGGGCCATCTCCGCCGTCACGCTCTCGGGCTGGTCGGTTGGTCAGACGGCGGAGGCCGGGGCGTGGGAGCGGGCACTCCTCATCACCGCCATGTTCCTCGGACGCTTTGGACCGATCCTGCTCGTCCTCCAGATGGCCCGTATCCGCCGCCAGCCCTCCACCCGCCACCTTGAGGACAGCATCCGCTTCGGCTAGTCGCCTACGCCTGCTCCCACTCGTACCCCGCCGCCCGCAGGTCCGCGTGCAGCGCCCCGTAGTCCCCCTGGAAGTGGTGCGCCAGCATCCCCACGCCCCGCGCCGCCTCAACGTTCTCGGCGATGTCGTCGATGAAGAAGCAGGCTGGCTCCGGCAACCCGATTCGCTCCGCCGCCAGGCGGTAGATGGCCGGGTCCGGCTTCGCGAGCCCGACCAGCCCCGAGATCACGCGGTCAGTCCAGTCGACCTCCACGCCAAACTGCTCGGTGATGCGGGTCTCCAGGTCGGGGGCGGCGTTGCTCAGCAGCCCCACCCGTACCCCCGCCGCCGCCAGCGCGTTCGCCAGCTCGATGTTCGGCTGGTGCAGCCTGGTCGGGCGCGAGTACCACTCCTCGAAGAGCCCCGCTGCCCTGTCCCCGCAGTGCTCCGCCAGCGACGCGATCGCCGCCGCCCGCCAGACGGCGCGGTCGCTGATGCGCCCCGTCTGGAGCGCCCGCCACTCGTCCGTGCCGTAGAGCGCCCGGCGCAGGGCTCGCGCCGGCAGGCCGTGCTGCTCGCAGAAGGCGTCGTACTCGTCCCAGTCCTGCCGCAGCAGCACCCCGCCGAAGTCGAACAGGACCGCCCGCTCGCCTGCCATCGCGCGCTCGCTAGCTCTCCTGCGCCCGCTGGTAGAAGTTTCGCCCCTCGATCGCCGGCCGGAAGACCGATGGCATCTTCTGGAACATGTCGTCCACCGTCCACGGCTCCTTGCCCTGGATCTGCCGGATCATCTCCGGCGTGTTGAACAGCGACACCTGGTAGCCCGAAGCGCCGATGACCTGACCGTTGATCCAGCCCGACTCCGTGCTCGCCAGGTACACCACCGGGGGCGCCACGTTGTCCGCCGACATCTCCCGCGCGCGATCCTCGGCCGCCCGCTGCTGGGCGGCGTCGAGCTGGCGGCGCCGGTCCGGCGGAATCGTGTCGCCCATGCGCGTCGCCGCCCCGGGGCTGATCGCGTTGGAGGTCACGCCGTAGCGCCCGAGCGCGTTCGCGCACGAGTAGCTCAGCCCCACGATGCCGAGCTTCGCCGCCGCGTAGTTGGGCTGCCCCGGCGACCCCGACAGGCCCGACACCGAGGTGAAGTTGATCAGCCGGTAGTCGCCCTTGCGCTCCGACCGCCAGTAGATGGAGGCGTACTTGGAGGTGTTGAAGGTGCCCTTCAGGTGGACCGCGATGACCGCGTCCCACTCCGCTTCGCTCATGTTGAAGATCATGCGGTCCCGCAGGATCCCCGCCACGTTGCAGAGGATGTCGAGCTGGCCGTACTCGTTCAGCGCCGTGCGAATGATCTGCTCCGACGCGTCGTAGTCGGAGACGTCGTCGAAGTTCGCGACGGCCGTCCCGCCCGCCGCCTCGATCTCGCGCACGACATCGCGTGCGGGCGCGTCGTCCGCGCCCTCGCCGTCGACGCTGCCGCCGAGGTCGTTCACGACCACGGCCGCGCCCTCGGACGCCATCAGCTTCGCGATCGAGGCGCCGATGCCACGCCCCGCGCCCGTCACGATCGCCACGCGATCCTTCAGTCGATCCGCCATCTGGGTGCTCCTCTGCCCTGCTGGTACTGGTCTTGCGGGCGCCACCGGCCCGTGTGTTCACAAAGCCGCCTCATTCTGCCACCCACCCCCGAAGGCGCGAGCGCACACCGCCCGCCGCCCCTCCCGCGTGGCAGAATGGCCCTCCCCATGACCGAGCAGGACGACAAGCACCGCCCCTACGACCGCGACAGCGTCGACCACGTCCTCACCACCACCCGCTCCGTGCGCCGCCGCCTCGACTTCGACCGCCCAATCGAGCCCGAGGTCATCGAGGAGTGCATCGCCATCGCCATCCAGGCCGCCCCCGGCGGCGGCGAGGCCCGCCCCTGGCACTTCATGGTCGTGACCGACGAGGCCAAGCGCGACGTCATCGGCGGCCTCTACCGCGAGGGCTTCTACCAGTTCGCCGGCGCCCGCCCCATGCGCCCCGTCATCGCCTACCTCGCCGACAACATCCACCGCTGCCCTGTCCTCATCATCCCCTGCATCGATGGGCGCGCCGAGAACGACGGCGCGGGCGCCCAGGCCAGCCTCTACGGCCAGATACTGCCCGCCGCCTGGTCGCTCCAGATGGCGCTCCGCACGCGCGGCCTGGGCACCGCCTGGACCGGCATCCACCTGCGCTACGCCAACGAGGTCGCGGAGCTGCTCGCCATCCCCGACACCATCACCCAGGCCACGCTCTTCCCCGTCGCCTACTTCACCGGCGACGACAACTTCAAGGCCGTCGAGCGCCCGCCCGTCTCCGAGGTCATCCACTGGGACGCCTGGGGCTCCCGCGACAAGCCCATCGCCTGAGCCGCTACCCGCCCGTCACCTCGAGCACGAAGCGCGCCGCCTCCCGCGCCGCCTCCTCCAGGTTCTCCGCCTCCGTCCGCCCGGACGCCTTGCGCGGCTTGAGCCCGTGGTCGCCGTCCGCGAGCCAGTGCACCCGCACCTGTTCCGAAAGCGCATACCCCGCCACCTCCTCCCGCCGCCCGAAGGTGTCGCGCTCGCCCTGCAGGATCAGCACTGGCGTTGCGATCGCCTCAAGGTGCGCCGTTCGCAACCGCTCAGGCTTCCCTGGTGGATGGAACGGGTACCCGAAGCAGACCACCCCCGCGACGCCCGCCTCCTCCGCCACCATGCTCGCGATGCGCCCTCCCATCGACTTCCCCCCGATGACCCGGGCTGTTATACACATCTGGCGCGGCCGGCGCTGTGCGG
>VXPF01000043.1 GCA_009839725.1 Dehalococcoidia bacterium | reverse complement strand
CCTCCCGCCCATGCCTCCGCCCCTCCTCGCCGAGGTGCAGGCCGCCACCGACGAGGAGAAGGTCCGCATCGCCGACGATGGCCGCTTCCTCGTCCCCCTCCTCGCCAACCCCGCCGCCGACGATGCCGTCGTCGCCGCCGCCATCCGCGAAGTCGCCCGCGCCACCGGGCCCGCCGGCAGGCCCTTCCTCGTCGCTGCCGGCAAGGAGCTGGCCCGCCTCCTCAAGGCCGAGCCCTCGCGCCTGACCAGCATCCTCCGGGCCGTGGAGCCGGGACCATGAGCAACACGGACTCCGACGCCACTCGGCCCCTCGGCGTCGTCGTGGGAGGCTCTCTCACGAAGGGCCTCGAAGTTCGCCTCGACCCCGACCAGAGCGCCCAGCTCGGCCAGTACGCCATGGCCGACGTGGGGGGCGGCCTCAGCCTGCTCGGCATGGTCACCGACATCACCCTCAAGTCCGTCGACTCCGGCCCCACGGTCTGGCCCCCCGGCGACGACGAGCCGTCCCTCCTCCGCGAGGTGCTCCAGGACACCGGCGTCTACACCGCCCTCGCCGTCGATCCCTACCTGGAGCTTGGCGAGAACGGCGAGGAGCCCGCCCGCGCCCGCCGCCTCCCCAACCACTTCGCCGCCGTCCTCCCCGCCGACCAGAACACCCTCGACCGCGCCTTCGCCACCGATGGGCCCGCCATCCCCGTCGGAGCCCCCCTTGGCATGGACGAGCTTGAGGTCGGCGTCGACTTCGAGCGCCTCTTCGAGCGCTCCGCCGGCGTCTTCGGCAAGAGCGGCACCGGCAAGAGCGTCCTCGTCCTCCACCTCCTCGACGCCATGCTGACCCGCTCCGCTGCCGCCTCCACCAACAGCGACCGCACCGTCGCCCTCGTCTTCGACATGCACAACGACTACGGCTGGGAGATGAAGTTCCAGGGCCCCACCACCAGCCGCCTCCGCTCCCTCAAGCAGCGCCACCAGACCGAAGCCGAGCTCTACACCCTCGAATCCCGCGTCGCCCGTTCGGACGGCCAGATCCTCATCGGTACGCGCGACATCGAGCCCGACGACCTCGAAGTCCTCCGCGAGACGCTCGACCTCACCGACCTCGCAATCGATGCCGCCCATGCCTGCCGCCGCCGCTTCGGCCCCGGCTGGATCGACGAGATCCTCGCCGACGAGCCCTCCGCGGGCCTCGTCAACGGGCTCTGGCGCGAGCCGCCCGAGGGCGACGTCAACTGGTCGCAGGTCGCCGCCCAGATGGGCTACCCCGGCTCCCTCGAGAGCCTCCGCCGCCGCATGGAGCGGCTCACCCGCCGCGAGTTCGTCCGCACCGACGGCGCCCAGTTCGGGGACGTCATCAAGCACATCGTCAGCTCCCTGCAGGGCGGCAAGAGCGTCATCGTCCAGTTCGGCCGCTTCGGCAACGACCTCACCAGCTACATGCTCGTCGCCAACATGCTCTCCCGCCGCATCTGGGAGCGCTACCGCGACAGCACCGAGCGCTCGCGCGAACAGGAGGCGCCCAACCGCCTCGTCATCGTCATCGAGGAGGCGCACAAGTTCGTCGACCGCTCCCTCGCCGGCCAGAGCATCTTCGGCCAGATCGCCCGCGAGTTGCGCAAGTACAACGTCACCCTCCTCGTCATCGACCAGCGCCCCAGCCAGATCGACCCCGAGGTACTCTCCCAAATCGGAACCAAGTTCACCCTCCAGCTCGACAGCGACAACGACGTCGAAGCCATAGTCGGCGGCGTCCAGGGCAGGAGCGGCCTCCGCCAGGTGATCGCGTCCCTCGAGAGCAAGCGCCAGGCCCTTGTCTTCGGCCACGCCCTGCCCATGCCCGTCGTCGTCCAGACCCCCGAGGCCACCAACGACGACTCCGCTCGCGCCTCCCTGCGCGCCCGCCTCGGCCTGCCCGAGCACGAGGAGACCAGTCCCGCCGCCGCGCTCTTCGGCGCTCCCGAGCGCGACCACGAACCGCCCGGGGATCCCTCGTGAGCGAGCTGCCCGACGCCCACGTCGAGTGGGACGCTGGCCGGCTCGGCTGCGGCGAAGTCCTCGTGATGCTACGCTCGCGCATGCGGCGGCTCGCCGGGGGCCAGGTCCTCAAGGTCACCGTGCGTGACCTGGGCGCCCCCGAAGAAATGCCGGCCTGGTGTCGCATGACCCGGCGCCGTCTGCTCCGCGCCGACCACCCCGACTACTGGATCGAACAGCGCCAGGAACCCTAGAGCGAAGGAGGCACCCGCTCCGTGTCAGGTAAGTTCTGCGTCAACCTCACCTCTTCCGGCAACGATCCCGACAAGGCCACCGTCGGCTTCGTCGTCGCCAACGCCGCCCTCGGCTCCGAGAAGGAGACCCTCGTCTTCCTCAGCACCGAAGGCGCCCGCCTCGCCGAGAAGGGCTACGCCGACTCCATCCGCGAGGAGGGCTTCCTCCCCCTCACCGAGCTCATGGACGCCTTCACCGAGGGTGGCGGCCTCATCTACGTCTGCGCCCCCTGCTTCAAGAAGCGCGGCCTCGACGAGAACAACCTCGTCGATGGCGTCCGCATCGTCGGCGGCGCCATGCTCGTCGAGTTCCTCTCCGACGGCGCTCCCTGCGTCACCTACTAGCGGAAGCCCCATCCCGTGAGCGCCGCAGCGGACACGCCCGACCCCGTCGAACGGCACCCGCTCGCGCCGGATGCCAGCTTCGACGGTGGCGACCTCGACTGCGGTGGCGGCCTCCTCCTGCTCATCCGCCGGCACATCGATCCCCTCGCCCCCGGCGGTCTCCTCGAGATCCGTTCGACCGAGCCCACCGTCGAGGTCGAGCTGCCCGCCTGGTGTCGCCTCACCGGCAACGAGCTCGTCTCCTGGACGAAGGACGGCGACCAGCGCAGCTACCTCGTGTCGAAGGGTCCGCTCGCCGCTCGCACGGAGGCCCCTCCTGCCGCCCCCGCCCCCCTCGCCAACCCGTCCGCCGCCGAGGTGCACATCCCCGCTGAGCTCCCCGCGCCTGCCCCCGCCCCCGCGATCGCGCCCCTCTCGGTCATGGGCATCGGGAGCTGGCCCCGCCCCCGCTGGATGCTCCAGGCCATGCACGACCACCTCGAAGGCCGCCTTGGCGACGAAGCCTTCCACGAGACCGCCGACGACGCGGTCCGCCTCGCCCTTGACGCCCAGCGCCGTGCCGGCGTCGACGTCGTCACCGACGGCGAGCAGCGCCGCGATGACTACGCCAGCTTCGTGGGCGGCCTCCTCGACAACTGCCAGCTCATCCCCCTCAGCGACCTAACCGCCATGGTCGACGACCCCGATGAGTTCCAGCGGGAGCTGCGAGCCCTCGACGTCCCCGCCGGGGATGTCCGCCACCCCGTCGTCCATGGCCCGCTCGGCCGCAGCCGCCCGCTGGCCGCCCACGAGCTCGCCTTCGTCCGCGCCCATACCGAAGCGCCCGTCAAGGTCGCCCTTCCGGGCCCCTACCTGCTGACCCGCACGATGTGGCTCGACTGCCTCCGCGAGCGCCCCTACGAGACTCGCGACGACCTTGCCGTCGATGTCGTACGTGTCCTCCGCGAGGAAGTGCACGCCCTGCTCGCTGGCGGCGCTGCCCTCGTGCAGTTCGACGAACCCGTGCTCACCGAGGTCGTCTACGGCGAAGGCGGCGCGAAACGCAGCTTCATGTGCGGCGCCCTTGGCGAGAAGCTCGCCCCCGACCGGGAGCTCGCCTTCGCCGCCGACCTCCTCCGCGAGGTCGTGTGCGGCCTCCCCGCCGAGCGGCTCGGCCTGCACGTCTGCCGTGGCAACTGGACGCCCGACGAGTCCGCTGCCCTCTCCGGCGACTACCGGCCCCTGCTCGGCTTCCTCGGCGACGCTCCCGTCGGAGCCGTCTTCCTGGAGCTCTGCACGCCCCGTGCCGGCGAGATGGAGCTCCTGCGGGAGCTTCCCGAGGAGAAGCGCATCGGCGTTGGCGTCGTGAACCCGAAGAGTCCAGCGGTCGAAGCCCCGGAAGCGATCCGCGACCGCGTCGCCCGCGCCGTGAGCCTCTTCGGCGAGGAGCGCGTCTTGCTCACGCCCGATTGCGGCTTCGCCACCTTCGCCGACAACCCAGTCGCCTCCACACGCGCCGCCGAGGCGAAGCTCGCGGCAATCGTCGAGGCCCGCGACTCCCTGCGTTCCGCCTAGACCCGCCTCCCGCCGCCGCTCCCAGAGGGAGCGTCTACCGCCGCCCCAGCGCCGCGTAGACGCGGTGGGGCACCGCCATCGGGTCCTCCGGGAAGCGCTCGGCCAGCATCGCCGCCAGACCCTCGTCGAACCGCGCCACCTCAGCCTCGCTGAGCGTCGCCGCCACGCCGGCGCTCGCCCGAATGCGTCCCCGCCACGCTTCGTGCGTGTACGGAACCGCCATGTCGAACTCGAACGCAGCGCGCTCGCCGAACCCCGCTGCCCTGAGCTCGTCCAGCCAGCGAGGGTGCCGCCCGTTTCCGCCTCCCATCGTCCACTTCGGATTCACCGCGGCGATCAGCGCCTCAGTCGCTTCCGGGATGCTTTCCGGTAGCGGAAGCCAGTCGAGCGAGCAGATCACAAGCCTGCCTCCCGGCTTCAGCAGGCGCCTGGCTTCGGCCGCCGCGCGGGGCTGGTCGAACCACCACCACGCCTGCCCCGCGATCACGAGTTCGGCATGGCCCGACGCCAACCCGGTTTCTTCCGCCTTCGCCTGCAGGTAGCGGATGCTCACGCTTGCCTGTTCGTCGAGTGTCCGCGCCTGGTCCGCCATCGCCGCCGACGGATCGACGCCAACCACCGTGGCGCCCCTCAGCGCCAGGCCTCGCGCCACCGTTCCCGTCCCGGTGCCGAGGTCCACGGCATCGATGCCCGCGATGCGCACGCCCTGCGCCTCAAGCTCGTCGTAGAAACGGTCGGGGAACCCCGCCCGGAACGTTGCGTAGTCACGGGCTGCCCTGCCGAAGTCCACACCCGACATCCGTCGGGCCCGCGTCCCCCTCCCCTCCAGGCCCTCGTTCACGCCTAGCCGCCCGTGGCCGCCGCCTCCTGCGGCTCGCTTCCGCCCCGCGACGTGAGGCGCCCGAAGAACCGACCGATGTCGTGGTTCTCCCACGCCACCAGAATCTGCGCTGCCACGAAGATGCTGCTGTACATTCCCGCGATCACGCCCACCAGGAGCACCAGCAGGAAGTTCTGGATCGTCACGCCACCGATCAGGAACATCGCGATGATCGTCAGCACCGTCACGAAGGACGTGTTGATGGACCGCACGAGCGTCTCCGTCAGGCTCACATTCACCGCCTCCGCGAATGGCACGAGGGCGTCCCGCGAGGTCACCTCGCGCACGCGGTCGAACACGACGATCGTGTCGTGTACGGAGAAGCCGATCACCGTCAAAATCGCCACGATGAACGCCGCGTCGACCTCCGTTCCCGCTACCTTCGCCAGCAGCGAGAACAGTCCCAGCACGATCACCGAGTCGTGAACGAGCGCGATGACTGCGCAGAGCCCGTACCGCCACGCCGCCCGCTGCCGCCGGAACGCAAACGCCACGTAGATCAGGATTGCCACCGCCGCCGCCACCACCGCCAGGGTCGCGTCCCGCGCGATCTCCGTCGAAACCGTCCCCGACACGGTTGCGAAGTCGAGCCGCTGGACCGGTCCGAACTCCTCCTCGAGGGCCGCAAGTATCTCGTCGATCTCTCCCGGCGGAACGGGCCCCGCCGCGGCTGTCAGGGGCGGCGCCCCCTCCAGCTCCACCGTCCGCACGAGGTACGTGTTGAACCCCGCTGCCTGCACCCGTGCTTCCTCATGCCCGAGCTGGCTCAATGCGTCGCGAAGCTCGTCCGGCTCCACCACCCGAACCGGTGCGGGTGGCGGCGCTTCCGCCTCCCCGGCCGCGGCATCCTCCTCCCCGCCCGTCGCTTCCGGTGGCGCCGCAGCCTGCTCCTGCCCGAACTGAAGCGTGAACGTCGACCCGCCCGTGAATTCGATGCCTGCCTTCAGCGGTGGCGGGATAGCCAGCATGACTACTGCCGCCACAAACACCACGAGTGAGAGCCCGAGCGTTATCCAGCGCCGCTGTGCGAACGCGATGAAGGTCGAGCGCGGCGTCGCCGCCGCTGCCCCTTCCTCCGCGTCGGACGAGAGGCCTTCTGCATTGAACAGCCAGCGCGAGCGCCCCATCCGCGTTCCCACGAACATCCGCAGGAACGTCCGCGTGACGACGATCGCCGAGAACATGCTGACGGCCACGCCGATCGCCAGCGTGATCGCGAAGCCTCGCACGAACGACGCCCCGAACTGGTCGCCGAACCAGAACAGGATCGCGCACGTGATGAAGGTCGCGACGTTCGAGTCCCGGATCGAGGGCCACGCCCGCCGGAAGCCCGTCTCGATCGCGGTCGCCAGGGGACGGCCCCGGCGTAACTCCTCCTTCATCCGTTCGAAGATGAGGATGTTGGCGTCGACCGCCATGCCCACCGAGAGGATGAACGCCGCGATCCCCGAGAGCGTGAGCGTGACTGGCCAGAGCTTGAAGACCGTCAGCGTGATCAGCGCGTAGACGATCAGTGCGAACGCCGCCAGCACCCCGGGCAAGCGGTAGTACAGGATCATGAACGCCAGCACCGCCAGCAGCCCGATCTCCGCCGCGTTCACCGAGGCCTTCACCGAGTCGTCGCCCAGCGACGCGCTCACCTCGTTCGCCTGGATAGCTCGCAACGGCACCGGCAGGGCGCCTGCGTTCAGCTGCCGGGAGAGGTCGCTGGCCTCCGTGAAGCTGTCCAGCCCTGTGATCACCCCCTCGTCCTCGATCACGCCCCGCACCGATGCCTGCGAGATCAACTCCGTGTCGAGGTAGACGAGCAGCTGGTTCTGCGCCGAACCGGGCGGCTGCCCGTACGCCCGCGTCGTGATCTGCCGCATGAGCTCGCTGCCTACACCGGTCGTCTCGAAGACCACGGCAAATGTCGTTCCCTGTCGCTCCGGGAACGTATTGCTCTTCAGGTGCTGCCCGGTCATAGCGATCTCGACCCCGTCGATGATCCCCGTCGCCGGCACGAGTTGGCCGTCGTCGTCAAAGACGAAGTACGCAAGCGAAGCCGTCCGGCCAATCAGCCGCTCAGCTTCCGGAAGGCTCATCCCCGGGACCTGCACGTCGAGGCGGTTCCCGCTCGCGATCTGGATCTCCGGCTCCACCACGCCGAACGCGTCCACGCGCCGCTCGATGACCTCCTTGGCCACCTCAAGCGACTCCGTCAGATCACCCTCGTAGTCCGGCGGCGGCTCGGCCTGGAGGACCAGGTGCGCCCCGCCCTGCAGGTCCAGTCCAAGGCGCATCGTCGGCCGTTCGAAGCCGCCGATGCTGATGCCCCGGCCCTCGGGCCAGAAGTCGCCGGGAAGGTAGCGCGTGGGGGCGCTCGGCCAGACGGCGATCAGGCAGAAGATGCTGCCGATCAGAATCGCCAGGAACGTCAGGCCGGTGGTGGGACTACGCATTCGGGTCGCCGGTCTCGCCGGCGCCCGCCGCCACCGTCTCGAGCGCCTCCTCGGGCGCGGGCTCCAGGGTCGTCAACCGTCGCTCGATCGCGTCGGTCAGTGCGCGCACGTGGATCCCCGGTGCGATCTCGAGGATCAGCTCCGTCGGGCCATCGGCCGGGGCCTGAACGTCCTTCACCTCGGCGATGATCCCGCCGGTGGTCACGACCTCGTCGCCGATCTGCAGATCGCGGACGGCCTTCTTGCGCTGTCGCTGCTGCTTCAGGACTGGCTGCAGAAGGATGAAGTAGAACGCCGCCACGGCAAGCACCGTGTAGAAGATGACGCTGAACATCACAGCCATGGCAGTACTCCGGACCTAGCCCTCGGCGTTCAGGCGTTCGAGTGATTGGCGCGCCAGCGCGAGAGCGGTTGCGCGATCGTCCACTTCGCCCGCCAGCTGAGCTTCGCGCACCGATGTTAGGACAGCCCCCAGAAGCCGTCCACTTGGCAGCCCCAGCTCGCGCATCAGCTCCTCGCCGTCCACCAGCGCCGGCTCCTCCTCGCGCAACGCCTCCGCCGTGCGCGTCACGATGTGCCCCAGGAAGGCGAGGTGCCGCTCGAAGTTCTCCCGACGGTACGTGGGTCCCCGTGTTGCCATGCCGTCCGCCAGCTGCAGTAGCAGGAGCGGCAGCGTCTCCCCCGAGAGGTCCCGCGCGAAGCGCCTCAGCGCACGGTCCGTCGGCGGCCACGACCGCGCGAACTCCCCGGGCCGCAGGTGATACCGCACCATCGTCGTGACGAACTCGATGCTCGCCTGCTCGAACCCGAGCGCCGCCAGCCGCCCCTCCAGCAGCTCCGCGCCTACCGGCCCATGCCTCGGAAAACGCAGCTTCCCCTCCCGCACGACCGCCGTTCGCGGCTTGGCGATGTCGTGGACCAGGCACGAGAGCCGTAGCAGGTGCTGGAGAGGGCGTCCGTCGATCTCCCTCGCCAGCCAGTCCGCCACCGAGATGTCGTCCAGGTGGGAGGGCATTGCCAGCCCCTCGATCCCCGCTCCTAGCGCCCGGTCGAGCGCGCCCACCGCCGCGAAGTTGTGCTCCAGCACGGTGTAGTGGTGGAGGGCGGGCTGGTCGAAGCCCCGTCCCTCCTCCAGCTCGGGCAGGAGCGCGGTCGTCAGCGTTCCCGCGCTGTCCAGGTCGCGAAGCGCCGCCTCCGCGTCCTCGCGCGCGATCGCCTCAAGGAGCTCCCTGGGGGGTGTCACGCGAGCAGTCTACCGTCGCGCCCCGGCTAGGCCCGTGGGTGAGCCTGGTCGTACTGCTCCCGCCGCTGCTGGTCCGTGAGCTGCGTGTAGATCTGCGTTGTCGAGATGCTCGCGTGCCCGAGCGCCTCCTGCACGTTCCTCAGCGGCATTCCCCCCGAGAGCATGTGCGTGGCGTAGGTGTGCCGCAGGGTGTGGGGCGTGATGCCGTCCAGACCCGCCTCCCGGGCGTAGTTCTTCAGGATGAGCCAGAAACCCTGCCGCGTCAGACGGCCTCCCCGGCGGTTCACGAAAAGCGCCGGCTCGTTCCGGTTGCGCACCATCTTCGGCCGCACGTGGAAGATGTACTGCCGCAGCTCATCCACGGCCCGCTGGTGAAGCGGCAACGCCCGCTCCTGGTCGCCCTTCCCGATGCCTCGCACCGTTACCGGGTCGCTTTCGAGCGCTACGTGGGCAACGTCCAGCGAAACCAGCTCCGTCACCCGCATCCCCGTGTGGTAGGCCAACTCCAGCATCGCCTTGTCGCGTTGCGCCACGGGTGTGCTCTTGCGGGCGGGCTGTTCCAGCAGTTCGTCCACTTCCTCCGGGGTCAGCGTCCGGGGGAGTGCCTTTCCTACCTGTGGTGAGCGCAAATCTTCCGTGGGATCGCAGGTCAGGATGCCTTCCGCCGCCATGAAGCCGAAGAACGACTTCACCGCCGCCACTTTCCGCGCCACCGTGGCCGCCTTGTAGCGTCTTGCCCGCAATTCCTCGACGAATGTCAGCAGCATCTCGTCCGTGATCGCCTCCCACGAGGCGCCGTTGTCAGAGGTCTGGCCAGCCACGCTTTTCTCGAACTGGGCGAGGTCGCTGCGGTAAGCGGAGATCGTGTTTTCGGAGGCGTTCTTCTCGACAGCCAGGAACGTCAGGAACTCGTTAATGCGGGTATCCACTCCAGGCCCCCCTCCAGGACACGGTCAGAAGTCGTTTAGGTGCGGAGGGCTCATCCTAGGCGGGAGCGCCGAACTTCGCTACAGCGATCGCTCCGTTCTGGTGAAGATTTGGTCGAAGCCCAGAAATCGTGTGCGGGGCCTTACGGACACCCCCCGTGGAGCCCCCCAAAACGACACCTCGAAGACGCGCGACAGCCACCACGTCGACGACACACGACGGCAACCGGCGCCTCATCGCAAGGTGTCGTCCTAATCACCCGCAGCCGTTATCCGCAGCCACCGCCGCTTCCCCACCCGTACCCGCGACCCGATCCGGGCGGGCTCCCGCCCGTCCCCCGCCGGCGCCCCGTCGACCGTGACCGCTCCCTGCTCGAACAGGCGGCGAGCTTCCCGCCTCGACGGAGCCGCTCCCGCCTCCACGATCACGTCGATGAGCGCCTGCCCTTCCCCCGCCGGCGCCTCCGGCATCTCTTCCGGCTCCTCGCGGCGCTGCACCGTCCGTTCGAAGTGCGCTTCCGCCCGCGCCGCCGCCTCCTCGCCGTGCAGTTCCGTCACGATCGTGCGCGCCAGCCGCTTCTTCTCGGTCATCGGGTCGCGTTCGTTGTTCGCGAGCCCCTCGATCGTCGCCACCACATCGTTCCGGTCCAGGTTCGTCGCGAGCTGGAAGTAGTTCGCCAGTGCCCCGTCCGGTATCGACATCGCCTTCCCGTACTGTTCCTCCGGCGCCTCGTCCAGCCCGATGAAGTTGCCCGTCGACTTCGACATGCGCATCGAACCGTCGATCCCGACCAGGATCGGCATCGTCACCGGCACGTGCTTCCGCTGTCCCGCCTGCTCCTGGAGCTTGCGCCCGGCCATCAGGTTGAACAGCTGCTCCGTTCCCCCCACCTGCACGTCGCACTCCAGCGCCAGCGCGTCGTAGCCCTGGAGCAGCGCGTAGAGGAACTCGTGCAGGTAGACCGCGTCTTCGGACTGGTACCGTTGGCGGAAGTTATCCCGCGTGAGCATCTCCGCCACCGTGAACTTCGACATCAACGAAATCAGGTCACTCAGGTCGAGGTCGCCCAGCCACTCCGAGTTGTGCCGCACGACTGTCTTCTCCTGGTCCAGAATCTTCGAGGCCTGGGCGAAGTAGGCCGCCTCGTTCGCCTGAATCGTCTCGCTGTCGATCTGTGGCCGGAGCTTGTTCTTGTCCGACGGATCGCCAATCAGCGCCGTGATGTCGCCGATCAGGAACACCGTCTCGTGGCCGAAATCCTGGAACTGCCGCAGCTTCCGCAGCGGCACCGCGTGCCCCAGCGTCAGCGAGGTCGCCGTCGGATCGATCCCGAGGTAAACGCGCAGTGGGCGGTCCTCCTCGAGCAGCTCCCGCAACTCCGCCTCGAACGCGCGCCGCAACCCCCCATCCCCGTACTCCACCCCGTTCATGAGCACAAAGAGCTGCTCGTCGACCGGCGCCATCCTTCGGCTCATGAGAGCAGCTCCCGCACGTGCCCGACGTCCTCCGTAATCTGCGCCCGCAACGCTTCCGGCCCCGAGAACGCCCGCTCGGGCCGTACCCGATCCACGATCGCGATCTCCATGCGCTCGTCGTAGATGTCGCCCTCGAAGTCGAGCAGGTGCGTCTCGATCGAGATGTGTCCCTCATCGAAGGTGGGCCGCCGCCCGATGTTCGTGGCCCCCACCAGCTCCCGCCCCGCAACCGTCGCCCGCGTCGCGTAGACCCCCAGCGCCGGCAGCGCTCGGTCCGCCGCCACGGAGATGTTGGCAGTCGGGAACCCGATCGTCCGTCCCCGCTCGAAGCCCCGCACCACCGGCCCGGAAAGCGTGTAGGGCCGCCCCAGCAGGTCCGTTACGGCTTGCATGTCGCCCTCGCCGAGCGCTCGGCGCACCATCGTCGAGCTGCAGCGCTCGCCCCCCGCGAGCAGCGGTTCGATCTGCACGACTTCGAACCCGAACTCCTCCCCTGCTCGCCGCATCCGCTCGGGCGTGTCCGCCGGCGCCCCCCGCCCGAAGGCGGCGTCGGGCCCCAGCACCATCACCTGCATGTTCAGCAGGCGGTGGAACGCCTCAGCCAGCTCCTCCGCCGTCACCTCCGATAGCTCCGAGGTGAACGTCAGCGGCAGCACCCACGATGCGCCGCCGTTGCGAAGAAGCCGCAGCCTGTCTTCCAGCGAGGTCAGGTAGCTCGGCGTGATGTCCGGTCGTAGGACCGTGACCGGGTGGGGGTGCAGCGTGACGACCCCCGGCGCGAGCCCGCGAGCATCCGCCTCCTCCCGCAGCCGCCCCAGGAGCGTCTGGTGGCCCCGGTGCACGCCGTCGAAGACGCCCATGACGAGAGCGCTGCCCCCGTCCGGGGCGGCCAGCTCCAGTTGGGCCGAGGTCAGCGTTGGCAGCGTCACGGACAAAGCTCCCGGGCCGCCCGCGAGGGCGTTCCTCCCGCCCTCCACTCTCGCACGATGCCGCCAGCTACACTAGCCACATGCGCCTCCGGCTGCTGCTAGCGCTCCTCTGGCTCGGGGTGATGGCGGGCCTCGCGAGCATTCCCGGCCCCGACGACCCCTCCAGCGGGGCCATCGCCAACGCCGTCCACGCGGTCCAGTACGCCGTCTTCACCATCATCGTGTTCAGTTTGGCCCGAGCCGCCCTTCCGCGCCTTCCCGGGAGGGTCCTCCTCGTCCCCATTCTCGGGCTCGCCCTGCTGGTGGGCGCCGGCCAGGAGTGGTACCAGTCCCTCCTGCCCTACCGGTCCGCCGACCCCGTCGACGTCCTCTTCGATGCGGCCGGCGCCGTCGCCGGCCTGACTCTTGGGACGGCCGCCTCGGCGCTCTGGCAGCGTCGCCCTCAGCGTCAGCTCGCCGCCGGCTGAGCCAGCGCCCGCACGCGGATGTCGCCCCACGCCTTCGACTGCTCCACCTCGCACGCCCCCCGCTTCAGCAGCTCCAGCAGGGCGATGAAGGTCACCACCACCTCCACCCGCGACGTGCAGGACTCGATCACCCGCCGGAACGAGAACGACCGGCGCCGCCCGCGAAGCTGGCTTTCCAGCATCTCGATCTGGTCCGCCAGGCTCACGTCGGTGCGCTCCACCGTGCCGTCCGGCTCCTCGGGCATGCGCTCCAGCACTTCCACCATCACCGCGTACAGCGCTTCAAGCGTGACACCGTCGAGGGCGTTTCCCTCCGGCGGCTCCGGCGGGGGCGCTCCCCGCGGATAGGTGCGCCAGCCCGCGGCCATCCGATCTCCCAGCGTGTCCGCCGCCTCCCGGTAGCGCTGGTACTCGAGCAGCAGCGCCACCAGCTCCTCGCCCGGATCCTCCTCCTCCGCCTCCTCCTCGTCCTCGCGCTGGTCGGGCAGGAGCGCTCGCGACTTCAGTTGCAGCAGCTTCGCCCCGATCGAGACGAACTCCGCCAGCGCCGCCGCGTCCAGCGAGTCATCGGCGTGAATCGCCTGCAGGTACTGGTCGGCCACCGCTACCAGCGACACCGTCGTGATATCGAGGTCTCGACGCTGGATCAGGGTCAGCAACAGGTCCAGGGGCCCCTGGAAGGTCGGCAGGCGTATTTCGAGCATGGCCTCCCGCAGGCCGCTCCCCGCCGTGGCGCCGCTTCCGCTCTCGTCCCGCTGCCCCGCCGTCCCGCCATCGGACGGCGTGTGCTCGACTGCAGCGTCTTGACGAGCAGATTGCATGTTCTCGCGGCTCGCGCCTATGGCAAAGCGCGAAGGCGCCTCACGCTCCTCCCTGCGAGCCGGTTCCGTTTTCGGCCGCCAGGTCTGTCCGGAGTCGGGTCGCGTCTCTCAGGTAGATGTGCTGGATGTCTTGCGGGGCAGCGTCGGTGTTCACGTGCAGCAGGATGCGCACGCACTTCTGCATCGAGCCGGGCACGTTCATCTCGTGCCCGCAGAGCAGGGGCACGTACTTCCACCCCTCCAGTCGCCGTGTCGCTTCCGCCGGGAACTCCGCGTTCAGGTCGGGCGAGGTCGTGAAGTGGCAGGAGGCGATGGCGTCCGTCTCCACCCCGTTCGCCTCCACCATCGCCTCGAGCAGCTCCCGCGTCCCATCGAGGATCGCTTCGCGGTCGTTTTCGCCCACGGTGATAGCCCCGCGGATGCCGCGAACCACCATCGATCATCACTCCCCGGGGAACGAGCTACGCGCCTTCCCGGCTGCGCCCCGTGACTCGCTCGACGTACGCGCGAACACGGTCGACACAACCCTCGACGCTCCCCCCTTCGATGGCGGCGATAATAGCAGAGCCCACGATCACGCCTTCCGCCACGCGCCCCACCCGCGCCACCTGCTCCTCCGTCGAGACCCCGAATCCGACCGCGATCGGCACGTCCGTGTGCTGCCGGATCGTCGCCACCAGCTCGCCCACTTCCGGGGGCACCGCCGCCCCTCCCGTCGTCCCCGTCACGCTCACGCAGTAGATGAACGAGTCCGCCACCGACGCCACCTCGCCCATCCGGCTTTCTGCCGTGGTCGGCGCGATCAGCGGCACGAAGCTCACGCCGTGGTCGGCGCAGGCCTTCCGGAAGGCGCCTGCCTCGTCCGGCGGCAGGTCCACCACGATGAACCCGTCCGCCCCCGCATCCGCCGCATCCGCCGCCGCCCGCTCCTCGCCGTACGCGAGCAGGGGATTGTCGTACCCCATCAGGACCAGCGGCGCCGACAGCCCCTGTGCCCGCGCCTCCCGAACCATCCCCAGGCAGTCCGCGAACGTCACCCCCGCCGCCACCGCCACCTCGTTCGCGCGCTGGATCGTCGCCCCGTCCGCCAGCGGGTCCGTGAAGGGCACGCCAAGCTCGATCACGTCCGCGCCCCCCGCCTCCAGCCCCAGCAACAGCGGCACCGTCTGGTCAGGTTCTGGGAAGCCCGCCATCACGTAGGCCACGAACGCTGCCCGGCCCTCCCCCTTCGCCTCCGCGAACCGCGCCCGCAACCGTTCCGACATGCCTTACGCCTCCGTCGCCAGCAGAAGGGAGAAGCTAACCGCGTTGAAGATCACGTGGAAGGCCACGCTCTCCCAGAGATTGCCGCGCCGCCAAAACAGCCACGCGAGTACGACCCCGATGATAAAGAACGGGATCAGGCTTCCCGGGTCCAGGTGCACCCCGCTGAAGACCACCCCCGAGATGAGCGCCGCCGGCCAGAACCCCCACCGCTGCAACCCCCCGAAGAGGAGCCCCCGGTAGAACACTTCCTCCGCCAGCGGCGCGACCGCCACCACCGCCACCCCCGTCAGGACCACCGTGAGCTGCTCGCGCATGACCTCGAACGGGACGGTGCTCTCCGGCTGCAGCACCCCGATGTCGAGCGCGTCCACGATCGCCGCGTAGCCCACGACCATCGCGTAGCACCCCACCACCGCCAGCATTGGCCGCCACAGCCCCAGAGGGTCGAACCCCCGCAGCCCCAGCCGCGATGCCAGCTCCCCCGTCCGCTGGCGCGTGACCGCCGCCACAACGCCGACCAGCACGACGTTCAGGGCGAGCGTCGTCGCCAGCCCCAGCGCGATTGCCGTCTGGTCCGCCTGGATCGTGGGGGGCTCCGGCAGCTCCTCGCCGGTTGCCGCCGCCCGCAAACGCTCGCCCGCGTAGATGGCGACTTCCCCCGCCTTCTCGAAGGCGTCGCCCACGTCGCGCGTCTGGAGCTCGGCCCCCGCCGCCTCCACCAACCCCAGCAGGAGCAGGTTCATCACCAGCACCACCGCCGCCCCCGCCAGGACCCCGAAGAGCACGTGCCTCGGACCCCAGGGAAGGGGGACACGCCCGCCGGCGGGCTCCGGCGAAGTGACCTGCGCGCTCAGAGCGTGACGCCCAGCGCCTCGGCAACCGTGTGCATGTCCTTGTCCCCACGGCCGCTCAGCCCGATCAGCACGTCACCGCCCTCGCCGATCTCGTCCGCCAGCCGGATCGCGGGCAGGATAGCGTGCGCCGGCTCCAGCGCCGGGATGATCCCCTCGCTCCGTGTCAACCGCTGGAACCCATCGAGCGCCTCCGCGTCGTCCGTCGCGATGTACTCCGCTCGCTCCGTCACCTTCAGCCACGAGTGCTCCGGACCCACGCCCGGATAGTCCAGCCCCGCCGAGATGCTGTGCGTATCGAGTATCTGCCCCGCCTCGTCCTGCAGAAGGTACGTGCGCGTCCCGTGCAGCACCCCTGGACTCCCCGCGACCAGCGTCGCCGCGTTCCGCCCTGGCTCGGCCAGGCCCTCCCCCGCGGCTTCGACGCCCACGAGCCGCACCGGGTCCTCGATGAACGGGTGGAACAGCCCGATGGCGTTGCTCCCGCCGCCCACGCAGGCGACGGCCACGTCGGGCAACCGTCCCGCCTGCTCCAGCATCTGCTCCCGCGCCTCCTGACCGATGACCGCCTGGAAATCCCGCACCATCGTCGGGAACGGGTGCGGCCCGATGGCCGAGCCGATCAGGTAGTGCGTCGTCCGGACGTTCGTGACCCAGTCCCGCATCGCCTCGTTGATCGCGTCCTTCAGCGTGCGGCTCCCCGAGTCCACCGGCACCACTTCCGCGCCCAGCATCTTCATCCGGAACACATTCAGCGACTGCCGCCGGATGTCCTCCGTGCCCATGTAGACCACGCACTCGAGGTTCAGCTTCGCGCACACCGTCGCCGTCGCCACCCCGTGCTGCCCCGCCCCCGTCTCCGCGATGATGCGCGGCTTGCCCAGCCGCTTCGCCAGCAGCGCCTGCCCGAGCGCGTTATTGATCTTGTGCGCCCCCGTATGCGCCAGGTCCTCCCGCTTCAGCCACAGCCTCGCCCCGCCGACCTCCTCCGTCAGCCGCTCGGCGAAGTAGAGGGGCGTCGGCCGCCCCGCGTAGTGGCGCTGCAGCGTCGCCAGCTCCTCCCGGAAGGCCGGGTCGCGCCGCGCCGCCTCGTACGACTCCTCCAACTCCTCGTGGGCCGCGACCAGGACCTCGGGGATGTAGCGCCCCCCGAACTCCCCGAACCGCGGGGCCAGCTCGCTCCTCGTCTCCGTGCTCATCGTCCTGCCCCCTTGGCCGCGCGGATGAATGCCCGCACCTTCTCGATGTCCTTGTCGCCGTTGGTCTCGACCCCGCTGGAGACGTCGACCGCCCACGGATCGACCGCGGCGACCGCGTCCGCCACATTCTCGGGATCGAGCCCGCCCGCCAGCATCAGCGGCAGTCGCTGCCCGACCTCCGCCGCTACGTCCCAGTCGAAAGACTCGCCCGTGCCACCCCGCGCCGTTGCCGACCCGGTGTCGAGCATGATGCCCGCCGCCGCGCCCGGCGTGGCCGCGTCGATCACGTCGTCCGCGGTGGTCTCGGGATGCACGTGGATCGCCTTCAGCACGGGCGGACGCACCTCGCGCACGAAGTCCTCGTCCTCCCCGCCCGAGAGCTGGATCAGCTCCAGTCCGGCGGCATCCGCGATCTCGTTCGCGTCCTCGACCTCCTGGTCGGCGAATACCCCCACGAGCAGCGGCCGCCAACGCGCGAGCGCGTCGTCGATCGCCTCGTTCCAGGCCCCGAACCAGCTCGCGCCTCGGACCTCGCCCCGCCCCGGCCCCTCGATCCGCGCCACCTCCGGGCTCCGACGCGCCTCCCTCACCGCCTCGATGATTTCGTAGCACTGTTGCGGCGTGACCTGCCGCCGCGACTCCGCGAACATCAGCCCGATGAAGTCGGCGCCGCCCTTCACCGCCTCCCGCGCCGTCTCCGCGTCGCGCACGCCGCAGATCTTGACCCGCGTCATCGTCCCCGAAGCTCCGCGATCATCGCTGTCGGGTCCTCCGCCCGCATGAGCGCCTCCCCCACGAGCACCGCCTTCGCCCCCACCGCCTCGAATCGCTCCACATCCTGGCGTGTGTTGATGCCGCTTAGCGCCGCCAGCAGCGCCGCCTCCGGAGCGCCCCCCGCCAGCCGGTCCGTTGTCCCAAGGTCCACGTTGAAGCTGCGCAGGTCGCGGTTGTTGATCCCCACCAGCCTCGCCCCTACCGCTCCCGCGCGCTCCATCTCCTCCGCGTTGTTCACCTCCACCAGCGCCTCCATCCCCAGCTCCCGCGAGCACCCCAGCAACCGCCCCAGCGTTTCGTCGTCGAGGCAGGCCACGATCAGGAGCACCGCGTCGGCGCCGTGGGCGCGCGCTTCCAGCAGCTGGTACTCGTCGATGAGGAAGTCCTTGCGCAGCAGCCCGGGACGGGACTCCCCCAGCTCTCCCACCGCCTCCCGCGCCCCCCGCAGGTCGTCCAGCGTCCCCTTGAACCACGCCGGCTCCGTCAGCACCGAGATGCCCGCCGCCCCGCCCCTCGCGTAGCGCAGCGCCTGCTCGGCCGCGTCCATCCCCGGCGCGATGTCGCCCTTGCTCGGCGAGGCGCGCTTGATCTCCGCGATCACCGCCGGCGGCGCCTCCGCCAGCCGTGCGACGAAGTCGATCGGCGGCGCCGCAGCGCTGGCCGCGCGCTGCAGCTCGCCCGTGGAGAGGGTGGCCTTCGCCTCGGCCACGTCCTCGCGACGCTTCGCCACGATCGTTTCCAGGATGCTCGGCGAGCTCACGCGACCTCCTGTGTCAGCCTCACGTAGGACTCCGCCACCACCCGCGCCCGCCCGGACTCCAGCGACTGCCGCGCGAGCGCCGCTCCCTCCGCGAAGCTGTCCGCCAGTCCCGCCGCCCAGCACCCCGCCGCCGCGTTCAGCGTCACGAAATCCGCCACCGGCCCACCCTGCCCCGCCAGCATCGCCCGCAGCGTCTCCGCGTTCTCCTCCGCCGAGCCGCCCGCGACATCCTCCAGCGAGGAGCCCTCGACCGCGAACGTCGCCGGCGTTAGCTCCTCCTCCCGGAGTTCGCCTCCCTCCAGGATCCAGGCGTGTGTGGAGGTCGCCGGGCTGATCTCGTCCAGCCCGTCCGTTGAATGCACGACGACCGCGCGCTCCAAGCCGCGGATGCGGAACGCCTCCGCGAACAGCGGTCCCAGGTGCGCCGACCCCACGCCTGTGAGCTGCGCTCGTGGCTGCGCCGGGTTCGAGATCGGCCCCAGCACGTTGAAGATCGTGCGCGTTCCCAGCTCCCGCCGCGGACCGCCCACGTGCCGCATCGCCGGGTGGAAGCGCTGCGCGAACAGGAACCCGAAGCCGCAACCCTCGATCACCTTCGCCACCGCCTCGCCCCCGAGGTCGATGCGCGCCCCCAGCGCCTCAAGCAAGTCGGCCGAGCCGCAGTTGGACGAAGCCGCCCGGTTCCCGTGCTTGGCAA
>VXPF01000057.1 GCA_009839725.1 Dehalococcoidia bacterium | reverse complement strand
CCCACCCCCATGAGGGCCCCCTGGACGGCAAAGCCGCCCCCGTTCCCCCAGAGGTCGATCGCCGCCCCGCCCAGCAACGGCCCCACGATCTGCGATACGTTCTGCCCGAGGCTGTTGAGCGTGATGGCGTTCATCAGTCGGTGCTGTGGCACGACCGCGGGCACCAGCGCCTGTCGCACCGGCTGCCCCACCGCCACGCCAACCCCCACGAGGATCGCCATCACGATGGCCATGCCCACGCCCATCGCCCCGGTCCAGATAAGGACGGCCGTCAGGAACGAGGTGGCCAGCACCCAGAGTTGGCTGGCGAAGAGCAGGTAGCGTCTGTCCCACCGATCCGAGAGCACCCCGGCGGGCAGCGTCAGGAAGAACACGGGTATGCCCAGCCCGAACGTCACGAGCCCGAGCACCAGGTTCTTCTCGCTCAGGTCCGCCGCCAGCCAGACGAACGCAAACCGCTGGATCCCCTGCACCAGCGCGTAGCTGAAGTTGTTGAGCCAGAGCAGCCGGAAGTTCCGCAACTCGAAGGCAGCGAAGGTCCGCAGGCTGAGGCCACCCCCAGCCCGCCGTTCGGAACTCCGCGCGGCGCGCTCCGTCACCTCTGCCAATCCCCCCACCGGCGCGAGCGCGGCTCTTCTGACGCTCCCGCGAACGTGAACGTACGCGGACCCACCCTGCCGGGCAAACCACGCCCCACCCCCAGCGCGTACCATGCACCGCCCCAGGGACGGCCATGACAGACCCCACCGACACCGCCTCCGCCCCACTCCCCCTGGAGGGTATCCGCGTCTGCGACTTCTCCTGGATCGTCGCCGGCCCCCAGTCCACCCGCATCCTCGCTGACCTCGGCGCCGAGGTCATCAAGGTCGAGAACGAGGACCACCTCGATACCGTCCGCCTCCAGCCCGGTCAGCCCGGCCCCAACCGCCGCGGCATGCACAACAACTTCAACCGCAACAAGCTCAGCATCACGGCCAACCTCGGCCACCCAGCCGGGCGCGAGCTCGTCGAGCGCCTCATCGCCGTCTCCGACCTCGTCGTCGAGAACTTCAGCCCCGGCGCCTTCGCCCGCATGGGCTTCCCCTACGAGCGCCTCCGCGAGCTCCGCCCCGACATCGTCTACCTCTCCGTCTCCGGCTACGGCCACGAAGGGCGCGACTCCTCCTACGTGACCTGGGGTCCCACCGCCCAGGCCGTCTCCGGCTGCACCGCCGTCTCCGGCCTCCCCGACCAGCCCCCCGCCGGCTGGGGCTTCTCCTACCTCGACCACACCGCCGGCTACTACGCCGCCGTCGCCGCCCTCATGGCCCTCTACCACCGCTCCCAGACCGGCGAGGGCCAGCATGTCGACCTCTCCCAGGTCGAGACCGGGATGCTCATCCAGGGCCTCCACATGCTCGACTTCCAGGTCAACGGGCGCCCCTCCGAGCGCATCGGCAACCGCTCCCGCTGGCCCGCCGTCGCCCCCCACGGCATCTACCCCTGCGCCGGCGACGACCGCTGGATCGCCATCGCCGCAGAGGACGACGCCTCGTGGCGCGCCCTGTGCGGCGAGCTCGGCCTCCCCGCCCTCGCCGCCGACGAGCGTTTCGCCACGAACGATGCTCGCCTCGCCAACGAGGACCTTCTCGACGCGGCCATCGCCTCCTGCACCCCCGAGCGCGAGGCTCATGAGCTCATGGAGGCGCTCCAGGCCCGCGGCGTCCCGGCCGGCGTCGTCCAGACGATGGAGGACCGCATGGAGCGGGACCCCCAGCTCGCCGCGCGCGGCTTCTACCCCACCGCCTCCCACCCCGAGCTTGGCGACCACCGCTTTGAGGGCCTCCCCATGCGCTTCTCGGACGCTCGCTGGCGCCTCGACCGCGGCGCGCCCCTCCTCAGCGAGCACACGCGGCACGTCGCCACCGAGATCCTCGGCTATAGCGAGGCCGAGTTCGACGCGCTCGTCGCCGGGGGAGCAGTCTGATGCCCGGACCCCTCGCCGGCCTGACCGCCCTCGAGATCGGCGACCGTGGCGAGGTAGCCGGCAAGCTGCTCGCCGACGCCGGCGTCGAGGTCACTCGCGTCGAGCCCCCCGGGGGCGCCCGCACGCGCCACACCGGTCCCTTCGTCGACGATCGCCCCGACCCTGACGCCAGCCTCCGCTTCGCCTACCTCAACACGAACAAGCGCGGCGCCACCCTGGACCTGGGCGAACCGGGGGACGCCGATCGCTGGCGCGCGCTCGTCGCCCGCGCCGACCTCGTCGTCGACAGCACCGACCCCGGCGCCCTTGATGCCCTCGGCCTCGGGTACGAAGCCCTCTCCGAGTCCTCGCCTCGCCTCCTCTGGTGCGCGATCACGCCCTTCGGCCTGACCGGCCCCCGGCGCGACTGGACCACGACCGACCTCGTCAGCATGGCGCTGGGTGGGCCGCCCATGAGCACCGGCTACAGCGACCACGACCTCCCGCCCATCCGCGCCGACGGCGAGCACTCCTTCTGGGTGGCCGGCGAGTACGCCGTCGCAGGCATCGTCGCCGGCCTGCTGCAGCGCACCCTCACCGGCCAGGGCCAGCTCATCGACGTCTCCATCCACGAGGCTGTGGCCTGCACCACCGAGGGCGCCTTCGAGAGCTGGGAGTACCGTCGCCGCATCAACCAGCGCCAGACCGGCCGCCACTCCGCCCCCGACCCGACGCCGCCCTCCCAGTTCCTCAGCGGCGATGGCCACTACATGCAGATCCTCGGCGGCGGCGTCCCCCGCCGGAAACACCTCTACCCTCTCCTCCTCGAGTGGCTCGACGAGCACGACGCCGCCCAGGACCTTCACGATCCGGTCTACAGCCGCGCCCTCTACGACGGCGAAGGCGACACCGCCGCCGCAAACCGCCACGTTGGCGAGGTCATCCGGGACTTCGTCGCCACCCAGCCCGCCGAGGACCTGTACCGCCGCGGCCAGTCCATGCACCTCCCCTGGGGCATCGTCCGCTGGCCCGAAGAGAACCTCGACGATCCACATTGGGACGACCGCGGCTTCTTTGTCGAGGCGCCCGTCCCAGGCGCGGAAGAGCCCGCTCGCTATCCCCGTGCCGGCTACCGTTTCACCGCCAGCCCCGTCGAGTTCCGCCGCCCCGCCCCCCGATTGGGCGAGCACAACGACGAGGTCTTCGGCGAGCTCGAGGACGGCTGAGCCCCTACCTCCGGTCGCTTCCCTTGAGTCGCGTCTCCGCCAGGAACCCCTCGAACTCCGCCCGGTTATCGCTCGCGATCGCCGCGAGCTGCCCGATGTCGATCAGGTGCGACTCCGTCCGCACCACAAGCGTGCGCAACAGGTCCGACTCCTCGCACGGCGCCTCGTGCTCGATCGCGTCGTACCCCTCGAACGTCCTCGAGGTCGTCGTCACGTCTTCCGAAGCCACCTCGTGTACCCGCTTCCAGCGGTCGGGAACGTCGTCGACCTCCCCCGACCCCCGCACGCGGATTGCGAACGACGAGGCGCCCTCCTTGCGGAAGACGACGGCGTAGTCGGCCGTCGAGAAGCGTTCCCAGCCCTCGACCGTCAGATCGGGGATGCCAAGCTGCCCCTCGTCACCCAGCCAGATCCGTGGCTGCTCCCCTGCTTCCGTCATGCCGCCCTCCCTGGCGCGATAGACTACCGCCCGCCGAGGCCCGGGGACGGGCCGGTGGTGGTCTGGAGGCCTTGATGGGCAGGTTGGATGGGAAGGTGGCGCTCGTCACGGGCTCCGCACGGGGTCAGGGCGAGGCCGAGGCCCGCCTCTTCAGCGCCGAAGGCGCCTCCGTCATCGTCGCCGACGTCCGCGAGGAAGAGGGCACGAAGGTCGCCGCCGAGATCGCCGAGTCCGGTGGCAGCGCCGAGTTCGTCCTCCTCGACACCACCCAGTCCGCCCGGTGGAAGGACGCGGTCGCGCACGCCGTCGACCGCTTCGGCAAGCTCGATGTCCTCGTGAACAACGCCGCCATCTGGCGTGGCGAGGGCGGAATCGAGGACATCACCCCCGAGAACTGGAACGACCTCTTCGACGTCAACTGCCGGGCCGGCTTCCTCGGTATGCAGGCCGCCATCCCCGAGATGCGGCGCGCCGGCGGCGGCTCCATCATCAACGTCGGGTCCACCCTCGCCATGCACGGAGCCACCAGAAGCGCCGCCTACTCCGGGGCCAAGGCCGCGCTCGCCCTCATCACCCGCTCCGCCGCCCTCCAGTACGCTCCCGAGAAGATCCGCGTGAACATCATCCATCCCGGGTCGATCAACACACCCATGCTGCGCGAGGGCACTCACGGCCGCCATCTCGATATCGCCAATCGCATCCCCATCGGACGCCTTGGCGAGCCGATCGACATCGCCTACGGCGCCCTCTACCTCGCCTCGGAGGAGGCCGCCTTCGTGACCGGCATCGAGCTCGTGATCGATGGGGGGACGCAAGCCTGATGACTGCTGAGATCCTCGTCGAACGCAACGTCATGGCCCCCATGCGCGACGGCGTCCGCCTCGCCGCCGACATCTACCGCCCCAACGACGACGCCCGGTACCCCGTCCTCGTCCACCGCATCCCCTACGACAAGTCCATCGCCCAGAACATCGGCAGCCAGATGGTCAACCCCATCGTCGCCGCCGAGCACGGCTACGCCGTCGTCGTGCAGGACTGCCGCGGTTGCTTCCAGTCCGAGGGCATCATGACCCTCTACGCCGACGAGCGGGAGGACGGCTACGACACCGTCGAGTGGGCCGCCGCCCAGCCCTGGAGCAACGGCAGGGTGGGCATTTACGGCTCCTCCTACATGGGTGTCACCACCCTCCAGGCAGCTGCCGCCGCGCCGCCGCATCTCGAGGCGGCCATGGCCTACCTCACCGCCGCTAACCTCCACGATGGCTGGGTCTACAGCGGCGGCGCGCTCGAGCTCAGTTTCAACCTTGGCTATACCCAGGGCCGCGCCCTCCCCGCCATGATGCGCATGGGCGTCGACCCGGACCGCCAGCGCGAGCTGCGGCGCCAGATGGCCGAGGGCGCCGCCGATCGCGCCGCCTTCCTCCGCACCATGCCCCTCAGCGAGACCCCTGTTCTCCGCGAGCGCGACATCCTCCCCTACTGGCACGAGTTCATCGACCACGACGGCTACGACGACTACTGGAAGAAGCTCGACGCCCGCGCCGACCTAATCCAGGTGCCGGTCATGCACATCGCCGGCTGGTACGACCAGTTCCTGAAGGGCCACCTCGGCCTCAACCTCGGCCTCCAGGAGCACCCCGACGAGCGCATCCGCGACACCCACCGCTTCATCGTCGGCCCCTGGGACCACAACTCCTACATGGGCTACAACCTCTCCCGCGCCGGCGACCGCGAGTTCGGCGGCCGCGCCATCAGCGGCGTCGCCGTCGTCAGCGACATCCTTCTCCAGTGGTTCGACCACTGGCTCAAGGACGAGGACACGCCCCTCATGTCCCGCCCCCGCGCCCGCTGGTTCCTCATGGGCAACAAGAACGAGTGGCGGGAGAGCGACACCTGGCCGCCCCCCAGCTCGCCGAAGCGGTACTACCTGCACAGCGGCGGCCACGCCAACTCCCGCTTCGGCGATGGCGCCCTCTCCACTGAACCACCTGCCTCCGAGATACCCGACAGCTACAGCTACGATCCCGAGGACCCCGTCCCCACCATCGGCGGCCGCGTGTTCGCAACCGTCACCGGCCCCGGAGGCGTTCGCGACCAGTCCGAGGTCGAGACCCGCGAGGACGTGCTCGTCTACACCTCACCCCGCCTCCTCGAGCCCCTCACCATCGCCGGCAACATCACCGTCGACCTCTGGATCGCCAGCAGCGCCCCCGATACCGATTTCACGGGGAAGCTCGTTGATGTGGAGCCCGGCGGCTACTGCGCCGTCGTCGCCGACGGCATCCTTCGCGCCCGCTTCCGCAACTCCTTCGAGGAGGCCGAGTTCCTCGAGCCCGGTCAGCCCACGAAGCTCACCATCGACCTCTGGGACGTCGCGTACACCTTCAAACAGGGCCATGCCCTCCGGCTTGAGATCAGCAGCAGCAACTTCCCCCGCTTCAGCCGCAACGCCAACTCGAAGGTCAGGCCCGAATTCGCCGGCCCCGAGGACGTGCGCGTGGCGGTCCAGCAGGTGTTCCACGACACCGACAGGCCGTCCTACGTCACCCTCCCCCTGGTCACGGAGCCCCCGGAGGACTAGCGTTGCCAGTCAGACCCAGTAGGCTTGCGCCCCGTAGAAGTTAAGGAGCCCCAGTGTTCACGCCCCCACAGAGCCGCTGGTCCGTCCCCTTCGACGGCTCCTTCGACGTGCGCGCCCACCCCACCGCCCCGGCCGCCGACCCGCCGGCCAAGAAGGAGCTCCGCAGGCAGCTCACCGAGGTCATCAAGGAGATCGACGACCTCCAGTACCGCCTCTTCGTCGAAGATAGCCGCTCCCTCCTGCTCATCTTCCAGGCCCTCGATGCCGCTGGGAAAGACAGCACCATCCGTTCCGTCTTCCGCGGCGTGAACCCCGCCGGGCTCCAGGTCACCGCCTTCGCCGAACCATCCTCCCTCGACCTCGACCACGACTTCCTCTGGCGCACCAACCGGGTCCTCCCCCAGCGCGGACGCCTCGGCGTCTTCAACCGCAGCTACTACGAGGAGGTCCTCGTCGTCCGCGTCCACCCCGAGCTGCTCAAGCCCCAGCGCCTGCCCGCGATCGAGAACCTCGACGACCTCTGGGAAGGACGGCTCGCCTCCATCCGCGACCACGAAGCCCATCTCGCCCGCAACGGCACCACCGTGCTCAAGTTCTGGCTCAACGTCTCCCGGAAGGAGCAGGCGAAGCGGCTTCGAGCGCGCGTCGAAGGAAGCGAGAAGCAGTGGAAGTTCTCCATGTCCGACGTGCGCGACCGCAGCCACTGGGACGCGTACCTCGATGCCTACCAGAGCGCCCTCAACGCTACTTCCCGCCCCTGGGCCCCGTGGTACGCGATCCCCGCCGACAACAAGCCCTACATGCGCCTGGTCGTTGCCAACATCATCGCGGATACCCTCCGCGCCATGGATCCCCAGCTCCCCCCGGTCGAGCCCATCGGCCCCGAGGAGCGCCGCCGCATCCTCGACCTGCTCGACGATTGAGGTTGGCGCCCTCACGGACAATCGAAAGGGCCTCCCGAAATTCTCGGGAGGCCCTTCGCTGTGGTCTGGTAGCGGGGGAGGGATTCGAACCCCCGACCTTCGGGTTATGAGCCCGACGAGCTACCACTGCTCCACCCCGCGCCAATGGTCCTGTCGGACCTTCGCACTGAAGAGCGATGAAACCGCATCGATTCATGGCGAGCCTCAATTGAGGTCAAGCCCTCGACCATTAGTACGCCTCAGCTGAACGCGTTGCCGCGCTTACACCTGGCGCCTATCAAACAGGTAGTCTTCCTGTGGTCTTACTCCCTTGACGGGATGGGAAGTCTCATCTCGAGGTCGGCTTCGCACTTAGATGCTTTCAGCGCTTATCCGATCCGAACATGGCTACCGGGCAATGCTCCTGGCGGAACAACCCAAACACCAGCGGTTCGTTCACCCCGGTCCTCTCGTACTAGGGGCAACGCCTCTCAAACTTCCTGCGCCCACGGCGGATAGAGACCGAACTGTCTCACGACGTTCTGAACCCAGCTCGCGTACCGCTTTAATGGGCGAACAGCCCAACCCTTGGGACCTACTCCAGCCCCAGGATGCGACGAGCCGACATCGAGGTGCCAAACCTTGCCGTCGCTATGGACGCTTGGGCAAGATAAGCCTGTTATCCCCGGGGTAACTTATATCCGTTAAGCCACGGCCCTTCCACTCGGTACCGTAGGATCACTTTGACCGGCTTTCGCCCCTGCTCGACTTGTAGGTCTCGCAGTCAAGCTCCCTTGTGCCAATACACTCGACAGGTGATTTCCATCCACCCTGAGGGAACCTTTGTGCGCCTCCGTTACATTTTAGGAGGCGACCGCCCCAGTCAAACTGCCCACCAGACACTGTCCTCCTGCTTGATCAGGAGTTAGAAAGCAAACCACAGAAGGGTGGTATTTCAAGGTTGGCTCCACCACGCCCGCAAGCGCGATTTCCTAGCCTCCCACCTATCCTACGCATCTAAGGCCCACTCCCAGTGCCAAGCTGCAGTAAAGCTCCACGGGGTCTTTTTGTCCTGCCGCGGGTCGGCCGCATCTTCACGGCCAATTCAATTTCGCCGGGTCCTTCGTCGAGACAGTGCCCAGATCGTTACGCCTTTCGTGCGGGTCGGAACTTACCCGACAAGGAATTTCGCTACCTTAGGACCGTTATAGTTACGGCCGCCGTTCACCGGGGCTTCGGTTCGAAGCTCTCACCTCTCCCCTTAACCTTCCGGCACTGGGCAGGCGTCAGCCCCTATACGTCAGCTTTCGCTTTTGCAGAGACCTGTGGTTTTGGTAAACAGTCGCCTGGGCCTGCTCACTGCGGCCCCCTACCGCTCACCGGGCTAAGCCGGTTCACAGCCGGGGGCGATCCTTCTCCCGAAGTTACGGATCCAATTTGCCGAGTTCCTTAACGAAGGTTCTCCCGTTCGCCTCACGGTACTTACCGCCACCTACCAGTGTCGGTTTGCGGTACGGGCACGTTGGCAACTCACAGCGAGGCTTTTCTCGCCGGCTTGGGCTTAACCCCGTCGCTTTGACAAAAGTCTCTACTTCTCCCGAGTCCTCAGCTTGGCCCGGAGGTGGATTTACCTGCCTCCGGATGCCTACGACTCAGAAACGGACCATATCCATTAGGTCCGCGGGATCTACCCTTCCGGGTCCCCCCTCTGCGTTATAACGCGGCCATCGTGGTGCTGGAATACTAACCAGCTGTCCATCGCCTACGCCTCTCGGCCTCGGCTTAGGCCCGACTAACCCTACGCGGACTGACCTTCCGTAGGAAACCTTAGGTTTACGGCGGGTGCGGTTCTCACGCACCTTACGCTACTCATGCCGGCATTCTCACTTCGCTCCACTCCAGGGCGCCTCGCAGCTACCCCTTCTCTGCTGAAACGAACGCTCCCCTACCGCCATCCACCAATGTGGATGACCCACAGCTTCGGTGTCACGCTTAGCCCCGTTGAATTCTCGGCGCAGAACCACTCGACCAGTGAGCTGTTACGCACTCTTTAAAGGGTGGCTGCTTCTAAGCCAACCTCCTGGCTGTCTTTGCAATTCAACATCCTTGTACACTGAGCGTGAACTTTGGGACCTTAGCTGGTGGTCTGGGCTGTTTCCCTTTCGACAATGGAGCTTATCCCCCACTGTCTCACTCCCGGACTTTGTCCGACGGCATTCGCAGTTTGGTTGGGTTTGGTAGGCGGTAAGCCCCCTAGCCCATCCAGAGCTCTACCTCCGTCGGAGATTGTTCCAAGGCTGCACCTAAATGCATTTCGGGGAGAACGAGCTATCTCCTGGTTCGTTTGGCATTTCACCGCTACCCACAAGTCATCCAATCGTTTTGCAACACAAGAAGGTTCGCGCCTCCATCCGGTTTTACCCGGACTTCACGCTGCCCATGGGTAGATCACCAGGTTTCGCGTCTACTCCACGCCACTCAATCGCCCTGTTCGGACTCGCTTTCGCTACGGCTCCATGACTGAGTCACTTAACCTTGCGACGTAGCGTAACTCACCGGCTCATTCTTCAATAGGCACGCCGTCACCCGTCGTAACGGGCTCCGACTGCACGTAAGCACACGGTTTCAGGATCTCTTTCACTCCCCTCCCGGGGTACTTTTCACCTTTCCCTCACGGTACTTGTCCACTATCGGTCATCAGGGGTATTTAGCCTTGGGAAGTGGTCTTCCCGGATTCCCACAGGGTTTCACGTGTCCCGTGGTACTCAGGTGCCTGCCCGGAGTCGCACACCTTTCGTCTACGGGGCTCTCACCCTCTCTGGCCGGCCGTTCCAGTGCCGTTCGCCTTGGTGTGCGATTGCTAACTCCGTGCCCGAAAGCTGGCAGGTCCTACAACCCCGGCTGGGCGAACCCAACCGGTTTGGGCTTTTCCCCGTTCGCTCGCCGCTACTAGGAGAATAATCTCTTTTCCTCGGGGTACTTAGATGTTTCAGTTCCCCCGGTTCCCTCTACCAGGCCTATGTGTTCAACCTGGAGTGACCCGGTATTCCCGGGCCGGGTTTCCCCATTCGGAAATCTCCGCCTGAGCTTGTTTGGCAGCTGAGCGGAGCTTATCGCAGCCTTACCACGTCCTTCTTCGGCCCCTGATGCCTAGGCATCCACCGCGCGCCTTAGTAGCTTGACCTCAATTAAGGCTCGCACGCATGAATCTCTTCCCGGCTCCGCCACGCTCTCCCCGAAAGGAAAACACGGCGAACCCGTTCGCAGTTTCATCGCTCTTCAGTTGTGAAAGTCCGTACCCGGCTTCGTCGCCGGAGAGCGCCTCCTGGCGCTCTCCGAGTGCGAAGCCTGCTCTTGCCGTTGTCCCAAGGGAGCTTGGTGGAGCCGAGGAGACTCGAACTCCCGACTTCCGCCTTGCAAAGGCGGCGCTCTCCCAGCTGAGCTACGGCCCCTTGCGCCCGGCGCCAGAGTGGTGGGCCATTCTGGACTCGAACCAGAGACCTCAGTCTTATCAGGACTGCGCTCTAACCAGCTGAGCTAATGGCCCCCCTTGGGCCGGCACGGCCTTTAAGAGCTGAATAGCGGACGGAAGAAGGCCGCCTGGAGGCCTTCAGGAAACACCCCGAATCGAAACTCGAGGTGATCGACCTGGGATCGTCCCCGCCGCACTCCGTAACACCGTTACGGCGTGTCTTACCGACAGGGCGTACTCCCTAGAAAGGAGGTGATCCAGCCGCAGCTTCCGCTACGGCTACCTTGTTACGACTTCGTCCCAATCGCTGGCCCTACCCTCGACGCCTGCTTCCTTGCGGTTAGCCGAGCGGCTTCAGGTATTGCCAACTTTCATGACGTGACGGGCGGTGTGTACAAGGCCCGGGAACGTATTCACCGCAGTAGTGCTGACCTGCGGTTACTAGCAACTCCGGCTTCATGCAGGCGAGTTTCAGCCTGCAATCCGAACTGAGGATGGCTTTGATGGGATTAGCTCCACCTCGCGGTTTCGCGACCCGTTGGACCACCCATTGTAGCGTGTGTGTAGCCCCGGACGTAAGGGCCACGCTGACCTGACATCATCCCCTCCTTCCTCCGGGGGTTTCCCGGCAGTCTCGTCAGAAAAGTACAACTGACGACAGGGGTTGCGCTCGTTGCGAGACTTAACCCAACACCTCACGGCACGAGCTGACGACGGCCGTGCAACACCTGTGCATGCTCCCCGAAGGGTCCCTCAGCTTTCACATCAGTACCACATGCATGTCAAATCCGGGTAAGGTTCTTCGCGTACCATCGAATTAAACCACACGCTCCGCTGCTTGTGCGGGCCCCCGTCAATTCCTTTGAGTTTTAGCCTTGCGGCCGTAGTCCCCAGGCGGAGCACTTATCGCGTTAGCTTCGCTACCGAGGGGGTCGATACCCCCGACAGCTAGTGCTCATCGTTTACGGCGTGGACTACCCGGGTATCTAATCCGGTTCGCTCCCCACGCTTTCGCCCCTGAGCGTCAGGACAGGGCCAGAATGCCGCCTTCGCCGCTGGTGTTCCTTCCGATATCTACGCATTTCACCGCTACACCGGAAATTCCGCATTCCCCTCCCTGCCTCAAGCCTGGCAGTTTTCCAGGACCCCTCCCGGTTGAGCCGGGAGATTTCACCTGAAACTTGCCGGGCCGCCTGCGGGCGCTTTACGCCCAGTAAATCCGGACAACGCTTGTCACCTACGTATTACCGCGGCTGCTGGCACGTAGTTAGCCGTGACTTATTCGCGAGGTACCGTCAGAACTTCTTCCCTCGCAAAAGCGGTTTACAACCCGAAGGCCTTCCTCCCGCACGCGGCGTTGCTGCGTCAGGCTTTCGCCCATTGCGCAAGATTCTTAGCTGCTGCCTCCCGTAGGAGTCGGGGCCGTTCTCAGTCCCCGTGTGGCTGATCATCCTCTCAGACCAGCTACCGATCGTCGCCTTGGTGGGCCGTTACCTCACCAACTAGCTAATCGGCCGCGGGCCCCTCCCGGAGCACCGGAGTTTTCACTACCCGATCTCGCATCGGGAGTCGTATGCGGTATTAGCCCGGCTTTCGCCGGGTTATCCCCCACTCCAGGGCAGGTTACCCACGTGTTACTCACCCGTCCGCCGCTCTCCACCAGCCCGAAGGCCGGCTTCTCGCTCGACTTGCATGCCTAATACACGCCGCCAGCGTTTGTCCTGAGCCAGGATCAAACTCTCCGTAAGAGCACTCAGACCGAAGCCTGAGTTAATTCCCTTGACGGGTTCCCAGACGTTCTCTTTCGTCCGCTATCCAGTTGTTAAAGTCCGCTGGGCCCTCAAGAAGGCCCGACGGATAAGAATAGTCTCGCCCCCCTGGCGTGTCAATTCGCGAACCCGCCTGATCATCTCCCCGCCCCGCTCGTTCGCAGGTACGTCAGCGGCTCCTGCTGCCGCACCAGGCCTCGCAGCTCCAACGTCAGCAGCGCCCCCGTCACCTCGTGGATCGGCATCTCCGCTCGCCGCGCCACCTCGTCCACGTGCAGCGGTCCCTCCTCCAGCCAGCGCAGCACCCGCCCCTCCTCCGGGCTTGTTGCTACCGCTGGCGCCGCCGACTCCTGCGCCACCGCCTCCCCGCCGGCCGGCTGCGCCCTTCCCAGCGCGAGCTGCGTCCCCAGGCTGAGCAGGTTCAGCTCCTCGCACAGCTCCTCCGCCGACCCCACCAGCTTCGCCGCGCTCTCCCGGATCAGCCGGTTGGTCCCCGCGCTCTGCTGCGAGAACACGCTCCCCGGCGCCGCCAGCACCTCCCGGTTCTGCTCCAGCGCGTGGTGCGCCGTGTGCAGCGCCCCGCTCGTCATCCCCGCCTCGATCACGAGCGTCGCCCGCGCAAGCCCCGAGATAATCCGGTTGCGCCGGGGGAAGTAGTCGGAGCGCGTCTTCACCCCGGGCGGGTACTCCGAGATCACGCACCCGTGCGCCATCACTCGCTCCGCCAGGCCCGCGTTCTCGCGCGGGTAGATGCCATCGATCCCGCCCGCCAGCACCGCCACCGTGGGCGTCCCCTCGTCCACCGCCACCCGGTGCGCGATCGAGTCGATGCCCCGCGCCAGTCCGCTCACGATCGCCACCCCCGCCCGCGCCACCGCCCCGCAGAACTGCTCGCACACCTCGCGCCCGTACGCCGTCACCCTCCTCGTCCCCACCACCGCCAGCGACTGCTCGAACTGAGGCCCCGCGCTCCCCCGCACGAACAACACCGGCGGGCTCTGCGGGATCTCCTCCAGCAGCGAGGGATACGCCTCGTCCTCCCAGGTCAGCGTCCGGACCCCGTGCGCTTCCAGCGCCTCGATCTCCTGCTCCGGCGCGAACTCCCGCCTCGCCCGCTCGAACCCGCGCACGTACTGGGCCCGGAGCCCCGCCTCCCGCGCCGCCCCCGCGGGCGCCTCCCACGCCTCCCCGATGCTCCCGAAGTAGGCGATCAGGCTCCTGAAGCTCTCAGAGCCCAGACCGGCTCGCCGCAGTGCGATCCACTGCGCCCTCTCGCTGTCGACTCCAACCATTGCGGGCCGACTCTAGCACGTTCCTGTCAGGCGCTCGCGCCCTCCCGCGCCACCCGCAGCCTCCGCAGCCTCCGCCCCGACATGCTCAGCACCCGCAACCTCAGCCCGTCCACCTGCACCTCGTCGCCCACCGCCGGCAGCCGTCCCAGCTCATGGATCACGAACCCGCCCACGGTGTCGAAGTCCTCGCTCTCCGCCGTGTAGTCGAACAGCTCCTCGAGCACCTCCGCCGGCATGCTCGCGTCGAGCAGCACCTCGTCCTCCGAGATCTGCTCCATCGCCGGACCGGCCACGTCGTACTCGTCCTCGATCTCTCCAACAATCTCCTCGATGAGGTCCTCGATCGTGATCAGCCCCGCCGTCCCCCCGTACTCGTCGACCACGATCGCCAGGTGCGTTCGGTTCGCCCGCATCTCCTTCAGCAGCTCGTCGGCGTGCTTCGTCTCCGGGATGAACACCGCTTCCCGCAGCAGCGCGCGCAGCGATGCGTCCTGCCCCGAGAGGATCGCGTCCAGCATGTCCTTCGCGTACGCCAGCCCGGCGATGTCGTCGATGCTCTCCCCGTAGGCGGGAATCCGGCTGAACCCCCGCTCCGTCGCCAGCCGCGCCGCCTCGCTCACGCTCGCCTCCACCTCCGTCGCGACGATGTCGATGCGGGGCACCATCACCTCCCGCGCCGTCTTGTCCTCCAGCCCGATGATCCCGCGGATCATGCGCTCCTCTTCCTCTTCCACGCCCCCGCTCGCCTCCTCCCGTTCGAGCAGCGCCAGGATGTCTTCGTTCTGCGAACCCGGCCCCACGCCCTGCAGCGGCGCCGCGATCACCCGCGCCGGCACGCTCAGCACCCAGGCGGGCGCCGCGAACACCCAGCGCGCCGCCACGATCACGCGGTGCAGCTGCAGCACCGAGTACTCCGGTCGCCGCGCCGCCCACGTGCCCACCGTCATCTGCACGAGCGCCGCGCACACGCCCCCGGCGATGCCTATCCAGGCAGCGCCCCCGGTACCCAGCTCCACCGCCCCGATGTACGCGAAGGCTGAGACAACACCCGCCGCTGCCAGGATCCGTGCCGTCGTCAGCGGCCCCAGCGGCTCGAGCGGCCGCTCCACCGTCCCCACGATGCGCAGCGCCGCCGGGTTCCCCTGCCGGGCCAGCGACTGGATGCGCGCCACGTTCGTCCGCTCCAGCGCCGTCTCCGCGCCCGCCACCAGCGCCAGCACCACCGACGCCGCGAAAATCACCACGATGGCCACGATCTCACCCGTTTCCATCCCTAGCTCTCCTCCTTCCCGGGAAGCACCCGCGCCGGCACTCCCGCCACCCGTACGCCCGGCTCCACGTCCCGCGTCACCACCGCCCCCGCCGCCGTGAAGGCGCCGTCTCCCACCGAGACCGGTGCGATCAGCATCGTGTCGCAGCCTACGAAGGCCCGGTTGCCGATGTGCGTCCGGTGCTTCTCCGTCCCGTCGAAGTTCACCGTCACCGCGCCCGCCCCGATGTTCGCCCCCTCGCCCACGTCCGCATCCCCCAGGTAGCTGAAGTGATGCATCTTCACTCCGTCGCCCACGACCGAGTTCTTCACCTCCGCGTAGTTGTGAATCTCGCAGCCGTCCCCGATCGCCGCTCCTGCCCGCACGTGCGCGAACGGCCCCACCGTCGTCCCCTCCCCCACCGTCGAGTCCTCCACCACCGAGTGCTCGACCCGGCTCCCTGCCCCGATGCTCGCGTTCCGCAGGGTCGCCCCCGGCCCGACCACCGCCCCCGTCGCCACCGAAGTCTCCCCGTACAGGTAGCAGTTCGGCTCGACCACCACGTCCGCCTCCAGCCGTACGCCGCGGTCCACGTACACCGAATATGGGTCACGAAAGGTCACGCCCGCCTCCTGGTGGCGCGCGATGAGTCGTTCCCGTACGAGCCCTTCCGCCAGCGCCAGCGCCTGGCGGTTCACGAGCCGCAGGCTCGCCTCGTCTCCCGCCGCGACCGTCGCAGCGGCGCTCCTGTCCGACTCCGCCCGCTCGACCAGCCAGGCCGTGAAGCTCTCGCCCCGGGGGTCCTGCTCCACGAGCCAGGCGGTGTCAACGCACACGGCGACGTCGTCCCCGCCTGCGCTGGTCAGGTAGGCCCGTTTCGCTCGTGTCTCCTCGCGCCGCTTCACAACGGCCAGCATGGCGGAGGGATCCAGCAAGGGCGTATCGCCCCAGACGAACAGCGTCGCCTCGCACTCCCCGAGCGACTGGAATAGCTCGCGCGGTCCGGCCAGAAACGCGTCCGCGCCGCTCAGCGCGTCCTCCCCCTGTCCCCCCTCGTCGCCCACGACGACCAGCGTCGCCGGGTCGAGCCTCCGTGCGGCGTCGATCACGTACTGCGCCGCGGGCGTTCCCGCCACCCGATGGAGCGCCGGCGCCATGTCCGACACCATGGCCTCGCTCTGCTCCCCGGCGAGCACGACGACTCCCAGCCCTCCGCTCATCGTGCGCACGACCGTGCGCGGCGTCGGGCGCGCTCGGGGAGACCGGCTAAAGGAAGAGGATCGCGTTCGTGGGGATCGGGATCGTCGCTCATAGGCGTTGCGGCGGTGTGCGTCGCACATGCTAGTAGGGCATAAGGCGTTGTCAAGGAGCAAGCCCGCTTCTCCGCTCGACACCCGGCGGGTTGCGCTCGTAGCATCCGAAGGCAGCGATGCCTTCTCCCCCACGGACTTCCGACGAGATTCGCGCTGCGTTCGTGGACTTCTTCGCCGAGCGCGACCACCGCCAGCTTCCCCCCTGGCCCCTCGTCCCTGTTGGCGACCCGACCACCCTCTTCACAACCGCCGGCATGCAGCAGTTCAAGCCCTACTTCACGGGCCAGGACGACCCCCCCGTGCGCCGCGCCACCACCGTCCAGCGCGCCTTCCGCGTCACCGACATCGAAGAGGTCGGGGACTTCAGCCACTGCACCGCCTTCGAGATGCTCGGCAACTTCAGCTTCGGCGACTACTTCAAGGTCGAGGCCATCGCCTGGGCCTGGGATCTGAGCACGCGCGTCTACCAGCTCCCGCCCGAGCGCATCCACGTCAGCATTCACGACGACGACGACGAGGCCTACGCGGCGTGGCGCGAGACCGGCGTCCCCCACGAGCGCATCCACCGCTACGACGAGTCCGAGAACTACTGGTACAGCGGGCCCGTCGGCCCCTGCGGTCCCAACACCGAGATCTTCTACGACTACTTCCCCGAGCGCGGCGTCGAGGGCGCCAACCCCGCCGCTGATGGCGAGCGCTTCCTTGAGTACTGGAACCTCGTCCTCATGCAGAACTTCCGCCACGAGGATGGCTCCCTCACCGACCTCCCCAAGAAGAACATCGATACCGGCAGCGGACTGGAGCGAGTTGCCGCCATCCAGCAGGGCAAGAGTTCGATCTTCGAGACGGACATCTTCCTTCCCATCCTCGAGGAGGCGGCCGCCATCGTTGGCGCCGATTACCTCGGCGGGCGCGCCAGCTCTTCCCAGGGCCGCGCCATCCGTGCGATGTCCGAGCACGCCCGCGCCGCTACCCTCCTCGTCGGCGACGGCGTCGTGCCCAGCAACGAGGGCCGGGGCTACGTCCTCCGCCGCATCCTCCGCCGCGCCGTCTACATGGCCCGCCGGGAAGGTGTGGACGAACCCTTCCTCCACCGTCTCGTCGAGGCCTCCATCGGGAAGCTCGGCCCCGCCTATCCCCACCTCGAGGAGGCGCGCGACTTCATCCTGCGCGCCATCGGCGGCGAAGAGGACCGCTTCCTCCGCACCCTCTCGGCCGCTTCCCAGCGCCTCGAATTCCTGCTCTACCGCCTCGAGCACGCAGGCGAGCAGGTGGTCCCCGGTGACGAAGCCTTCGCCCTGTACGACACCTTCGGCCTGCCCATCGAGCTGACCCGTGAGATCGCCGCCGTCCGCGACTTCACCGTCGATGGCGAGGGCTTCGAGGCCGCCCTCGAACGGCAACGCCGCAGCGCCCGCGAGGCGGCCATGCTCCTCGGTGGCGGCGACCGCCCCGACCTTGCCGCCATCGGCGGCGACCACAGCGCCTTCACGGGCTGGGAGAACGTCACCGGCGAGGCGACGCCTGTTGTCATCCTCGCCGACAGCGGCGCCGCCGAGGTCATCTCCGCCGGAACGAAAGCGGAGGTTGTTCTCGACTCGACCCCCTTCTACCCCGAAGGGGGCGGTCAGCTTGGCGACCGCGGCCTCTTGGTCTCCGCGGGAGGCGTTTTCCAGGTCGAGGACACGCAGGCGGCGAGCGGCGCCATCGTCCACAGCGGCTCGGTCATCGAGGGCGAGCTCCGCCGCGATGACGCCATCCGCGCCGAGGTCGATCTGGCCTGGCGAGCGGGCGTCACCCGCAACCACACCGCCACCCACCTCCTCCACGCCGGCCTCCGCTCCATCCTCGGCCAGCACGTCCGCCAGCAGGGCTCCCTCGTCGCCGACGAGCGCCTCCGCTTCGACTTCACCCACCTCGAGAGCGCCCCCCGCGAGTCACTCGACGAGGTCGAGTCCCTCGTGAACGGCCTCATCCGCGAGAACCGGCCCGTCGAGTGGCGCATGACCACCTACCAGCAGGCCATCGACGACGGCGCCCTCGCCTTCTTCGGCGACAAGTACGGCGCCGAGGTCCGTGTCGTCGAAATTGGCGGCGAGGGCACGCCCTTCAGCGCCGAGCTTTGTGGCGGCACGCACGTCGGCCAGACCGGCGAGCTCGGCCTCGTCCACATCCTGCGGGAGTCCGCCGTCGCCGCCGGAACGCGCCGCATCGAGGCGCTTTCCGGCGCCTCCGCCGAGCGCTTCCTCCTCGACCAGCACGCTCGCCTGCAGCGCCTTGCCGAGCGCCTCTCGACTCCGCCCGCCGACCTGGAGGCCCGCATCGAGGGCATCCAGGAAGAGCTTGCCGGCCTCCGCTCCCAGGTCGCCGACCTGCAGCGCGCCCAGGCGGCCGATCAGAGCGCCGAGCTCGCCGAAGCCGCCGAGCGCATCGGCGATGCCCACCTCGTCGTGGCCCCCGTGCAGGCCGCCTCGCGTGAAGCACTCAAGGAGCTCGCCGACGACCTCCGCCGTCGCCTCACCCCCTCCCTCCTTGTCCTCGCGGCCGTCATCGACGACCGCCCCGCCTTCGTCGTCGCCGCTACTCCCGACCTCGTCGAGGCCGGCGTCCACGCTGGCAACATCGTGCGCGACGTCGCGAAGGCCGCTGGCGGGGGCGGCGGTGGCCGCCCCGACCTCGCCGAGGCCGGCGCCCGCGACCCGGGCGGCATCGATGCCGCCCTGGCAGAGGGCCATAGCCGCGCCATCGCCGCCCTCTCGGACCGGTGAGCGACGTGGACGGCTCCCCCGAGTCCGGTACCCCCGACCCCTCCTCCACCCC
>VXPF01000060.1 GCA_009839725.1 Dehalococcoidia bacterium | reverse complement strand
CGCCCCCACCGCCACCACCACCACGACCGGCAGCAGCCACACGGGCAGACCTCGGCTCCGGCTCCCTCCCGTCTCCCTCGCCACCGCCTGCAACCCCTCCCCACTGGGCGACGGCTCCACATCGGCCTCGGGCTCCAGCTGGGGCGCCGCCCCCGACCCCAGCGCGAGGAGCGCCGCCCGGTCCGCCACCTCCATCCTCCGGATCGAGTTCCGGATGTGGTACCGGACGGTCGTGATGCCCAGGTTCAGGCGTTCCGAGATCTCCTCGTCCGTCGCCCCCGCCACCAGTTCCCGGAAGACGCGTTGCTCTCCCGCGCTCAGGATCTCCTCGATGGGCTTGCCGTCGCGCTCCCGTACCGCCATGGCTGCCAATCTACCGGCTGACCCTTCGAATAACCCCAGCCCTGGACTGCACGGTCAGGACTCCGAAGGCTCGGACGAACAAGCCTCCGCGAGCTCCCTGTGCGGGGCGGGCAACTCAATCACGATGCCGCGGATGTCCTCCCCGTCCCCCCCGAGAATTGCGGCTTCCTCCCCCTCGGTTGTGAGTCCTCCCTCTTCCTCGTACCAACCGAGCCCTCGCCACGCACCCGGGCAGGTGAAGCTGACTTCCAGCCGAAGCGGGCGGTTCTGCGCGTTGAACCTGAATGTGCCGTCCAGGTTGGCACTCGTTCCCACGCTCCCGCTGCCATCGAGGTAGACCGCGCCAACGAAGAGCGACGCGGAGGAAAGCCGTGTGCCGTTCGGCCCCCGGATGACGCCGAGGATGGTCGCATGGGTGCTCACGACCGCGGTGCGGTGGATGGCGAAGCCCTCGTAGGCGTCCTGCACGGAGAAACCGAATGTCGCCTCGAACGCGTCCTGCCAGCTCTCGCTGTTGGGCAGCGCCCGGTAGTACTCGACCAGGGCGTCCGGCCTTGCCTGGGCCACCAGCCAGTCCGCCGCCAGCGTCGCGGTCGACAGGGTCTCGGTGCCGGACCACTCGGCGTCCGTTGGCGACCAACGCTCAAGGTCCTCGAGGGGCGTGGGGTCGCTGCTTGCCATGAGCCGCCAGTGGTTGCGCGCCCCCTTGAGCTCCATGGTGCCCCTCCATTCGCGAAAGAGGTGGCCCATGTAAACCGCCGCCCCCTCCGCCAGCCACTCCGGACCCAGGTCCCGTCCTTCCGCCACGAGGGCCTCAAACGCCTCGAAGTAGTATCGCTCGATCGTGTTCGCCGTCTTCTCCGCATGGACAAAGATCGCCCCATCCTCGTGGAGCGCCGGCACCCAGCGCGTCTCGTAGTCGAGCTCTCTTCCCAGCGCCGTCGCAAAGGCCTGCTCGTCGCTCGCGATGTGGATGCTGAGGTCCGGCACGCGGATGCCGAAGCGCACGTCGTAGAACCGGACGATGTCAGCCACCTGCTCGCTGAGCTCGGCCTGCCGGTCTTCCGGAACCTCTCCCCAGAACGTCACGGACACACCGCTCTCGTCCTGGCTGTCGCCCGGCGTGGCGGCCTCGCGGGGTGTGGCGGTGGTGTCGGGTGTGGCGGTGGTGTCGGGTGTGGCGGTGGCGTCGGGTGGGACCGTCGCGCTGGCGTCGGGTGGGACCGTCGCGCTGGCGTCGGGTGTGACCGTCGCGCTGGCGTCGGGTGTGGCCGTTGCTGTCGACGCGCTTGCCGGCGCCGGCGCCTCACCCTCCCCGTCGTTCGCAAGGGTGTAGGCCAGCACTCCCCCAGCGACCGCCGCCCCTCCCACCGCCACCACTGCCGCCGTCCCCACGACCGGCTTCCAGAACCCGAGAAGCATCCCGAGGGGAGCCAGCAGCCAGCGACGCCCCACGGGCTGCGCCACGGCTTCCGGTTCGCGCTCCCAGGCCACCATGGCTTCCCGGTCGCCTAGTTCGAGCTTGCTGCGGATGTTGCGGATGTGGAACTTGACCGTCGCGAGGCTGAGACCGAGGCGCACGGCGACCTCGGCGTTCGTCGCCCCCGTGCGAACCTCGTTCAGGACACGCCACTCGGCAGGCGTCAGCACGTCGGGGTGAGGGGGCCGCCCCCGCCCTCTCCTCGTCATGGATCCAATCTACCGGCTGGGGTGCCGAATTTCCCCAGCCCCCCACATTCGTGTCAGTCCCAGGGGCCTACTGCCCCGGCCTCGCGTGCGGGGTACTCGACTGTGCGCTAGCTGGCGTCGTCGAACGGATCGGTCGGCGGCTTGTCGTAGTCCACGTACGGCGGCCAGAGCGATTCCAGCTCGCTCCGGATGGGGTCGCCCTCGGGCAGGTAGCGGTGGAACTGCGGCTCCACATCGCGACGCTGCCAGCCCTCGCCGATCGAGTCCTCCTTGATCTTGTCCTGGAGGAGCATCAACCCCGTCAGCAGCGATTCCGGCCGTGGCGGGCAGCCCGGCACGTACACGTCCACCGGCAGCAGCACGTTCACGCCCGGCGTCACGCTGTAGGCGTAGGCGAAGGGCCCGCCCATGGTGGCGCAGCCGCCCATCGCGATCGCCCACTTCGGCTCCGGCATCTGCAGCCACACGCGCCGCACCGCCGGCGCCATCTTCCACGTCACCGTGCCCGGCACGATCAGCAGGTCTGCCTGCCGCGGCGAGGCCCGGAAGATCTCCGCCCCGAAGCGCGCGATGTCGTAGCGCGGCATCGCCGTCGCGATCATCTCCATCGCGCAGCACGCCAGCCCGAACATCGCCGGCCAGAGCGACGAGCGCCGCGCCCAGTTCAGCACCTGGTCCACGCTCGTCACGAGCACGGTCTGCTGCAGCTCCTCCTCCACGCCAGTGACGTCGTGAAGCGGCAGCGACTCGTAAACCTTCGTCGAGTGTTCAGCGGGCATCGCGCTCAGCCTACGGCGGCCCCGGGGCAGGCGCTAGCGCCGTCCCGAGTAGTACGCCCCGTCGTTGATCGGCTCGTCGATAAACAGATCGCCGTTCCGAATCTTCATGTTGTAGCCGCACTCCGGATTCGTGCACGCCCATGCCTTCCAGTGAATGGGCGCGCCCTGACTTCCGAAGTCGGAAAAGGGAACGAGATCACCGTCGTCACAGCGACGGCAGCGTGGCAGTTCTTCCATATCCTCCACCCCAGCCCGTGGTAGTCGCGGAATCCTACCAACCGTCGCCACCCGCGGGCAATGGTCTGCCCATCCGGAAGCCCTACGCCTTCGCCGGAGCGGTCCGCGCCGCCTCCTGCAGGTCCGCCAGCAGCAGCTCGAAATCTGCCTCCGTGATCTCTCGCAGGTTGCCCTGGTACGCCAGCGTCCAGTGCTCCCGCGGCCAGCGCTGCGTCCACTCCATGCGGTCGTGGTACGGCTCCGCATCCAGCCACTGCTCCTCGTCCAGCTCCACCAGCGGCTCCGTATCCACCCGGAACGGATACAGCTCGTCCGGCTTCTTGTTGCTCTGCCAGATGCGGGTGCTCTCCTCCACGATTCCCGAGTTGACCCGCACCGCCCCCGCGATCTGCTTCTTCCCCGTCACGTAGAACACGAGGGCGTCGCCCGCCTCGATGCGGTACACCATCTTGCTGCGCGTGCTCTTGAAGGCGTGCCGCGCGAACCCCAGCTCGCGCGTCTTCCCGAAGATCTCGGGTCCCTGCGTCACCATCCAGTACTTCGCCACGGCTCCGCTCCTCCCCGTCGCTGCTGTCCCTACTGTACCTGCGGCGACCAGTCCCCCGCGTACCCCCGCACGAGAATGTCGTTGCCGACCTCCTCCACGGTGCGCTCCCGCAGCCGGAAGGCGTCCCCTGCCCGCGCCACGCCCGCCGCCGCCACCGCCGCCAGCCCGTCCCCGCCCATGATGCTCGGAGCGAGGAACGCCCACACCTCGTCCACGTGCCCGCCCTCGAGAAGCGAGCCCAGCACCGCCCCGCCCCCCTCCGCCCAGATGGACAGCACGCCCCTGGCCGCCAGCGCCGCCAGCAGCTGGTGGAGATTCAGCCCCGCCCCGTCGTGCTCGCACTCCACCACCTGCGCCCCCGCCGCGGCGATCGCGGCCTTCCACTCCGCCACCGCCTCGTACGAGGTCGCGACCAGCGTCCTGCCCGGCTCCGAGAACAGCTTCGCCTCCGGCGAGAGCCGCCCGCGCCCGTCGAGCACGACCCGTAGCGGTTGCCGCTCCGACACGACCCCCCGGGGACGCGCCGTCAACGACGGGTCGTCCGCCAGCGCCGTGCCGCTACCCACCAGTACCGCGTCGACCCAGGCGCGCTGCTCGTGCGCCAGCTCCCGCGCCGCCTCCCCCGTAATCCACTGCGAATCACCGCCCGCCGCCGCGATGCGGCCGTCGAGCGTCGCTGCGAACTTCGCGATCACGTACGGCCGTCCCGTTTCCCGCTGCTTCAGGTACGGCCGCAGGAGCGCCTCCGCTTCCGCCGCTCCGTCCCCGACTTCGACCTCGATGCCCGCCTCGCGCAGCATCTCCACTCCTCGTCCCCGCACGCGCGGTTCCGCATCCAGCAACGCCACCACCACCCGCTCGATCCCCGCCTCGATGATCGCCTCCGCACACGGCTGTGTCCGCTTCCCCGGGAAGGGCGCGCACGGCTCGAGCGTCACGTACAGGGTGCCGCCCCGCTCCCCGCCTCCAAGCGCCAGCGCCTCCGCATGCGGGCCCCCGTCCGGCGAGGTCGCCCCTTCCGCTACCACCCTGTCCCCGCGCACCAGAGCTGCGCCCACCCAGGGATTGGGGCTCGTGCGTCCCCGCACCTCCCGCGCCGCCGCCAGCGCCCGCTGCATGAACGGTGAAGCCTCGCCCATGCCCCCAGCTTAGCGGCCTCCTGCGCCATCGGGCGCGTGCGGACCCGCGTAGTAAGCTTGAAGCACGCCTCCGTAGCTCAACGGATAGAGCACCTGGCTTCGGACCAGGGGGTTGTGGGTTCGAGTCCTGCCGGGGGCGCCACTTCCCGCTCTCGCGCTTGGTTCAGCGAACGGCCGCCAGCGAGGGTGGCTCCAGGGCCAGGCTCTCAACCTCTCCGTCGGCGCCACGAACCTTGACCTCGATTTCTGCGTCGAAGGCCGCGAGCAGCCGCTGAATGGTTCGCCACGTGGGCTGCACTTCGGCCGCCTCGATCCGGGAAATCTCCGGCTGGGTCATCCCCGCCCGCTTTGCGACCGCAGCCTGAGAGAGCCCGGTCACTCGCCGCAGCGTGATCAGCAGGCTCGCAAGCTGGTACTGCGGCCTGATCGCGTCATAGGCAACGCGTGTCTCCGGGTCTGCAAGCAGTTCCGCTCTGAGGTCTTTCCACTCGGTCACGACAGTCACCTCCAGCGAGCGTAGAGCTCGCCCTGCCTTACCTTCTCAAGCCGTCATTTGTTGCGAGGTGTGCCTCGCTCCCTTGCAAGCCACGTGGCTTGCCGTCTCCGTGCTGTGTCGATCTCGGTCCGTGGTGTTTGTCGCGTCTTCTTGGTGAAACCATGGAGGAGCCCGAAGGTGCGCCCGAACCAGTGAAAGTAGATCACACGCTGGATCCCTCCTGGGCTTCGAGCACGCAGTTCCCACAATCCCTCGCCCAGAGGCCGAGCGTGCGGAAGCGCAAGCGCGGCGCCGTGTTCCTCCAGCAGATCAACAACATTCACAACGGCAGCCCGAGCCTCTGGGTCGAGACTTCGCATCCAGTCGTCCACCGGCTTCGTTCCTGTGTCCGACGTGAATGTCCGCACGGCCCATGGCACCTCCAAACTATAGCAAAGTCGCTATGGCCCTTGCCAGCCGCCACGCTTCCCGCCCCTACAATGACGCCCCATGGACACCGTGCTCGCCGGCGGCGTGGGCGCTGCCCGCTTCCTCCAGGGACTCGTGCAGGTCGTCGACCCCGCCTCCGTTACCGTCGTCTCCAACGTCGCCGACGACGTCGAGATGTTCGGTCTGCACGTCTCCCCCGATACCGACATCGTCCTCTACTCCCTTGCCGGCGTCGTCAATCCCGAGACTGGCTGGGGCCTCAAAGGCGACACCTTCGACGTTGTCGACGCCCTGCGGCGGTTCGGCTACGGGCGCTGGTTCAACCTCGGTGATCGCGACGTCGCCACCGCCGTCCACCGCACCCGCCTCCTCCGCGAAGGCCGCCCCATGCACGAGATCGTCGCGGAGCTGACGGGGGCCTTCGGCGTCGCCTCGACCATCCTGCCTGTCACCAACGAGCGCGTCGCCACCCACGTGCTCACCGCCGAGGGCGAGCTCGACTTCCAGGACTACATGGTGCGCCTCGCGACCGAGCCCGACGTCACCAGCGTGCGCTTCGCCGGCGCCGCCGAAGCCGCCCCCGCCCCCGGCGTCCTCGGAGCCATCCGCGAGGCTGACCGCCTTATCATCGCCCCCAGCAACCCCTTCGTCAGCATCGGCCCCATCCTCGCCATCCCGGGCGTGCGCGAGGCCGTCGTCGAGAGCAACGCCCGGCGCATCGGCATCAGCCCCATCGTCGGTGGCCAGGCGATCAAGGGCCCTGCCGCGAAGATGCTCGCCAGCCTCGGCCATCAGGTCTCCGCCCTCGGCGTCGCCGAGATCTACCGCGACCTCGTCGACGTCATGGTCATCGACGACGAGGACCGCGCCCTCGCCCACGAGATCGAAGCCCTCGGCCTCACCTGCGCCGTCACCAACACGATGATGACCACCCCCGAACGTAAGGCCGCCCTCGCGCGCTTCCTCACCGACCTCTAGCCCCACTCAGCGCGGCAATCGCCGCGCGCTCTCCTCAGGCGGCGCAGCCGCCGCTCTTCTCAGAGAGCGAAGCGAGCGCTCTCGTCAGCCGCGCGGCAGCGCGGCGCTCTTCTAGAAGATCGGGTTGACGATGATCGCCTGCTCGCGCTCCGGGCCAACCGAGATCAGGTCCACCGGGACCCCCAGCAGCGACTCCACCCGCCGGATGTAGACCTGCGCCTCCTGGGGCAGGTCGTCGAAGGCGCGCACGCCCGAGGTCGGGTCGTCCCAGCCCGGGAGCTCTTCGTAGACCGGCTTCGCCCGCCTCAGCGCCGAGGCGCTCGCCGGCATCGTCTTCACCATCTTGCCGTCGATCTCGTAGGCCGTGCACAGCTTCAGCGAGGGCAGGCCGTCGAGCACGTCGAGCCGCGTCAAAGCCAGCGCCGAAAGCCCGTTGAAGCGCACCGAGTACCGCGCCGCCACCGTGTCCAGCCAGCCGATGCGCCGCGGGCGTCCTGTCGTCGTGCCGTACTCGCCCCGGCCGAACTCCTTGCCGTGGTCCCGCAGCTTGTCCGCCATCTCCCCGAACAGCTCCGTCGGGAAGGGCCCGTTCCCCACCCGCGTGCAGTAGCTCTTGAACACCCCCACCGCCCGCTGCACGTCCGTCGGCCCGATGCCCACGCCCAGCGTCGCCCCGCCCGCCGTGCTGCTCGGCACGCTCGAGGTCACGTACTCGTACGTCCCGTGATCCAGGTCGAGCAGCGAGCCCTGCGCTCCTTCAAGCAGCACGTACTCGCCCGCGTGCAGCGCCTCCGACACGATCGCCTGCGTATCCGCCACGAACGACTTCAGCCGCTGCCCGAACTCCTGGTACTGCTGGAAGCACTCGTCGAAGTCGATCGGCTCCCCGTTGTACACGCCCGTGATCACGCGGTTCTGGTAGTCCACCACCGAGCGCATGCGCGAGAGCAGGTCCTCTGGCTCCAGCAGGTCGACGATGCGGATGCCCCGCCGCGCCACCTTGTCGGTGAAGCACGGCCCGATGCCCTTCCCCGTCGTTCCGATGGCGTCCGCCCCCAGCCGCTCCTCCTCCAGGCGGTCGATCAGCCGGTGCCAGGGCATCACCACCTGCGCGCGAGCGCTCACCGCCAGCTTGCTCGTGTCGATTCCCCGCGACTCCAGCTGCGAGATCTCCCCCAGCAGCACCTCCGGGTCGACGGCCACGCCGTTCCCGATGATGCACGTCTTTTCCGGGTAGAAGATGCCGGCCGGCACCACGTGCAGCTTGAACTCCCCGAGCTCGTTTACGATCGTATGCCCGGCGTTGTTCCCCGCCGAGTACCGCGCGACGACACGCGCCTTTCGGGCCAGCAGGTCGACGATCCGGCCCTTGCCTTCGTCGCCCCACTGCCCACCAACAACCACGACAACTGGCATGGTGGACTCGCTCCGGGCGCTCCCCCCTCTTATGGGAAGCAGGCCCGTCACGAAAGTGTACAGCCTCCCGCGCGAGGCGCGAGCCGTGCTAGGGCGGGGCGTTCAGTCCTCGCCCAGAAGGGTCTCGACCTCCCTGAGAAGCGTCGGCAGCTCCTCGGTCACGGCCTGCCAGACCAGCCGGCTATCTACGAACGTATACCCGTGAACAAGGACGTTGCGGAACGCGATGATTCGACTGGAGTCGGTGATGCGGGCCGCAGAGGCCTCGTCGCGACGGGCCAACTGCGACATCGCCCTCGCCGATGATGGTGAACTCTCGCTCGATGGCCGCGCGCAACATCGGGTCGCGCATGTAGTCCGCGAACGTCTTGTCGGCGGAGCATTCCCCGATCAGGCGGGCCGCTTTCTGGATGTCGAAGAGATACTTCTTCGACTCAGGCTGCATAAAGCGGCGTCCTGGACTCCTCCACGGACTCCCGGAAGTAGGGGTTATCGATGGCCGACTCCACCACCAGGTCTACTGGGTGCCCGAACAGTTCCTCCAGCGCCTCCAGCAGGCCGAAGTAGGAGTCCGCTCGCGCGCCGAGGATGTCGGTCGGCTTGAACTCTACGAGAAAGTCGAGGTCGCTCTCGTCGGCGCGGTAGGCGCCCGTCGCCGCCGAGCCGAACAGGTCCAGCCGCTGGACGCGATGAAGCCGGCAGAGCCGTTCCAACTCCACGGCGCGTTCGGCGACGGCAGGGGCCATCTCCACCATGACTGCGTTTCAGTATGGGCAGCCCCACAACCCCCCGCAATCTTGACCCTCCACCCTCGCCCCTCGCGCCTCCCGCGCGGTAGAGTGGCGCCGTGGCCGTCATCGACATCCCCGCCCCCATGTCCGGTTCCGTCTTCGAGGTGCTGGTCAGCGCCGGCGCCCCCGTGAGCGCGGGCCAGGAAGTGATCGTGCTCGAGTCCATGAAGATGGAGATTCCCGTCGAGTGCCCCGAGGCCGGCACCGTGGCCGAGGTGCTCGTCTCTCCCGAGGAGACCGTCGAGGAGGGCCAGACCCTCCTCCGCGTCAAGTCCTAGGGCGACTCCCCGGACTCACGTTCCTCCAGGAACTGGCCCCATAGCTCGTCGCGCCTGCGCGACCCCCGCCGGTACCCCACCTGCCCGCAGATCAGCGGCCCGAAGAGCTGCGCCAGCACGTACCCCCCGCCGATGAGCGCGAGGAAGGCGATGCCGAGCGCGATGCTGCGGCTCCCCACGAGGTCCGTCCCGTACACCACCAGCGCCACGAAGACCCCCGCAGCGATCAGCAGCCCGATCATCGCGCCCCCGTACACCCACCGCTCCTCCGTGCGTTTCTTCGTGCGGTAGATGATCAACGCTTCGCGGGGCACCTTTTCGACCGTTGGGGGTTGGTTGGTGTCCGCGCCGCAGTAGGGGCACAGCTCGGTGTCGCGCGCCAGCCGCGCGAAGCAGAACCCGCAGAACCGACCCGAGTTCGGCACCTGCCGGTCGAGGATCTCGTCCATCCGGTCCTGCAGTCGCTGCACGTACGGGTACGGCGAGACGTACCCCGCGACCTCCTGCGCTTCCGCCACGTCTCCCTCCCGGGCCGCTAGGCCTCGTGAATGCGCACGGTCCCTTCAAGGCCGTCGACCGTCACGGTCGCCCCGTCCGGGATGCGCCGCGTCCCCGACTCGGTGCCCGTCACGCACGGGATACCGTATTCGCGCGCCTCGATGGCGGCGTGCGAGAGCACCCCGCCCTGGTTCGTCACGATCGCCGCCGCCGTCGTGAACACCGGCATCCAGGAGGGCGCCGTGAACGGGCACACCAGGATCTCGCCGGGCTGAAGCGCTTCTGCCTCCTCCAGGCTGAACGCAACCCGCGCCCTTCCCGTCACTACCCCGGCGCTCGCCCCCTTCCCCTTCAGGAGCAGGGGGTCGTCGGTCTTCTCCGCCGGTCCCCCGAACATGAGGCCGATCGGGTTCGGCGGCGCGTCCGCGGGTGGCCGCGGAGGTGGCGGCCCCATCATCAGGGGTGGCGCGAGCGCCGCCCACGCCTCAAGGTCCGCCTTCCGCTCCTCGATCGTTTCCAGCAACGCGCCCGACGGTTCCGCCGCCAGCTCCCCTAGCTCCGCCAGTCTCAGGTGGAACACGTCCCCGGCCGACCCCAGCGCCCCCGCCTCCGCCAGCTCCCGCCCCAGCGCCAGGCAGGCGGGACGCAGCGCGCCCACGCAGTTCTGTTGCCAGTGCGCCCGTCCCTCGATCACGAACACGTAGTCGACCGTCTGCGCCACCAGCCCCCGGAACCGCTCGAGGTCGGCCTCGTCGCTGAGCGCTGCCTCGCAGCGCGCGATTGTCTCCGCTCGCTCCGCCGCGGAGCGCGCATGCGCCGCCACCGGTCCCCGCGACGGGTCGGCAACGTATCCCGCCAGCAACCGCAGGGCCGCTCCCGGCTCCTCGCCCCAGGTTGGCGTGTGCAGTTCCCACCACGTCTGCGAGCCGTGCCCGTAGTCCTCAAGGTAGGCGCCGAACGCCTCCCCGAAGGGCTCTCCCCCCTCCGCCGCGCGCGCCGCCCCGAGGTCACCCGCTCGCGCCGCTTCCAGCAGCTCCGGCGAGCCCTGCACGAGCGGCGCCAGCGCCTCCAGTTTCAGCCCCCGCGCCGCCGACTCGTTCTCGACGCCCTGCAGCAGCCGTGCCACGAGCAGGTCGCGGTCGCCGAGCTCACCCAGCTTCTCCCCGCAGAAGACCATCAGCGCGCTCGCCGGGCCCGCCACGATCGGGAGCGACTGCATCGTGTAGGCGAACCCCCGCGCCGCCTCCGCGAAGTATCCCGGCAGCGCCTGCGCAAGCTCCTCCCGCGGCCAGCGCTCGTACTCCTCCGACCGCAGCCCGTCGCAGATCTCGCGGATCCGGGGAAGCCCGTGCTTCTCGTAGGCGTCCCGGCCGTCCTGGTAGGGCGAGGGCTCCAACGCTGCGGCCGGCTCCCCGCTCCCTCCGCCGAGGAAGGTGTACCCGTTGATGTGGATCGCCCGCCCTCCGAACGCCAGCATGAACATTTCGAACATCTCCTGCGCGAGCGGCGGCAGGGGCCGCAGGACGTGCGGGATCAGGCGCAGGGAGACTTCTTCCATGCCGGGAGGTGGCGCGAAACTGTCGGTGGCTGTCATGGAGGCTCCTGTGGGTTGGGCGTCCCGGCATTCTACGGGCGCGATCCCTCAAGGGCTCCGGCGCCCCGAGCGGCGCTAGCGCAGGCCGAGCGCCCTCGCCCGCTGGTGCTCGACCTTCGTGCAGCGATCCTGCGTCGCCACCAGCCCCGCCGCCCGCGCCCGCTCCACCGCCTCCTCGTTCCTGATGCCCAGCTGCAGCCACACCGCTCCCGCCTCGATCGCGATCGCGTCGTCGACGAACGGCCCCGTGTGGTCAGGCCGCACGAACACGTCCACGAGGTCGACGTGGTCGGGGATGTCGCGCAGCGAGGCGTAGGCGCGTTCGCCCAGCACCTCGTCCGCGGGCTGCTGCACCGGCACCGGGATGATCCGGTACCCCTGCGACTGCAGGTAGGCCGCCACCTCGTAGGCCGCTCGATGCGTCCGGGTGTCCAGCCCCACCACCGCAATCGTCTTCGCGCCCAGCAGCGCGTCGAGGGCCGGGTCGCTACTCATCGCGAACTCCCCCCGCCGCTTCCTCCTCGGTGAGCTCCACCAGCTCCCAGCCCTCCGGCAGCTTCACCTCCGCGCCGGTCAGGTTCGCGACTGCCGTCGCGACGGCGAGCGTGCGGTCCATGCCATCCGTCTGGTCTCCCGCCGGAACTGGCACCTGCGCCAGCGTCAGCCGCTTCCCCGACTCCTTCACCAGTACCAGCGCGAACTGCCGGAACGTGTCCGTCTCCTCCCGCCAGCGGTCCGGCGCGTTCCCCTCGATCGTGATCGCGAGGTGGTCGATCTTCGCGAACGGGACCAGTTCCCGCGTCCCCACGCCCATCCCCAGGTACCCCTGCTGCCATGTCGCCGACCCCTTGCGCCCGTCCACCACCACGTCCGCCCCCATGAATGCCGTCACGAGCGCCATCACGGAGATGGGGAAGGCCAGGAGCGCGAACGCCAGCAACCCCACCAGCAGCCCGAACGGCAGGTCGCCTGCTTCGATCGCGATCAGCGCCCCCGCGCCCCCGCCCAGCGCCACCCCGATCGCCGGCAGCACCACCGTGCTCCGCGCGCTCCGGATCTCGACTCTCTCCTCCCCAATCAGCGCCAGTGAACGGTGCAGCAGCACCTCGTAGCGCCCGTCGCGACGGCGTGCGGCAACATGGCTCGGGAGGGCCGCATCCACCATGCGGAAAGCGTAGCAGGGAGGCGCTGAGGGCGCGCCGCCGCTCGCGGGTGATCGGGCGTGCCTGTACTCTTATCGAACCATGAACGAGCTGCTGCGCTCGCGCACCCGTGTTGTCGTGACGGGCCTTGGGGCGGTGACCCCGGCGGGCATGAATGTGCCCGATTTCTGGGAGAGCATGCTTGCCGGCCGCTCGGGCATCGATCACATCACCTTCTTCGACACGACCGACTTTCCCTGCAAGTTCGCCGGCGAGATCCCGGAGTTCGTCCCCGCCGACTTCATGGACCGCAAGGCCGCCCGCCGCATGGGCCGCTTTTCCCAGCTCATGGTCGCCGCCGCCCGCGAAGCCATCCACGATGCTTCGCTGGACCTCGAGTCGCAAAACCTCGATCGCATCGGTGTGCTCGTCGGGAACGGCGGGGGCGGCTACCCCGGCATCCAGGAGGCCGCTCACACCCTCTTCAACCGCGGCGGCATGCGTATTGACCCTCTCTTCTTCTCCAAGCAGCTCGCCAACATGGCCGGCGCCCAGGTCGCCATGCAGTTCGGGATGCGCGGCTACAACGGCACCATCGTCACCGCCTGCGCCGCCGGCACCCAGGCCCTCGGCGAGGCTGCCCTCATGATCCGCGCGGGGCGCACCGATGTCGTCCTCGCCGGCGGTTGCGAGGCCGGGATCAGCGAGCTCGGGCTCGCCGGCTTCTGCGTCATGAAGGCCGTGACCAGCTCCGAAGGCGACCCCACCCGCGCCAGCCGCCCCTTCGATGCTGAACGCGACGGCTTCGTTCCCTGCGAGGGCGCCGGCGCCCTCCTCCTCGAGAGCGAGGAGCACGCCCTTGAACGTGGCGCCACCATCTACGCCGAGCTGGCCGGCTTCGGCTGCACCTCCGACGCCTTCCACGTCGTCGCGCCCCCCGAGGGCGGCGAAGGCGCAGCCCGCGCCATGCGCGAGGCCCTCGGCGACGCGGGCATGCATCCCGACGAGATCGGGTACATCAACGCTCACGCCACCAGTACCCCTTCGGGCGATACCGCCGAGACCGACGCCATCAAGGCCGTCTTCGGCGAGCGCGCCTACGAGGTCCCCATCAGCGCCACCAAGAGCCTTATCGGCCACGGCCTCGGCGCCAGCGGCGGCATGGAGACCGTCGCCGCGATCAAGACCCTCGAGACCGGCCTCGCCCACCCCACCATCAATCTCGAGAACCCCGACCCCACCTGCGACCTCGACTACATCCCCGAGGGCCAGCGCCGCGTCGACCCGCAAGTCATCATGAAGAACAGCTTCGGCTTCGGCGGCCAGAACAGCTGCCTCGTCTTCTCCCGCTACGAACCGTAGGCGCGGAGCGCGCTACCTGCTCCCCGCCGCCTCGCGCAATGCCGTGATGTCGAGTTTCTCCATCGCCAGCAGCGCTCCCATCACCCGCGCAGGGTCTCTCGCTATGATCTCGCCCAGCATCGCAGGGACGATCTGCCAGGAGACGCCGAATCGGTCCTCCAGCCACCCACACTGGCTGGTGGCGCCACCCTCCGAAAGCCGCTCCCAGTAGTAGTCGATCTCTTCCTGCGTCTCGCAGGCGACGTTGAAGGAGATCGCCAGTGTGAAGGCGATGCCCGGACCGCCGTCGAAGGCCTCGAACCGTTGGCCGTCAAGCTCGAACTCGACCACCGACCCTCCCTCCGCCTGCCCCACCGCGATCTCCGAGGGGGACAGCATGCGCGAATTGGGAAAAACCCCCACGTAGAACTCGGCCGCTTCCCTCGCCCGCCCGTCAAACCACATGGAAGGCCGGATTCGGGAGCCTACCTGTGCCATGCGGAATACTCCTTGCTTCGCCTCGAGCCTCAACACATGCCGCCAACGCGAACCGCTGACGTCTAGGGAGCATGCGGCCCCCTACGCCGACCCGTGCCGCAGCAGCTGTCCGGGCGTCGCGCCTGTGCAGTCGCGGTCCTCGAACGTGACCTCGCCGTTCACGAGCGTGTAGCGATAGCCCTCGGCCTTGCGCACGCGACGCCAGGCGCCAGCAGGGAAGTCCCACGCCTTCTCGATGGGCAGCATCTCTAGGTTCTCGTAGTCGTACACCACGATGTCCGCCGGAGCCCCCTCGCGGATGCACCCGCGGTCGCGGAAGCCGGCCGCCATCGCCGGATAGGCCGAGAGCCGCCAGTGCGCCTGCTCCAGGTCCATGATCCCCGCGTCCCGCACCCAGCGCGCCAGGAACTCCGTGGGGTACGCCCCCAGCGTGATGAACTTCGTGTGCGCCCCGCCGTCCGAGACGCCCGGGATCGCGACCGACGAGTTGGCCACCTCCGCCATCGCATCCGGGTCCGTCGGGCGTGGCGGCGTCACGAACGTCGCCTGCAGGTCGTCCTCCAGCGAGAGGTCGAGGAACGCGTCGATGATGTGCTTCCCGTCCCGCTCCGCGATCTCGGTCAGCCCCAGCCCCTCGTACTCCTTCAGCTCGGGGCTCTCGACCTCCTCGACGGTCAGCTGCGCGATGCCGGAGACGTTCGCGCCCCCGCCCGCCGCCTTCATCTGCGACTCGATGCCGCCGCCCGCGATCGGGCCGTGGCCCGCGTCGAACTCATCCCTCAGCGCCTGCCGCACCTCGGGGTCGCGCATCTTCTCCATGCGCACCTCGCGCGTCCCCAGCGTGACCTGCCGCCAGATGGGGCTCGAGTCGTACAGGTTCCAGTCCTCCAGGTTGAACTCGAAGCCCACGTCCACGGTCAGCGCCTGCCCGAAGATGCGCAGGCCCTTCGCGTTCGCCTCGTCCAGCTTCTCGATCATCAGCCGGTGCGGGGGCGTGTTCTGCCCGTGCTGGTCCGTCGCCGGCGCCAGCAGGTTCCAGATGACCGGGCGGCCGCTCACCTCCGCCACCTTCTCCGCCGCGTCGAACGGCCCCGAAATCTGCGCGAACCCGCGCCCCACCTTCCCCATCACCCCGGCGAAGGCCAGCAGGTCCTCCTCCGACATCAGGTCCGTGATCATCGGCGTGCCGTCGTAGTCCCGCTGCACGCTCTCCTCGCCGCCGAGCTGCACCGAGAACCCGCAGCCCCCGGCCCGCAGCGCTTCCTCGAAGAGGCGGCACATCTCTTCCCGCTCCGCCTCCGTGGCGGACCGGTTCTTTGCCGCCTCCAGCCCCATCACGTACGACATCAGCGGGTTCAGGCCGACGTAGCTCAGCAGGTTCACGCCCTTCGGCGTCCGCTCCAGGCTGTCCAGGAACTCCGGATAGGTCTCCCAGTCCCAGGCCATCCCCTCGCGCATCGACTCCATCGGCACGGCCTCGTTCCGCGCCATCGTCAGCATCGCCCGCTCCTGATCCTCCCTGCGCACGGGCGCGAACCCGAAGCCGCAGTTCCCGATCACCACCGAGGTCACCCCGTGCCAGCCCGAGATGCTGCACCACGGGTCCCAGTACACCTGCGAGTCGTAGTGCGTGTGCAGGTCCACGAACCCGGGCGCCACGATCAGCCCATCGGCGTCGATCACGCGCGCCCCGTTCTCGTTGTGGATCCTTCCGATGGACGTGACCAGCCCGTCCTTGATGCCGATGTCGGCGCGGAAGCGCGGCGTCTGCAGGCCGTCGATCACGGTCCCGCCGCGGATGATGGTGTCGAACATGTCGGGTCTCCTCCAGGAGTCTCCGGGCCAACGATCCGCGCCGCCAGTGGGGCGCGGGTGGTCCTGCGCTGAGCCTACCACTCCCGCCCTGCCCTTCCCATAACGAGAACCCGCATACTGCCACCATGCCCTGGGTCAGCGACGAGAACGCCCCCGCCTTCGTCGACCTCTACGAGCTCACCATGGCCGCGAGCTACTTCGCCCACGGCATGAACGAGCCCGCCACCTTCGAGCTCTCCGTCCGACGGCTCCCCCCGAACCGCGGCTTCCTCGTCGCTTGCGGCCTTGAGGACGCCGTCGCCTACCTCGACGGCTTCGCCTTCGGCGACGACGCCATCGACTACCTCCGCTCCCTCGGCACATTCGATCGCGCCTTCCTCGACGCCCTCGCCCGCCTCCGCTTCACCGGCGATGTGTGGGCTGTGCCCGAGGGCGAGGCGGTCTTCGGCCAGGAACCCATCCTCCGCGTCACCACTTCCCTCATCGAGGCCCAGCTCGTCGAGACCTTCCTCCTGAACGCGGTCGGCTTCCAGACCATGATCGCGACGAAGGCCGCGCGCATCGCCCTCGCCTGCGGCGACCGCGCCTTCGTCGACTTCTCCGGCCGCCGCGACCACGGCGCGGACGCGGCCCTCAAGGTCGCGCGCGCCTCCTGCGTGGGCGGCGCCTCCGCTACCTCGAACGTCCTCGCCGGGCAGCTCTACGGCCTCGAGGTCAGCGGCACAATGGCCCACTCCTATGTGCTCGCCTTCCCCGACGAAGCCGATGCCTTCCGCGCCTACGCCCGTGACTTCCCTGAGGGCGCCGTTCTCCTCATCGATACCTACGACACCGTCGAGGGGGCGCGCCACGCCGCCTCCGTCGCCAACGAGCTGCGCGCCGAGGGCGTCGCCATCCGCGGCGTCCGCCTCGACTCCGGCGACCTCGCCGCGCTCGCCCGCGCCGTCCGTGACGTCCTCGATGCCGAGGGCTGCGCCGACCTCCGCATCTTCGCCTCGAGCGATCTCGACGAATACCGCATCGCCGCTCTCCTCGCGCAGGGCGCCCCCATCGACGCCTTTGGCGTGGGCACGCGCCTCGGCACCAGCGCCGATGCCCCCTCGCTCGGGGCCGTCTACAAACTCGTCGATGGCGCCCGCGGCCCCGTCATGAAGCACTCGCTCGACAAGGCAAGCCATCCCGGCGTCAAGCAGGTCTACCGCGAGGAGCGCGACGGCGCGTCTCTCGCCGACACCATCGCCCTCGCCGGCGAACCCGGCGTGGCCGGCCGCCCCCTCCTGGAGCCGGTGATGGCCTCCGGCGAGCGCCTCACGCCCCCCGAGTCCCTGGCGGTGCTGCGGGATCGCCGTGCGGCTGCCGTCGCGCGCCTTCCCGAGACCGCCCGCCGCCTTGAGGCGGACGCGGATGCCTACCCCGTACGCCTCTCCCCCGGCCTGGCCACCCTCATCGAAGAGCTCGGCGGCTGAGAACTACTCCGAGGCTCCGTTCGTGTTCCCCACGTGCTCCTGGATCGCGTCGTATACGCGCCACAGCTCCCGGTCCTTCTCCAGCGGGTAGCTCGGGGGCGCGATGCGCACCCCGGGAAACGCGTCGATCACCTCCTGGTGGTCGTCGATCACGTAGTCCGGCGTGAATGGCACCCCCAGCTCATCGAGCCGCTCGTGGTGCCGGTACAGCGGCTTCCAGTAGCAGTCGATGATGTGCTCGTGCAGGTCGAACCGCCGCACGATCTCCCAGCGAGGCCCGTTCCCGCTCCACAGGTAGACCTCGTGCCCCTCCTCGCGCAGCTTCTCGAACACCTCCACTACCCCCGGCCGCAGCCGCACGTCCCACGTGATGATCGTGTCGTCGACGTCGAAGAAGATGCGCATGGCCGTCGATTCTCCGCGATTCCCCCGCTAGCCGCCCGCTCTAGCGAGCCGCCAACCGGGTCGAAGCCTCGAAAACGTCGCTCAGGATCTTCGCCCGCACCGCCCCCGTCGCGAACACGGGCCGGTACCGGTCCTCGATCACGTACGGAACGAGCCGCAGGTTCACCAACCGTGCCCCCCAGTACGTCGCCTCCAGCAGATACCCCTGCATGTGCCCCTCGAGCCTGATCTGGTCGAAGATGAAGTTGCCCAGCGCGTAGGCGATGAACGCCTCCGCCCCCGCCTCGATCGCCTGCACGTGGTGCGCCTGGTTCCCCACCACCAGCGTCGCCCCTTCCTCCACCGCCGCCCGCAGCGCCTTGATGCTCCGCGGGCTCGGGTCGTGCGTGTCCTCCGTGCCCGTCTGCACCTGCACCACCACCACGTCCACCTCCGCCGCCAACGCCCGGATGCGCTCCCGGAAGCGCTCCAACCCCAGCTCCGAGGCCGGCCGGAAGAACGAAGGCTCTCCCGCTGCGTTCTCCTCCGCGTAGCTGTCATCCAGCGGCGCCGTGCCCGCACGGCTCTCCCCCGCCTCCAGGAGGTACGCCGCCACGTCGTCGAACCCGAGGATGCCGAAGGTCGTCTCCCCGGCGGTCAGGATCGCCGGCGCTAGCGCCTCCTCGAGGTTCTCGCCCCCGCCCACCACCGCGATCCCCGCCTCCTCCAACAGCTCGATCGTCCGCAGCATCGCCTGCGCCCCGCACAGCGCCTCCCCGCAGTCGAACACGTGGTTCGTCGCCACCGTCACCTCGTCGAACCCCGAGAGCGTTAGCGCCTCGATCACCTCCGGCGGCGAGCTCAGGTTCACGTGCGGGAAGCACCCGAACGGCTCCGAGATGTCCTGGATGCTCCCGTCGATCGAACCCAGCGTCAGGTCCGCCGAGGCCAGGTACTCGCCCACCGGCCCGCGCAGCGCCGCCCCCCAGTCCCCGGTCGCCCGGATGCGCGCCAGCGAGCACCGCGACTGCAGGATGTCCCCTGTCGCGATCACTGTTACCGCCTCCGGCAGCGGCGCCGAATGCTCCGCCACCAGCGCCTCCGCCGTCGCCCGTCCCTCCGCCGTCAGCGCCACCATCGTCACCCCCTCCACGTACGGCCAGTCCGCCGGGTCTCCCTTCCCCCGCACCAGGTCGATGTTGCTCACCGAGATCGCCGTAACCGTCGGAACGACATCTTCTATTGGCACGAACGCCCACGCTCCCGACTCCATCGTCATCGCCGCCAGCAGCGCGTCGTACGTCGCGAAGGTGCGCTCGGGCGCGACCGGTGCGAAGTCCATCCCCTCGTCCCCCGCGACCGCGTACCCCCGCACCGGTCGCCAGAAAGGCTAAGCGGGCACCCGCAAAGATAATTGATCGTCGTATAGAGAGTGGTGGCTGTGTATTATAAAATGAGGGGGGCGGGGG
>VXPF01000050.1 GCA_009839725.1 Dehalococcoidia bacterium | reverse complement strand
TCCGTGAGGGCGGGCGCACGGTCGGCGCCGGCGTCGTCACCAAGGTGCTCGAGTAAGGCCCGGGAAGGACGACGATGGCGCGCCAGCAGATCCGCATCAAGCTCAAGGCCTACGATCACCGGCTGATCGACGACTCCGCGCGCCAGATCGTCGAGGCCGCCGAGCGCACGGGCGCGGCTGTCGCCGGTCCCGTGCCGCTTCCCACCTCCATCGAGAAGTTCACGGTGATTCGCAGCCCCCACATCTTCAAGGACTCGCGCGAGCAGTTCGAGATCCGCACCCATAAGCGGCTCATCGACATCCTCGACCCCACCTCCAAGACCGTCGACACCCTCATGCGCCTCCAGCTCGCCAGCGGCGTCGATATCGAGATCAAGCTGTAACCATGACTGTCGAAGGACTCCTCGGCCGCAAGCTCGGAATGCTCCAGGTCTTCGATGACCAGGGGCGTCTGCGCGGCGCCACCGCTCTCCAGGTGGGCCCCTGCTGGGTCACCCAGGTGCGCACCGAGGAGAAGGATGGCTATTCGGCCGTCCAGCTCGGCTTCGACGAGAAGAAGAAGCTCAACCAGCCCGCCTCCGGCCACCTCGCTGCTTCGGGCGCGCCCAACCTGCGCCACCTGGCCGAGTTCCGCGCCACGGGCGAGGTCAATCTCGGCGACCAGATCGGCGTCGACATCTTCGAGCAGGGCGAACTCGTCGACGTGACCGGAACCTCGAAGGGTCGCGGCTTCCAGGGCGGCGTCAAGCGCCACCACTTCCGCGGCGGTCCCAAGACCCACGGCCAGAGCGACCGCCACCGGGCTCCCGGCTCGATCGGCGCCGGCACCACCCCCGGGCGCGTGTTCAAGGGCACGCGCATGGCCGGCCACATGGGCGCCGAGCGCTCCACTGTCCGCAACCTCGAGGTCATCGCCCGCAACGACGAGCGCGGCGTCATCTTCGTGGGCGGCTCCGTTCCGGGTCCCAACGGCGGTCTTGTGCGCGTCCGCCATGCGCGCGCCGTGTCGAGATCGCGAGGCAAGTCATGAACCTGCCCGTGGTCGACCGCCGGGGACGCAAGCGCCGCGAGATCGAGGTTGCCGACGAGGTGTTCGGCATCGAGCCCAACCGCGCCGTCATGCACCAGGCGTACGTGGCCCAGCGAGCCAATGCCCGCCAGGGCACGCACAGCACCAAGAGCCGCGGCGAGGTCCGTGGCTCCACCGCCAAGATTCGCCGGCAGAAGGGCATGGGCGCCGCCCGCAAGGGCTCCAACCGCGCTGCCATCCGCATCGGGGGCGGCATCGCCTTCGGTCCCAAGCCCCACGGCCATGCCAAGGCCCTCCCCCGGCAGATGCGCCGCCTCGCCATCCGCTCCGCTCTCAGCAGCCATGCGGCCAGCGGCGGCCTCATCGTCGTGCCTGCTTTCGCCGACGGCGAGGCCAAGACGCGCGAAGTCGCGTCCGCCCTCAACGCTCTTGGCGTCGAGCGCCGCGCCCTCATCGTCAGCGGTGAGCACGACGCGACGCTCGTGCGCGCCGCCCGCAACATCACCAACGTCCGCGCCCTGCCTTCCGCGCAGCTCAACGTCGTCGACCTCGTCGATGCCCACCACGTGGTCATGACGGAGGACGCCGTCCGCCGCGCCGAGGAGCTCTGGGGCGGCGAGAACGTGAAGCCCGCCCGCGGGCGCCGGGAGGCCGTCTGATGCCTCGCGAGCTGCATCCCTACGCCATCCTCCTCCGCCCCCTCATCACGGAGAAGAGCACCTCGCTCGCCGGCCAGGACAAGTACGTCTTCGAGGTCGACCTGCGTGCCAACAAGCCCCAGATCCGCGAGGCCGTCGAGCTCGCCTTCAACGTCACCGTGCTCAACGTCAACACCATGGTCGTGAAGGGCAAGAACCGCCGCTTCGGACGCAACGTCACCAAGCAGCCCGACTGGAAGAAGGCCATCGTCACCCTCCAGTCGGGCGACGCCATTGAGCTCTTCGAGGGGATCTAGTCGTGCCGATCAAGCAGTTCAAACCGACTTCCCCCGGACGCCGCAACGCCAGCGGCCACACCTTCGAGGAGATCACGAAGAAGCGCCCCGAGAAGTCGCTCGTCGAGTCGCTCAAGAAGCGCAGCGCCGGTCGCAACAACCAGGGTCGCATCAGCGTTCGCCACCGCGGCGGCGGCCACAAGCGCCTCTATCGCCGCATCGACTGGAAGCGCGAGAAGCACGGCATTCCCGCGAAGGTTGCCGCCATCGAGTACGACCCGAACCGCACGGCGCGCATCGCCCTCCTGCACTACGCCGACGGCGAGAAGCGCTACATCCTCGCCCCCAGCGGCCTGGAGGTGGGCGCCAGCCTCATGAGCGGGCCCGACGCCGAGCTCCGTACGGGCAACGCCCTGCCCCTCGTCAACATGCCCACGGGCACCCAGATCCACAACATCGAGCTCACTCCGGGTCGCGGCGGCCAACTGGTCCGCACCGCCGGGGCGTCCGCTCAGCTCATGGCCAAGGAAGGCGAGTACGCCCTCCTGCGCCTGCCCAGCTCCGAGATGCGCCGCGTTCGCATCGAGTGCATGGCCACGATCGGCCAGGTGGGCAACGTCGAGCACTCGCTGATCAAGCTGGGCAAGGCCGGCCGTAACCGCCATCGCCGCCGCCGCCCGCAGGTGCGCGGCTCCGTCATGAATCCCGTCGACCACCCCCACGGTGGAGGCGAGGGCCGCGCGCCCATCGGCATGCCCGGACCAAAGACGCCCTGGGGCAAGCCCACCCTTGGCCACCGCACCCGGCGCAACAAGCGCACGGGCAAATTCATCGTCCGCAGGCGGGGGAGGTAGACCGTGTCACGTTCCACCAAGAAGGGCCCCTTCGTGCATCCCTCGCTCTACAAGCAGGTCATCCAGGCGCGGAACTCCCGCAGCCGCGAGGTCATCCAGACCTGGTCCCGCGCGTCCACCATCCTGCCCGACATGATCGGACTCACCATCGCCGTCCATAACGGGCGCCGCCACGTTCCCGTCTTTGTGACCGAGAACATGGTCGGCCACAAGCTTGGCGAGTTCGCTCCCACCCGCACCTTCCGCGGTCACATCGGCCGCAGCGATCGCGCCACGAGGATCGGCTAGCCATGGAAGTCCAGGCCAGCGCGCGCAACGTCAACGGCTCCGCCCGCAAGGTGCGGCTCATCCTCGACCGCCTGCCCGGCCTTTCCGTCGATCAGGCGCTCGCGCTCCTGCGCTACGTCCCCTCCCCCCACGCCCGCGACGTCTCCAAGGTCGTGCTCAGCGCCGCTTCCAACGCCGAGAACAACCTCAACCTCGATGTCGACGATCTCTTCATCAAGCGCGCCTTCGCCGACGAGGGCGTCACCGTCAAGCGCTACAAGGCGCGCTCGCGCGGTCGCGCGGCGCCCCGCCTCAGGCGCCATAGCCATATCACCGTCGTACTCGACGAGCGCGAGGGATAGGAACGTGGGTCAGAAGGTTCATCCGCACGGATTCCGCCTCGGCGTCATCTACGACTGGGAGTCCAAGTGGTTCGCCGAGAAGGACTACAAGGACCGCCTCGCCGACGACATCGAGCTGCGTGAGCACATCTACGGCGCCGATGGCCGCGGCGGCCTCCTGCCCGACGCCGGCATCAGCCGCATCGAGATCGACCGCAACGCCAACCTCGTCACCGTCACGGTGCACACGGCCAAGCCGGGCATCGTCATCGGCCGCGGCGGCGCGCGCGTCGAGGAGCTTCGCGGCTCGCTCGAGGAGCTGACCGGCGGACGCGTGCGCGTCAACATCCAGGAGATCCGCACCCCCGAGCTCGACGCCTACCTCGTCGCCCGCTCCGTCGCCGACCAGCTCGAGCGGCGCGTGGCCTTCCGCCGCGCCGTCAAGCAGGCCGTCCAGCGCACCATGCAGCGCGGCGCCCAGGGCGTTCGCATCTCCGTCGCCGGCCGCCTCGGTGGCACCGAGATGTCCCGCAGGGAGACCGAGACCGCCGGCCGCGTGCCCCGCCACACCCTCCGCGCCGATATCGATTACGGCCTCGCCGAGGCGCACACCACCTTCGGCCGCATCGGCGTCAAGACCTGGATCTACAAGGGCGACATCCTCCCCGACGAGGTCGAGGAAGAGGTCGAAGAGCCCATCGAGTTCGACATTGAGGAGCCGGCTCCCGAAGTCGAGGAAGAAGCGCCCGCCCCCGTCGAGCCTCCCGTCGAGGCCGTTCGCGGGCCCCAGCACATGGCCATCTCGGTGGAGCAGCAGGAAGCCGTCGCCCGCCAGAGCCAGGAGGACGAGGCCTGATGCTGCAACCCCGGCGCGTCAAGCATCGCAAGCACCACCGCGGCCGCATGAAGGGCAAGGCCACGAGCGGCAACGTCGTGTCCTTTGGGGAATACGGCCTCCAGGCCCAGGCGCCCGCCTGGATCGATTCGCGCCAGATCGAGGCCGCCCGCCGCGCCATGACCCACGAGATGCGTCGAGGCGGCAAGGTCTGGATCCGCATCTTCCCCGACAAGCCTGTCACCGCGAAGCCGGCTGAGACGCGCATGGGCTCGGGCAAGGGCAATCCCGAGAAGTGGGTCGCCGTCGTCAAGCCCAACCGCGTCCTCTTCGAGATCGCGGGCGTACCCGAGGAAGTCGCGCGTGAGGCCCTCCGCCTCGCCGCCCATAAGCTCCCCATTCCCACGAAGGTCGTCCAGCGCGACGAGTTGGTGATCTAGCCATGCCGAACGAAAAAGCTACGGCCGTGCGCGAATGGGACGAGGAACGCCTCGATAACGAGATCAACGAGGCTTACCGCGCCCTCTTCACCCTCCGCTTCCAGCAGGCCACCCGCCAGCTGCAGAACTACCGCGCCCTGCGCGATGCCAAACGGACCATCGCCAGGCTCCGAACGATCAAGCGCGAGCGCCAGCTCGCGCAGCTCGATGAGGCTTCCGAATGAGCGCTCGCATCCTCCAGGGCGTCGTCGTCAGCGACAAGATGGATAAGACCGTCGTCGTCAACGTCGCGCGCCGCAAGCAGCACGCCCTTTATCGCAAGGTCATCAACCGCAGCAAGCGCTTCAAGGCGCACGACGCCGACAACGAGTGCAACGTGGGCGACGTCGTCCGCATCCTCGAGACGAGCCCCATCTCGAAGGACAAGCGCTGGCGCGTGATCGAGATTCTCGAGCGCGGCGACGTGGCCGAGGTTTCCCCCGAGGACATCGGCCGCAGCATCGAGGAAGAGGTGCAGGCCTCGCCTACGGCTGCCGCGGCCGCCGCCGAAGCCGAGGCCGGCGATGCGGCCGCCGGGGAGGACGCCTCGTGATCCAGCAGGAGTCCCGCCTCAAGGTCGCCGACAACTCGGGCGCGCGCTCCATCCTCTGCATCCGCGTGCTCGGCGGCAGCCGCCGCCGCTACGCCCGCCCCGGCGACATCATCGTCGCCTCCGTCAAGACCGCCCAGCCCAACTCCCCCGTCAAGAAGGGCGAGGTCGTTCGCGCCGTGGTCGTGCGCACCGCCAAGGAATACGGCCGCCCCGACGGCTCCTACATCCGCTTCGATGAGAACGCCGCCGTTCTCCTCGCGCCCGACAACGAGAACCCCCGGGGCACGCGCATCTTCGGCCCCGTAGCCCGCGAGCTCCGCGATCACAACTTCATGAAGATCGTCTCGCTCGCCCCCGAGGTGCTCTGATGCCATCGAAGATCCGTCGCGGCGATCGGGTGGTAGTGATCAGCGGGCGCAGCAAGGGCGCCCGGGGCGTCGTCCGCGCCGTCGATCACAAGAAGCAGCGCGTCACCATCGAGGGCGTGAACATGATCAAGCGCCACCAGCGCGCGCGCTCCATGCAGCAGCAGTCCTCAATCATCGAGCGAGAGGGCCCCGTGCACATCAGCAACGTCATGCTCCTCGATCCCACCACCGATGAGCCCACCCGCGTCACCTTCCGGCGGCGCGACGATGGCACCACCGTGCGCGTCAGCAAGCGCACCGGGGAGGATGTCGAATGACCCAGGCAACCCTCCCCCGCCTGCGCGTCCGCTACGAGGGCGAGGTCGTGCGCCAGTTGCGTGAGCGGTACAGCTACGGCAACCCCATGGAGGTGCCGCGCCTCGATAAGGTCGTCCTCAACATCGGCATGGGCGAGGCGCTCACCGATGGCAACAGCCTCGACCGCGCCGCCGAGGACCTGCAGACGATCAGCGGCCAGAAGCCCGTCATCCAGAGAGCCAAGCGCTCCATCGCCAACTTCCGCCTGCGCGAGGGCAACCCCGTCGGCGTCTCCGTCACGCTCCGGGGCACGCGCATGTACGAGTTCCTCGACCGCCTCATCAGCGCCGCCCTGCCCGCTATTCGCGACTTCCAGGGCCTGAGCCCCAACGCCTTCGATGGGCGTGGCAACTACAGCATCGGGCTGCGCGAGCAGCTCGTCTTCCCCGAGATCGACTACGACCGCGTCGACAAGGTGCGCGGTCTCCAGGTCACCATCGTGACGACCGCCCGCACGGATGACGAGGGCCGGCGTTTGCTGGAGCTCCTCGGCATGCCCTTCGCCCGGAACTAAGGGGGACACCATGGCGAAGAAAAGTCAGATCGCGCGCGACGAGAAGCGCCGCGCCTTGTATCAGAAGTACCGCCACCGCCGCGAGGAGCTCAAGGCTGCCCGCCGCGCCGCCCAGGGCAACCCCACGGAGCTGGCGCGCATCCAGTTCGAGCTTGCCAAGCTCCCCAGCAACAGCAGCCCCACGCGCCTGAAGAACCGTTGCATCGTCACCGGTCGCTCGCGCGCCTACATCCGCAGGTTTGGCCTTTCCCGCATCACCTTCCGCGAGATGGCCCACAAGGGTTACCTGCCCGGCGTCACCAAGTCGAGTTGGTAGACCCCCTGCACGCCACGGAGGCAACGAACCGATGACGATGAGTGACCCGATCGCGGACATGCTTACCCGCATCCGCAACGCCGTCAGCTCCCGCCACGATGCCGTCACCATCCCCTCCTCCAAGGTCAAGGTGGCGATCGCCGAGGTGCTCAAGAGCGAAGGCTTCATCCGCGACTACGAAGTGGAGCCCGCCGAGCCACAGGCCAACATGAAGGTCGAGCTCAGCTACGGCGGCCGCAAGCAGCCCGTCATCAACGGGCTCCAGCGCGTCAGCAAGCCCGGCCTGCGCGTCTACGTGCAGCGCCGCGAGATCCCCCGCGTCTACGGCGGCCTCGGCGTCGCCATCATCTCCACGCCCAAGGGCGTCATGACGGGCCAGGAGGCCCGCCGCCAGCAGGTTGGCGGCGAGGTCCTCTGCTACGTCTGGTAGGAGCCATCATGTCTCGCGTCGGCAAGCAACCCGTTCCTCTCGCCACCGGGGTCGAAGTGACCCTGGGCGAGGGCAACGACATCACCGTCAAGGGCCCCAAAGGCGAGCTGCAGCGCACCTTCCCGGACATCATCCGGTTCGCCATCGAGGACGGCCAGGTCGTCGTCACTCGCCCCAGCGACGCCAGCACCCACCGCGCCCTGCACGGCCTCTCGCGCTCGCTCCTGAACAACATGGTCGTGGGCGTGACCGACGGCTTTACCAAGACCCTCGAGGTCCAGGGCGTCGGCTACCGCGCGCAGCTCGAGGGGCAGAACCTGCGGCTTGCCGTGGGCTTCTCCCATCCCGTCATCGTCGAGCCCCCCGAGGGCATCACCTTTGCCGTCGAGGGGCCGCGCATCAACGTGAGCGGCATCGACAAGGAGCAGGTCGGCCAGGTGGCCGCCGACATCCGCAAGGTCCGCCCGCCCGAGCCCTACAAGGGCAAGGGCATTCGCTATCTCGGCGAGCGCGTTCGCCGCAAGGCCGGCAAGGCCGGAAAGGTGGGAGTCTGATGGCCCAGGCCAACCGCTACCACGCCCGCCACCGCCGCCACCGGCGCGTGCGCAAGAACCTCGTCGGCACCGCCGAGCGGCCCCGCCTCAACGTGTTCCGCAGCACCTCGCACATCTACGCCCAGGTCATCGATGACGACCAGGGCCACACCATCGCCGCCGCCAGCGACCTCGACACGAGTCTCGCGGACGATGTCGCCGGCAAGGCCAAAGCCGATCGTGCCGCCGTTGTCGGCGCCGCCATCGCAGCCCGTGCCAAGGAGCACGGCATCGCCGAGGTCGTCTTCGACCGGGGCGGATACAAATACCACGGCCGCGTGAAGGCCCTCGCCGAGGCCGCACGCGAAGCCGGATTGGGATTCTGATGGGCAACTTCGAGAACTCGGGCGACGAGCTCAACGAGAAGGTCATCTATATCAACCGCGTGGCCAAGGTGGTCAAGGGCGGGCGCCGCTTCAGCTTCACCGCCCTCATGGTCGTGGGCGATGGCCACGGCAGCGTCGGCATCGGCCTCGGCCGCGCCAACGAGGTGCCCGAGGCCATCCGCAAGGGCGCGGCCATCGCGCGCAAGGAGATGTTTTCCGTGCCCCTCAAGGGTGGAACGCTCCCCCACGAGTACACGTCCGAGTTCGGGGCCGCGAAGGTGCTGATGAAGCCGGCCAGCAGTGGCACGGGCGTCATCGCCGGGGGCGCCGTGCGCGCCATCCTGGAGGCCGCCGGCGTGACCGATGTGCTCACCAAGTCGCTCGGCAGCCGCAACCCCGTGAACGTCGCGCGCGCGACCGTGAAGGGCCTCGCCGCCCTCCGCGATCCCGATGTCGCCCGCGAGCGCCGCTTCCAGATCATCGCCGAAGCGACGGCGGCGGAGGCGACATAATGGCCAAGGTCGCCATCACCTGGCGCAAGAGCGCGATCGGCTACAACCAGCGCCAGAAGGACACCATTCGCAAGCTCGGCCTGCGCCGCCTCAACCAGACCGTCGAGCACGACGACAGCCCCACCCTGCGCGGCATGATCGCCAGGGTCGGGCACCTTGTGGACGTGCGCGACGGAGAAGCAGGGGAAGCCTCGTGAGCATCCACGCCAACGAACTTCGTCCGCCAAAAGGCGCGACCCACAACCGCAAGCGCCTCGCCCGCGGCAACAGCGCCGGCGGCGGCACCTACGCCGGGAAGGGCCTCAAGGGCCAGAAGTCTCGCAGCGGCAGCAAGATCCGCCTCGGCTTCGAGGGCGGCCAGATGCCCCTCATCCGCCGGATGAGCACCCTCCGCGGCTTCAACAACAAGTGGCGCGTGGCCTACCAGCCGGTCAACACCGGCGCCCTCCAGGAGCGCTTCGAGGACGGCTCCGAGGTCACGCCCGAGTCGCTCCGCTCCGCCGGCCTGCTCCGCCACCTGCGCGAGCCCGTCAAGATCCTCGCCCGCGGCGAGCTCACCCGGCCGCTCAACGTGCACGCCCACAGGGTCAGCGCCGCTGCCCGCGCCCGCATCGAGGGCGCCGGTGGCACCGTCACCCTGATCGAAGACGCCGGGAACGAAACCGCCGCCGAGGAGTAGGGACGCCGAACCGTGTCGTTCATGGGCGAGACCACCACCGTCCCGGGCACCAACCGCCCGCGCCTGCTCCAGGCCATGGTCGACGCCTTCCGCCAGGAGGAGGTGCGGCGGAAGCTCCTCTTCACCCTGGGCATGCTCGTCATCTTCCGCTTCGTCGCCCACGTCCCCGTCCCCAATGTCGACCGCGATGCCCTTGCGCAGGCCTTCGCCGGCAACGCCGTGCTCGACTTCCTCAGCATCTTCTCGGGCGGCGCCCTCCAGAACCTGTCCGTCGCCGCCCTCGGCGTGTACCCCTACATCACCGCCTCGATCATCATGCAGATCGTCACCCCCATCTCCTCCCGCCTGCGCGCCCTGCAGGAGGAAGGCGAGCAGGGCCGCCGTCGTATCCAGGTCTATACGCACTGGCTCGCCGTTCCCCTGGCGTTCGTCCAGGGCTACGGCCAGATCATCTTCATCAACAACCAGGGCGGCGCCGCCGTCATCCGGGACTTCGGCTTCCAGAACGACTTTTTCGGCACGATTGCAACGCTCTTCACCCTCGCCGCGGGAACCATGTTCCTCGTCTGGCTCGGCGAGCTCATCACCGAGCACGGCATCGGCAACGGCGTCTCCCTCATCATCTTCGGCGGCATCGTGGCCGTCCTCCCCGGCCTCATCCCCAATATCTCCACCACTTCCATCATCACCGTCGCCGCCATGCTCCTCTTCGCCGTGGGCCTCATCTTCGTCATCGTCTTCTTCCAGGAGGCCCAGCGGAGAGTGCCGGTGCAGTACGCCCGATCCTCCTTCAGAGGGGGACGCATGTACCGCCAGCAGGGCCAGAGCTTTATCCCCCTTCGCGTCAACATGGCCGGCATGATCCCGCTCATCTTCGCCTTTTCCATCGTCATCCTCCCCGCCGTGGTCGCCGGGTACTTCTCCGGCGCGGGTGGCTGGGTCGAGACCGTTGCGGACTTCTTCGTCAATCAGTTCCAGGGAGGCCGCGGCGGTGGCGGTACGGGCGTCTACTGGCTCGTGCTGTTCGTCCTCGTCGTGGGCTTCGCCTTCTTCTATACGATCGTCCAGTACAACCAGCAGAACATCGCCAAGAACCTCCAGCGACAGGGTGCCTTCATCCCCGGCATCCGTCCGGGGCCTCCCACGGAGGCCTACCTCTTACGCGTCGTTACCCGCATCACCTGGGGAGGCGCGCTCTTCCTCGGGGCGGTTGCGGTTGCCCCGTTCTTCATCGGCCTCGCCACCGACGTCCAGGCGCTGACGATTTCCAGCGCCGGCTTCCTCATCGTCGTCGCCGTCGTGCTCGACACCATGAAACAGCTTGAGGCGCAGCTCCTCATGCGGAACTACGAAGGGTTCATCCGCTAGCCATGTTCGTTGTGCTTCTCGGTCCTCCGGGCGCGGGCAAGGGAACCCAGGCCCAGCGCCTCACCACCTCCACCGGCCTCCTCCACCTCTCCACCGGCGACATGTTCCGCGAGAACGTGCGCGGGGGCACGGAGCTGGGCGTCCTCGCGAAGAGCTACATGGACCGTGGCGAACTCGTCCCCGACGAGGTCACCATCAAGATGCTGCTCGAGCGCATCGCCCGCCCGGATGCCGCCGAGGGCGCCATGTTCGATGGCTTCCCCCGCAACGTCGTCCAGGGCGCGGCTCTCGACGACGCCCTCGGCGAGCGCGGCGACTCCATCAACCACGCGCTCCTGATCTCCGTCCCGGACGAGGAGCTCGTCGCCCGCCTCGGTGGCCGCTGGCTCTGCCGCACCTGTGGCGCCGTCTACCACGAGCTCAACGATCCACCCGGCAAGCCAGGCTTCTGCGACACGTGCGACGGCGAGCTCTACCAGCGCGACGACGACCGCCCCGACGTGGTCCGTACCCGCCTGGAGAAGATGAAGCCCCCTGCCGACCTGCTGGACCACTACCGGGGCGCCGGCGTGCTCCGCGAGATCGACGGCGAGCGCGACCTCGATGCCGTCACCGCCGACCTCTTGGAGGCGCTCACGTAAACCCATGCCGATCCTGCTCAAGTCCGAAGCCGAGCTCGACACCATGCGCGAGGCGGGCCGCATCGTCGGCCAGACCCTCGCGGGCATCCGCGAGATGGTCCGGCCCGGCCTCAACCTCCTCGAGGTCGAGGCCTACGTCTCGGAGCAGTTCAAGCGCCACGGCGCCATCGAGACCTTCCGGGGCTACGACCCCGCCGGCAAGCCCCCCTACCCCTCCAACGTCTGCGCCAGCGTCAACGAGGAGCTCGTCCACGGCATCCCCACGGACCGCCTCCTCGAGGAAGGCGACATCGTCACCTTCGACCTCGGCGCTACCTACAAGGGGTTCGTCGGCGACTCCGCCATCACCGTCGCCGTCGGCGAGATCAGTCCCGAGGCGCGGCGCCTCATGGAAGTGACCGAAGGAGCGCTCTGGGCGGGAATCGAAGCGATGGGCACCGGCACTCACCTGAACGACGTCTCCGCCGCCATCGAGGATGCGATCCCCGAGGAGTACTCCATCGTGCGCGAGTACACCGGCCACGGCGTCGGCCGCACCATGCACGAAGAACCGCAGGTGCCCAACTACCGCCGCCGCTTCCGGGGTCCGCCCCTCAAGCCCGGCCTTGTCCTCGCCCTTGAGCCCATGGTCAACATCGGCAGTCGCTACACGCGCGAGCTCGATGATAGTTGGACCGTGGCCACGGAGGACGGTAGCCTTTGTTGTCACTTCGAGCACACCATCGCGATCCGGAAGGGGCAGCGCCCTGAGGTGCTGACCCTTCCGTGAGTGCGTCAATAACTGGACACCAGAGAGTCGGTGGGCGATCATGAAAGTTCGGGCCTCGGTCAAACGGCGTTGCGACAAATGCAAGGTGATCCGTCGCCACGGACGGGTCATGGTCATCTGCGAGAACCCGAAATGTAAGCAGCGGCAGGGCTAGCCATGGCGAGGATTTCCGGCGTCGACATCCCCAACGAGAAGCGCATCGAGATCTCGCTGCGCTACATCTATGGCATCGGCCCAACCCGCGCGAACCAGCTCCTGGCATCCACCCGCGTGGATCCCGGAACCCGCACGCGCGACCTCACCGATGAAGAGCTCGTCCGCATCCGCGACTTCATCGAGAAGAACTACCTGGTGGAGGGAGACCTTCGCCGCGAGGTGCGCCAGAACATCCAGCGCCTCGTCGAGATCAATTGCTACCGCGGCCAGCGCCATCGCCGCAACCTTCCCGTCCATGGGCAGCGCACGCGCACCAACGCACGCCAGCGCCGCGGCGCCCGCAAGACCGTTGCCGGCCGCCGTCGCGCCGCCGCCAAGAAATAACCGGAGAACGAGCGAATGCCCGAGGGAACCCGCCGATCGAGGCGACGTGAGCGCAAGTCCGTGCCCCGCGGGCGCGCCTACATCAAGAGCTCGTTCAACAACACCATCGTCACCCTCACCGACCCCAACGGGAACGTCGTGGCGCAGGCCACCGCCGGCCAGACCGGCTTCAAGGGCTCCCGCAAGAGCACGCCCTTCGCCGCCCAGCTCGCGGGCGAAGCGGCTGCCCGGCGCGCCCAGGAGCACGGCATGCAGACCATCGAGGTGTTCGTGCGCGGCGCCGGCAGTGGCCGCGAGGCCGCCATCCGCGCCCTCCAGGCCACCGGCCTCGACGTGACCGCCATCCGCGATGTGACGCCCATTCCTCACAACGGCTGCCGCCCTCCGAAGAGGAGGCGCGTCTAGCAATGGCCCGCTACACCGGCCCCGTCTGCCGTATCTGCCGCCGTCGCGGTGACAAGCTCTACCTCAAGGGCGAGCGCTGCTATTCGCCCAAGTGCGCCTTCGAGCGCCGCCCCAATCCGCCCGGACCCCGTCCCGCGCGCCGCCGCAAGGTGAGCGACCGTGGCCTCCAGCTCCGCGAGAAGCAGCGCGCCCGCGCCACCTACGGCGTCCTGGAGCGTCAGTTCCTGCGCTACTACAAGGAGGCGGTCCGGCGCCCCGGCGTGTCCGGACTGAACCTCGTGCGCATCCTCGAGAGCCGCCTGGACAACGCCGTCTATCGCGCCGGCTTCGCCGAATCGCGCGCCCAGGCCCGCCAGATCGTCCGCCACGGTCTCATCACCCTCAACGGACGCAAGACGGACATCCCCTCCGCCCAGCTGCGCGATGGCGACATCGTCGGCTTCACGCAGCGCGGCGCCCGCAGCGAGCACTACAAGGTGCTCCAGGAAACCATCACCGCCAAGACGCCTCCGGCCTGGCTTGTGGTCGATCCCGGTGCCCTCACCGCGCGGGTCGCCGGCCCGCTTGAGGTTGTCCCGGGCGAAACCCACCGGTTCAACGAGAACGTCGTCATCGAGTACTACTCGCGCTAGGCAGGTCAGCAGGTTCCATGACACTCGAAACGCCACTCGATCCGCTCGACATGCCCCCGGCCCCTCCGCCGGTGCCGGTGCCGGAGCTCACCATCGAGAACGAAGAGGAGGGCTACGCCCGCCTCGTGGCCGAGCCCCTCGACCCGGGCTACGGCACCACCCTCGGGAACTCCCTCCGCCGCATCCTCCTCAGCTCGCTCGAGGGCGCGGCCATCACCTCCGTGCGCATCGACCAGGTGCAGCACGAGTTCTCCACCATCGAAGGCATGCAGGAGGACTGCACCGAGTTCCTTCTGAACGTGAAGGAGATCCGCCTGAAGGCCGTGAGCAACCGCCCCGGCACCCTCACCCTGGATGCCGAAGGCCCCGGCGAGATCACCGCTGGCGACCTCCAGGTCCCCGCCGACTTTGAGGTCGTGAACCCCTCCCTTCACCTCGCCACCCTCGACGGCCCCGAGACCCGCATCAACGCCGAGTTCCACGCCCAGCTTAAGCGCGGCTATACCCCCGCAACCGAGGTCGAGGGTATGCCCATCGGCGTCATCCCCGTCGATGCCGTCTTCTCGCCCGTGCGCAAGGTGAACTTCCACGTCGAGAAGGTCCGCGTCGGGCAGGCCACCGACTTCGACCGCATGGTCCTCGAAGTGTGGACCGATGGCACCGTCGCCCCGGTCGAGGCCGTGGGGCAGGCCGCCGCCATCCTGATCGACCAGTTCGCGCTCTTCAGCACCGCGGGCGGAGTCGGCGCCCCCCCGGTAGCCCCTCCCGCCCCCGCCACGAGCCTCCCAATCTCCCCCGAGCGCTATCACACGCCCATCGAGGCCCTGCAGCTCTCCGTGCGCGCCTACAACTGCCTCCGTCGCAGCGGGCTGATGACCATCGGCCAGGTACTGGAGCGCACCGAGGAAGAGCTGCTCGCCCTTCGCAACTTCGGCCACAAGTCCTACGACGAGCTGCGCGATCGCCTCATCGAGATGAACTACATCGATGGCAGCGCGCCCGGCCTCGAGATCCTCCCCGATTTCGCCTCGCCCAGCGCCCAGCCCGCGCCCGCCTCCAGCGTCATCCTTGATGAGGAAGACGACGAGGAGAGCCTCGGCGCCCTCGGCAAGGCCCTGCGCGAAGCGCTCCGCGAAGTCGGCGAAGACGATCTCCTCGGCGCGGACGACGAGGAATAGTCATGCGACACCGCAAGGCGGGCCGGCACCTCGGTCGCGATAGCGCCCATCGCAAGGCCCTCTATCGCAACCTCGTGACCGACCTGCTCCGCTACGAGCGCATCACCACCACCGATGCCAAGGCGCGCGAGATCCGCCCCATCGCCGAGAAGATGATTACGCTCGGCCGGCGCGGCGACCTGCACGCCCGGCGCCAGGCCCTTCGCTACATCTACGACCGCTACGTCGTCGAGAAGCTGTTTGACGACATCGCCCCCCGCATGGCCGACCGCCCGGGTGGCTACCTGCGCATCACCCGCCTCGAACCGCGCAAGGGCGACGGGGCCAGCATGGCCGTCATCGAGACCGTCGACTACCAGGAAGCGCTCGACCTTGCCGAGGAGCCGCCTGCTGATGAGGCGGAGGCCGCTCCCGCGCTCGATGCCGCCGACGAGACCGAGGCCGTTGACGACAGCGATGAGCCGGAAGCCTCCATCGAGGCGGAAGACGATGTCGAGGAGCCCGTGGCGTCGGTTGAAACCGACGAGGACGAGGCCGAAGAAGCGGAAGCCGAGTCGGAAGACGCCGCGGATGAGGAAGCGGAGGACGAGGAACGGTAGTCGTGTCCGGGAGTACGCGCTTCGCCGCCACGGTCAGCTACGACGGCCAGGAGTTCGCCGGCTCCCAGCGGCAGCTGCATGCCCGCACGGTGCAGGGCGAGCTCGAAGGCGCCGCCGAGCGCCTCTTCGGAGCCGCCACTCGCGTCGAGCTTGCGGGCCGCACCGACGCCGGCGTCCACGCCATCGGGCAGGTGGCCGCCTTCTCCGCCAACACCGCCCACGACTCCCGCACCGTCGAGCGCGCCCTCAACGCCCACCTCCCCGAGGATGTCGCCGTCCGCGACGTGCGCGAGGTACCCGAGGGGTTCGACCCCAGGCGCTGGGCTCGCCGCCGCTGGTACCGCTACTCACTGCTTACCTCGGCCGTGCGCCTGCCCCTCCAGCGCCGCACCGCCTGGGGTATTGGCGGCCAGCTCGACCTCGCCGTCATGAAGGAAGCCGCCCGCACACTCCTCGGACGCCGGGACTTCAGCGCCTGTGCGGGCCCGCTTGAGGAGGGCCGCTCGCCCGTGCGGACCGTCGCCGAGGCGAACTTCTCCCAGACCGAGTGCCTCCTCGCCTTCGACATCGAAGCCGACGCCTTCCTCCCGCAGATGGTTCGCCGCATCGTCGGCGGACTCGTGCGGGTGGGACGCGGCGCCATCACCGCAGGCGACTTCCAGAGCGCCGTCGCTGCCGCTGCGCCCGCCACGGTGGGCCCGCCCGCGCCGCCGCACGGCCTCTGCCTGCAGCGCGTCTGGTACGACGAGGGGTACGCAACATGACATCTACCGTGCGCCGCAAGGCCTCCGAGATCGCCAAGAGCTGGCACGTCGTCGACGCGGCCGACCGCCCCCTCGGGCGCGTCGCCACCGAGGTCGCCACCCTGCTCCGCGGCAAACACAAGCCCACCTACGAGCCCCATCTCGACGACGGCGACTTCGTCGTCATCGTCAACGCCGGGCAGGTGCGGCTGAGCGGCCGCAAGGCCGAGCAGAAGGTCTACTACCGGCACTCCGGCTACCCCGGCAACCTGCGCAAGCGCACCTTCGCGGAGCAGATGGCGAGAGCCCCCGAGCGGGTCCTCGAGCGGTCCGTCTGGGGGATGCTCCCCAAGGGGCCGCTGGGCAAGCGGATGCGCCGTCACCTCAAGGTCTATGCCGGCGCGGAACATCCCCACCAGGCGCAGATCACCGGCTCCGAGCGCGCCGCCGAAGCCGCCGCCCAGGCGGCGGAAGAGGCCCTGCAGGCGAGCATCGCGAACCCGACCCCGCCACCACGCCTGCGCCCCCTCTCCGTCCCGGAGACCCCCACGCCCCGCCTCACCCGCCGCGAGAAGGTTGCCGCATGGCTCGCCGAGCTCGAGGAAGCGCGCGCCGCTGCCGAAGCGGACGCCGCGGCTATGGCCGAGGTTGAGGACGACGCCCCAGAAGATGACCCCGTTGCCGAGGCTGAGCCCGCCGCCGAAGCGGACGCTGCAGCCACAGCCGAGGTTGAAGACGACCTCCCTGAGGAGGACGACGCCCCTGAAGACGAGCCCGTTGCCGAGGCCGAGCCCGCTGCCGAAGCGGCAGCCGCGGACGAGCCGGAAGACGAGTCCGAGGAGAAGTAATGGCCGAGCAGTACTACTACGGCACCGGACGCCGCAAGACGGCTATCGCCCGTGTGCGCCTCTACCCCGGTGGCGGCGCCATCATCGTTAACGGCAAGCCCCTCGACGAGATCTTCGACCGCGACATGCACCGCGACGAGGTGATGCTCCCACTCAAGCGCGTCGGCGCCGAAGGAAAGTTCAGCGCCCAGGTGAAGTGCGAGGGCGGAGGCGTCTCCGGTTGGGCGGGTGCCATCCGCCTCGGGATCGCCCGCGCTCTCGTTGAGGCCGATCCCGCCCTCAAGGTCACGCTCAAGCGCTCCCCCAGCCTCCTCACCCGCGATGCGCGAGTGAAGGAGCGCAAGAAGCCGGGTCTCAAGCGCGCCCGCAAGGCTCCCCAGTACACCAAGCGCTAGACCACCTCGCTGGGTCGCCTCCTCTGTCGTGGTGGAGTTGCGCCCACGTGGGCCAGGCGAGCCCAATTTCGATCGTGCTGGTCGGGACAAGTTTCTTGGTTAGGTAAAGCGTTCGTGTAGACTGTCAACACGTCTCTTCCTGAGGACGGCCGAATCCCTGTGACCTTGAGACATTGATGGAGACGAAGGTCATTTCCTGCACGATGGCTGGCATCGCGAGATGAGCACTCCCACCGACTACCTTGCTGGCTTTGAGCGCGCCCGCGCCGTTAACCCGGAGCTGGCGGAAAAGTACGTCGCGCACACGACGATCGGCGATCCCGACGCCGACGCGATGATGGATGAGCTTGCCGCCTTCGATGCCGAAGAGGCCTTCCGCTTCCTGCAGGCTGGTATGGATGAAGAGCACGACGTCCTTCGCGATGCTCCTCCGACGGTCCAGGCCTTCTTTCAGAACATTGAGACCCCGCCCGCCTGGGTGGACCTCGAGTCCTTCGGCCCCGGAGTCCGCCTCTTCCACAAGAACTCAAAGCTGCTTCTGGCGGGCATGCTCGGCGGCGTCCTCGTCGAGGGATTCTCGACGAACATCGCGAAGTCGTTCTTCATCACCGGACGCCTGCGCGACCAGGGGGTGCGGCGGTTGCAGCAGAACAACCGCCAGATGATCGAGCTCTTCTTCCCCGGCGGCATGATGCGCCAGGGCGACGGCTGGAAGCTCTCCGTACGAGTCCGCCTGGTTCATGCCCAGGTGAGGCGCCTGCTGGCCCAGTCCGCCGACTGGGAGCACGACGCCTGGGGTGTGCCCCTCAGTGCCGCCCACGTGGGATTCGCCATCACCGCCTTCTCCGCGCGCCTGCTCAGGCACATGCGCAGCCTGGGCGCGAGGTACAACGAGGAAGAGGCCAGGAGCTTCATGCAGATCTGGCGCTACTCCGGCCACCTCATGGGCATCCCCGACTCCATCCTGTACGAGGACGAAGAAAGCGCCCTCGAGCTCTTCCGCATAGGCCTCCTCTGTGAGCCGGCTCCGAGCATCGAATCGGTCGTGCTCGCCAATTCGTTGGTCAACTCGGCTCCCCTCGTTGCTGGCATCACTTCGTCCGAGGAGCGCCGCAACCTCTCCGGGTACGTCTACCACGTCTCCCGCGCCCTCATCGGCAAGGAGCTCGCGCACCAGCTCAACTACCCGCCCGAGCCCGCCCGCTTCGGCACCTCCTTCGGGGTGCTTGCCTGGTTCCGCGTGAACGAGAAGTACGAAGCCCTCATGCACCGGCTTTTCCCCTCCCGCGCCCGTGACAGCGACTTCGCCAACTTCTCCCAGCTCTTCGATGTCACCAACTACGACGAGGACGGCATCAGCTACCGCCTCCCGACCCACGTCTACGCCGAGGAATCCAAGCGCTGGTAACGCCCGCCCCGGGAGCGCGGGGAACCGTCGCGGCCTAGACCGCTTCCGCTCCCACCGGACTACGGAGGCCGCCAGTGGAATCCCTTTCCGTTCAGACCGCCGATCTGCGCATGCACTACCTGCAGGAAGGGACGGGCGAGCCCGTCATCTTCCTCCACGGCTTCCCGGAGACCTCCTACGAGTGGCGCAAGCAGTTCCCTGCTCTCGCGGGCGACTACGCCCTCTTCGCGCCCGACACCCGCGGATTCGGTGGAACCGACAAGCCCGGCATCCGCGTCAACCGCACGATGCTCGCCCGGGACATCGTCAACTTCATGGATGCTCTCGACATCGAGCGCGCAGCCGTCGTCGCCCATGACTGGGGCGGCATCATCGCCTTCAAGCTCGCCATCGATTGGCCCGAGCGCGTCAGCCGCCTCGCCATGCTCGATACCCTCTGCACCGTGTGGGGGGCGGGCGGCGCCCCACCCGCCGGGGGGGGGGATATAAAAAAACAGCCGCCACCAAGAGCAAAAGAACAGGGCGCTT
>VXPF01000052.1 GCA_009839725.1 Dehalococcoidia bacterium | reverse complement strand
CCCCCCCCCCTCCCCTCTCGATCCCCCTGTGTGAAGCCTTTGGTGCGTTAACGCCTCCAGCCGCATGCAGTGCAGGGAACCGTGTCTGCCGTCCACCCGGGACGATGTGTCCCCGACCTACAGAGGCAGGTTCACGGAGACGGGAACGACGCCAGGAACGGATTAACCCTGCAGGCCGGTAGGCGGCAGCCATGAAGGGGACCACGTCGTCCATCGCATCCGCCAGGCAGGCAGCATTCGCTTTCACAGCGTTTCCAGTTCAGCTTCAGGTGTTCCGCCACGCAACTCCGACCTCCGCCACTGTCGGAACGTCTTGGGCGCCGGTACCGCAGCTTGCGGCCTGACGCAGCCCGTCGGCGGCGAGCGCTCCCGAACGTAGCCGGCCAGATTGCCCTCGGCGTCTTACCTAAACTCCGGCCTGGGGCAGCAGAGGATATTCGATCCCACGACGTCACCCTCGGGTTCTTCCTCCACGACCAGCCTGACATCCTCGCGCGCCCCCAGGAGGGAAGCACATGAGTAGCAAGAGCGACCGGAGGACTGGAAAAGACGAGGACCGCCCACCGCAGGGCGGCAAGGACCGTCCTCAGCCCAGGAAGTAGGGGGGTTTAGCCCCGTCGCGCCCGAGGATAGGTGAGCTACCACTGGCAGGCGTACTCGTTATCTTGGGCGTGCCCGCCGACCCGGCGGTCGGCGGATAAATGTTGGGTAACCCTATATGCCTCCCGCGCGCCGACTCGCTCCGCCTTCGAACCGGCGGATCGTTCCGTCTGTTTCGCGAGTATATGCAGCAGTTCGCGGCCACGAAAGGACGCTGATCCACAGGCGCAGCGTGGTTCGTCGCTCTCAGTAGCGACAGGGCTTCACTCGACATGGGGAAGCGAGATCGACCGCAACGTCGGCACGGGCGGGATCGTCGAGCATCTCCTGAAGGCTCGTCAGCAGCTCGGGGCCGTCGAGGCTTGGAGAGCGCAGTTGCTATGCCCCCTCACCAGCAACGCCGAGCATAGCTGTGAAGAGAAAGAGTACGTGCGGGGCGAACTGAGCATAGCGAGGTGGCCGGCGCGCGTCACGCCGTGCCTTGCGAACTGCTCGCGCCAAGCGGCCGCCGGGGGGACGGGTTGGAGAGGGCGGCAGCAGTTCAGAAAAATAGCCGCAGGATCGGCTCCCCGTACGCAAAACGGACAAGGGCGACAATCCCCACGAGCAGCAGAGAAAGCTGCCCCATCGCCTGAGTAAGAGGCTCAATCCACGGGCTGGACTCTGACAGTCGGCTTTGCCCTTTGTGACCCGTTTGTCGAAACGCTTGTTCAACCATCGCCTCCGCCATGCTGTCATCGGGATCCCGCACAAATCGGGCGCCATCCCGTTTTCGAGAGTAAGGCGTCACATAGCGAAAGCGCCCCTCCGAGAACCCTGAACAAGAGTGCGAAGCCCAAGCCGATGACCGTCCCAATCGTCAGCGCTGATGCGCGACAACCCCGTCCCCACCACCACACCGAGACACGCGGGAAGAGACAGCGCACACAGCAGCGCCCACTTCTTCTCCGCTGGCCTCCCGAACAAGAACTCGATAGACCTGCCAAACCACTGGAGCGCCGTATTCTGGATCGGCAGAACCACGCCGGTGACAGTCGAGGTCTCGTTCAGCGCTCGCCAGACGCGTCACACAGGGATTCACGCTACCACGGTTCCACCCCGGCTGTGTTCGCATCATCAAAGGACAATGTCGTGGCCGGAACGGGCCACTCAGCCGCCGAAGGGCGGCAAACGCAGCCGCCGTACACTTGAGGGAGCGGCTGACGGGGCTTTGGGCGACTTCCACCCCCTGCCGAAGCCTATACGAGCGAACTGGGCGCTGACCCTCCGTAGGAATCAGCTCACTGGATTTCCGCAGGGGAGGGAGAGCCTATCGTGTACCCGCCCCTCAGTTCACACCGGGGCGATTTGCAGATGTGGGGCATTGTCAGTCGGATAGACCTGCCGCTCATCCAGCAAGCGGCTGTACCATTCCCGAATGTCTTTCGCTGCAGCCTTACATTGCTCATCCGATACGACCTCAATGGCATTGGGAATCTGAGGAGCCTGGTAGCGTTCCCAAGACGCCCTTGGCGATGCGGCCTGTTCTTGAAGCCAGTCAGGACCCTACACTGTGGCGGCCTCCTTGCGGGCCATCGTGTCGATCACAATCAGATCCATCCACGCTTCCTCTGGTCGTCCGCGGATGGACCCGTCGTAGGTCGCCAGTCGACGTATGGCGTCTCTCATGTGTTGAATGATCGGCCCAACCCTTCGCTTCTCCCCCGTCATACGACTTCCTCCTGCAGGCGCGCGGGCGGTGTGGAAACGTGCCACCGGACCAAGGCCCGGGCTAGGCTACGGGAGGAGCTGAGCAGCGGAAAGGGGGAGTGGTGGTCCGGACCGGTTAAGTCCCCCGACCGGCTCAAGACTTGGCGCAGCTTTGAGGGCGCCTCTTTCCCACAGGCCCAATTTGCGGGGTCGTGTCAGGAGTCGACAACTCCAGTCGGTCGGGGCTCGTCGCTTCGCGGCGAAGCCTAGACACTTCGGTGGGCCTACGGGCGGTGTGGCCGGTAGTCCTTCGAGTCGCGGCATGCATCGTAGGTAGCTTTATCTATCCGCACCCAGGTTGTTCCCGGAACACCCCTCCGTGTGGAGCTTCTAGGGCCAAACGGAAAGGCCGACTCAAACACGAGCTCTCGTCCCTGAGCGCGGGCAACCATCTTCGCCAGATGCACTGCCGGTCCAAAGTCCCAATCCTGACTCACGATGATCGCAGCGTCGTAGCGTTGTTCGTGGGTAGCCTGCACAAGGTCCAACGCCAAACTCACGTCCACCCCCTTCTCCTGGCCACCCTCGTTGATCCTGCCCCGATAGACCTTGATGCCCCTGTTTCTGAGGTGCCGGAGCTTGTTTGACCAGAAGCCGTGCCAGAACCACTGGGTAGAGGCGTTCGGCACGCCGGTGTAGAAACGAATCTCGGCGGTCGTACGCCCTGGAACTCTCTCTACGAGGGTACGTGCGAGCTTTTCGACATCGTAACTAGGCCACGCGTAGGGGGAGGAGGGGTCTAGAGGAACCGGGGCCCAGGCTCTTCTCGCTAGGTGAAAGAGGTTCTGACCGTCGATCAGGACAAGGGTGCGCATGAAAGAAACACCCGCCCGGGGACGGACTGAAGTCACGTCCAGCGGACGGGGAGTAGATGCTTTGAAACTTAGCGGACAAGGACTCGTCCGTCAACGCTCATCAGGCAATGGGATCGAGGCTTCATTCTCGAGAAGGTCAGGGAACGCATCCTCACGCATGAGACGACTACGGAACTGATCACCCTGGTGGCCGAAAGAGTCGATGCGCTTGCGGGGAACCTTGATGAACAGTTGACGGTGATGGAGGCCGAGATCGAGGATGTCCAGTCGCAGCTGGTGCGGCTCTACGAGGCGCTAGAGAAGAGCAACCTCACGGACGAGGCCCTGTCGCCGCGGATTCTCTCCCTGCGTCTACCCCTCTGGACGCCTGCCCTCCGCCCAGGAGGTGTCACGACGGTGGGAGCGGCGACGACATGTCGAGGAATGTTGCGATCCAGTTCCATGCTGTCTCACGTGAGCGCTGGGCAACGCTTCTCGTTGTTTTCCAGCGGATTGCGAGCTCTGTCCAAGCTACTTCATCCGGAAGTCCGTTAACACGCAGCACATCGGCAACGGCCGCCGAAGAGAGCAGGGCGGCGCTCACGATGGTGTCGAAGTCGGGTCGGTCCAAGCCCGGCGGCAACTGCAGCGCATCAAGATCCTGCCACGCACGAGTTCGTTCATCGGCGGATACGACAGCCGCAGCACGGCCAGCGTACACGAGCCAGACGTTAATGGGCTCACGGGTCAAAGGACGCCACTCGTCCGCCGTCAGTTCGGTGTTGCCCCTCCGGGTTACCGGAAGACGTTCGATCGCTTGCCAGCGCATGAACTCGGTGTCGTCGACCTCGCGGGCATCGGCCAACAGGGCACGCTCGAAATCGGCGAAATCGAAGGTAAGGCTGGGTGCGCAGAGAATCTCGGTGTTGGCAGGAGCGCTGTACCCCATGCCAGCCGCGGTAAGATTTGCCGACCCAATAAGGACCGCGTCTCCAAGCCGATAGTACTTCGCGTGCAAGCGCTGGTGGAGCAGAAAGCGGCCGCCCCGGGCAACGACCAGCGAGCGGCACTCCACGTCCGACGCGCCCAAGACCACATCTTCGCGTTGCCACCTGGTGACGCATGTCAGGGCGGCATCAGGCGGAGCTAGCGCCAACAGACGCCGCAACGCATCTCTCTTGATGTAGGGCGCGGCAATGAACACTCGCCTGGAGTCGGCAGCGACCCTCTGCAGGGCATCCCACGGCCGGCTAGTCGGGATCGTTGTCACCGAGGTTCAGTTCCTCCGCTAGGCCGGGGAGGAAGGCACGAGCATGTTTTCCCCACTGCATAGCGACACTCTCAAGCTCCGCGCGGTCGTGCCCCTCCGCCGTCTCGTCCTGCAGGCGCGCCCAGGCGAGCAGGAGGGTGCGTAGGGCGACCGCGGCGCGGCGCGCCAATGGATCCTCGAGTTCGTCGCTTCGCTGCTCGAGGATCTCCAGGAACTCGGACAACTCGTGGTTGATGTTGAGCGAGACGACGAGCGTTCCCTTTACGCTGTCCACGCCGAACATCTGGTGGCCGTAAAGCCTGCGCTGGGTGAACGCGTACCAGTCGTCGCGCTCGATAATCGAGTTAGCGTGTATGCGCGCGGTCTCCGCATCTTCGCCGCCCTGGGCGAGGTGTTCAGCGAGTGCCTTCTTCCGCACGGTCTCGTCAGCCGAGGCCGCGGTCGAGCCGCAACCGAGGACCGACCGCCTCGAGCCGCCCCTCGTGCTCGGCGAGCTTCGCCACCGCGTAGCCGTGATCGACGAGCACGGCGTCCACCTCGCCGGCAAGCACCGCCTCGGCGGCGTCGACCGCCCCGGCGAGCGGCACGTAGGTGACGCCCTGCTCCTCCAGGTAGTCGGAGTAGATGGTGTGCGCCTCTCTCAGCGCGAGCGCTCTGGCAACCTCGTGCGTTGGCACTCCTTCGGTGGACAGCCGTGATGCCGGCTGGTGAGAGGGGACTAGCGGGTGTCATGCGTCGCTCGCTTCGGTCTAGCGGCGTTCGTTTGGGCCGAGGATCGTGGCAACCTCTGGTCGGAGATCGTCGATCACGGTCTCGATGGCCGGGAGCCCAGGAACTAGCAGCGCGAGTGACTGATCCCAGGTCCGCTCTACCTCCGCGAGCATGGCGCTCTGGAAGAAATCCTCGGGGCCTTCGAACCCGACGCCCCGGACGGCGCACTTCTCGCGCAGCAGCGGGACGAACCCGGTGAAGTCCATCCGATCCCGGTAGGTGCCGAGTACTCGCCAGAGATCGTAGTAGTCGCGCGCACGCGAGCGGCTCCAGCCGCGACTCGCATGCATGTCCGCCTGCTGGAGGATCGCCCGCAACTTCTCCGCGACCGTCTCCTCCAGCGAGTACACCTGGAGCGCCGCATCGAGCGGCTCCTCGTAGTCATGCATGACCGACCTGCTCTTCACGGGCCAGAGGACCGGTTCATCCACCGTGATCTCGATCATGACGCGTATCTGAGGGCGGCTCTGCCACGGCAGCCGTGCCCTCAGGGTGAACGCCTCTTGCCCCCGCGGGTGTGGCGCTCGTTCCACGTAGCGCTCACAAGTGAGCTCCACCGGCGCGTACTCGTCGAGCAGGCGGACGGCGGCCGCGCCAGCCTCCCTCATCGCAGCCCCCAGCGAGTCGCCCTCTGGCAGGCCGTCGAGCCCTGAGAAGTCCAGGTCCTCGGAGAAGCGATAGTCCCCGAAGTAGCACTTCTTGAGCGCCGTGCCGCCCTTGAAGACCAGGGTGTCGCGGAGTACCGGGACCTGGCCCACGCCGGCGAGAATCCAGGACAGAAGGTAGTCCCGCTCAAGCACGTCCCACTGCACACCGCGTCGCCGGCGTGCCTCCTCAAGGCGCGCCCGGAGCGGCCTCACGCGTCGACCAGCCCAGGCAGGTTCTCGCGAACCATCCAGCGGCCGTTGTGGGGTCCGTTGTTCGGCCCCGAGGAATCGAGCTTGCGGTAGCCCTTGATGGGCAGCTCGGCCAGCGAGGGTACCTCAATCCCGAGGCGCTCCAGCACCCACCCCAGACGCTTGGCCGTCGCCGCGTCGAGTTGCAGGGCGTAGCCGGTGATGCGATCGATGTCGAGGTCGGGCAGTGAGACGTCGAACGCATGAAGCACCTCGGCGAAGCCTCCGCAGTGTCGGGGCATCGAGAGTCCGTCCAGCAGCGCGCGCTCGCGGTCGGTGATGGTCACACGGGCATCACCGACCCAGACGCGCTCAACGCCGAAGAAGCGCTCCGGTTGTACCTGGATGAACCGGTAGGCGGTGTCCCCTACCACAGACCAGCCGCTGCCCTGGTCAGCTCCCTCCCCGCGGGTGCGCGGCACGGAGGACTCTGTTGTCGTCAGGACGAAGACGGCTCGTGGCACCTGCTCGGTCAGACCATGGAAGTGCAGCGCCGACCAGTGGGAGATTGCGGCGGGGTGGACCAGGGCCATCGCGACCTCGAACTCGTGGACGAAGGTGCTGCCAGGCACTGCCGAGGACATCGCGTAGAGCCCCCGCCGCAGCGGGACAATCCAGCCATCGCGCCCGAGTCGTTGCAGCGCCTCGCAGACGTAGGAGTCCTTCAGGCCCACGAGCGGAGCCAGCTCCCGGGCGCGGTCCGTGGTGAAGATGCGGTCGCCCTCATAGGAGAGTCGCCGGACCAAGTCGATTCCGACCAGGGAGCGCCGGGGCTTGACATCCGCGGTCATGGGTGTGCGGGACCTCCTCGCGGAAACAAAGTCATATCGCCTTATGACCTGGTAGAAATTCTACTGTAAAAGCTGGTTATCCGCCTCTTGAAGACGGAACTTTTCTTAGAGTTCCCGCTGAATTCGCGCGAATCAGCCCCGCAACGGGTTTGTCCAAGACGATTCCCTCAGTGCCCTCCGGGTGTGATTGCTCACGTGCTTTGTCGTATTATCAGTGGTCCGCTTCGGCCCGGCATCCTCCCCGCTCTGGAGATCCCTCTGTGACCACACCGGACCCCATCGCAACGCGCTGCCCTACTCACACCATTGACGACGCACCTGCCATCGAGGATTTCCTCGGCTCACACGAGTCCGTAGTAGACGCCATCCACGAACTGATCACTACCGAGGCGGGGGGACGTACTGTCGGGCTCGAGGGCAGTTGGGGTTCGGGGAAGTCGACGGTTGTCAGGCTCCTCGCCAAGCGTCTCGATGGGCCTAACTCCCATGTCGTCTTGTTCGACGCCTGGGCACACGAACGCGACCCGCTGCGGCGCTCTTTTCTCGACAAGTTGATCGGCAGCCTGGGGAACAAGGGCTGGGTCGACGAAGAGGCTTGGAGTGAACGGCGCGAGGAACTGGCACGGCGGCGGCGAGTCGAACACACCCGCCCGGTATCAAGGCTGGAGACGCCAGCGATTGTCGCTGGCGTTGGGGCAGTGTTGTTCGCCATCCTCCTCTCGGCCGGTGCCGGCCTCCTTGAGGCGGGGGTCGCCTCTGATGCGGGTTGGCCGGCCTGGATAGGAGTTGCGATCCTCGGCGGCCTCTTCACGGTTATCACGGTCGGTGCGTTCGCCTTGTGGTGGCTCAGACGCTCCGAAGGGGCAGACGACGCGTGGCTATCGTTGTTCTCCGTTCAATCGGTAACGGAGTCGACCAGCGAGACGATCGCGACACCCGACCCGACATCCATCGAGTTTGAGTCGACCTTCAACGATCTGATGAAGAGTGCGCTCCTAGGTAGGCAAGAGCGGCGGTTGGTGGTCGTGGTGGACAACCTGGACCGCGTGGCGCCTGACGACGCTCGCTCGATCTGGTCGACCCTGCAGACGTTTCTGCACCACTCCCACGAAGACCCCGAGGGCTGGCTCCGGTCGCTGTGGGTGCTCCTTCCTTACGACCCGACCGGCATCGAACGTCTGTGGGAAGAGTCGGACCGGGGTCAGGCCGATGGCGCGACACGGAGGACCACACTGGCGGAGTCCTTCATCGAGAAGAGCATTCAGGTCCGGTTCCAAGTCCCACTGCCGGTCACAACCGACTGGCGCGACTACTTGGAGGCGAACCTGCGCGCGGCGCTGCCGGGTCACGAAGCCGACTTCTACACAGCGTACCGCCTCTACGCACACAAGCTGTCGAGGGGCGGCCAGAATCCAACTCCGCGTGAACTGAAGCAGTACGTCAACCGCATCGGTGCGCTTCACCGGCAGTGGCAACACGGGCTCCCTTTCCCAAGCTTGGCCTACCACGCGAGCCTCAACCTCTCGGGCGTCGAGATACGGCGGCAACTCAGGGACGGTCAGTTGGTAGACGGGAGCATCTCGCAGCTACTTGGCCCGAACATCGAGGGGGACTTGGCTGCGCTGGTCTTCAACACGGAACCACGCCGGGCCCAGCAGCTGCTGCTCAGCCCCTTGATCGAACGGGCGCTGACCCTCGACACGTCCGACGACCTGATTGCCCTCCTAGACCGAACCGGATTCTGGGAGACGCTCTTGCAGGTGCCGCTTTTCATGCAGCTTCCCTTTGTTGAAACGCCATACCCGGACATCTTCATCGGGACCAATCGGCTGGCCGACATCCCTGAGGACAAGCGACCCGACTCTGAGTGGGGTGAAGTCACCTCGCTACTCGTAGAGCGGGGACGCTCCTTCACCGAGTGGCCTCCCCTATCGAGGGACTCGGCTACGGGCATGTTCGGCTTCCTCTCCCTGGTGGACCGGGATTCCGCGCTCACCATCGCCGCGAATGCCACAGGAGCAGCGCTCGAGCCCGAGGAAGGGGAGGCTTGGGCTGAAGGCGCATGCACACTGCTCGACCGCTTCGAATGGCTGGCGCTGAAGGCGTCCGGAAGCCCAGAAGCCATCTATGCAGTGCTCACCCGACTTGGTACGGAGCCCGACTTTGCTACCCTCGCGCCCCGGCTCCGAATCGAGCCAACCGATCGTGCTCAGATCGACGAGTTGGCAATTGCCGACCTCGGGAGTGATCCCGAAACGGCAGGGCGCGCGCTCGTCGCGCTCCGTGCGGTCGAGGCGGATGTCAACTTACACGAGTTCGGCTCGGCTGCTGCAGAGACCCTGCGATCATCCGCGGCGTCGTACCAGGGCTCCGAGAGCTTCCGGATCAGTCCCGATCAGTCACGAGTTCTGCTCGACGTGGTGAGGATGGCTGGAACGCAGGGAACAGACGAACGCGCCACCTTCGTAGGCGAGGGTTTTGCACTCGAGTACATCGACCTCGCCAGCCGAGAAGGCGACGATCGAGCACTTGGCGACTGGCTTCGCGAGGAACTCCACCACTTCCCGTCAGAAGTGTATCGATCGGGCGCTGATCGCTCGCAGAGCAGTGCTGAAGGTCGGCAACTGGTGTCGGACCTCGTTACGAACCCACAGCACCCTGCTGTTGTGCCCCTCGCCAAGGCCATTGAGCGGCAGAGAGGGTTCGAAATTCTAGCGGCGCTCGGCGGCAACTCAGAGAGTGAAGAGTTGGCCACCGCTCTCGTGAGGGAGCTGTGGGCGTCTGAGCCCTTCCGGGCTTCCATCAGCGGCGAGGGCTTCACGAAGCTCTGGCCCCATATCTTGCAGGCCGCTGAGTCAGAGGAGCATGACTTGGAGGAGTTCATCGTCGCGGTCAGTGAACGACCGGAGTTCGCAAGTGAGCTTGCGGTGGGAGCTTCCACGCCAGACCGATTGGGGATGTACGCGGAAGTCATTCGACTTCACCCCAACCGCGAGGCGGCGACCAGATTGGCCGGCGCACTCGTCGCAGCGCTGGGTGCTCTGAGTCTTGGGCAGTGGACCAAGACTATGGGCGACTCCGACGAGTGGATTGATCTGTCGATTGCTATTCGCCAAGTCGACCCCGACGCGACGATCGGAGGAACCTTCGCGCTTGCCCTCGTTGGCTTCATCGAGGAGGTCGCCGGCGGGGCGGAGGTGGGGGACTCCGTAGTCGCGCACTGGGATGAGACGGTGGTTGCATTAGTCGCACCGGCGATACGCGAGAACTATGCGGAAGGCGTGGTGGCAGCGGCGGTCCGCCTGAAGGGTCAGTTGCCCGGACCTTTTTTCAAGCTGGCCGGGCACACGCTTGGTCAGGATGAGATCTTCGCACGTCCCGATGTCCTGAACGTCGTGCTGCCCAGCCTAGTTGCGGAAGCGAACGGCCCAGGACTGTCGTGGCTCATCGAGACCATTGGAGGCGACGACTCGACAAAGAACGTCCCTCAGGATGGGCTCGCCGCTCTAGCCGAGGTGGTCCGCGCTTCGCTCAGGCAGCCCTCGGACGTCAGCGAGCAGCTGTTGGAGCTCGCGCAGCTCATCGGCGTTGAGGCAGAAACCGAGTCGGCCGCGTCGCCAGAAAGCGACTGAGGTCTCACCGCGCCAATTCGAGTTGGTGCGACCTAGCCGGGCGGGCCCTCAGTGCCCTTGGCAGAGGGCTGTTGACACTCAGAACGACTACGCCACATAGAAACTCGTGCATCCCTGTTCGCACGAGCGGGTCGTCATGCCGATGACCGTGCGTTGGTACCGGGATGGCACAGCAGTCCGGGCGGGTCGCGAGCAGACGATGCCCGGGGTTCCCGGCTACAGTGCCACGGTCAGCTCGAAAGTTCGTAGTACAGTCCCGTCGGGTGTACCGCACGCTACTGGAACCGCTGTGGCAGGCCGCGCAGGATGGCGCGGTGACAATCGTGAGTAGTCCGATTCTGATTGTAGAAGCGCTCGTGAAGCCGTTCCGCGACGGCAACACAGAGATCGAGATGCAGTACCGCGAGCTCTTCGAAGCCAACGCAGTACGCTTCCTTGACGCTTCCCGTCCGGTGTTCGAAGACGCTGCCCGCTTGCGGGCGGTCGCGAGGCTGACAACGCCAGATGCGATCCACGCAGCAACAGCGCTCCGAGCTGGTTGTTCCCTCTTTGTTACCAACGACGCTGACTTCCGCAAGGGTAAGAGGCCTCCCCGTCACCATTCTGGACGATCTCACTTGAGTCCCATCAAACGATCGCTAGAAGCACGGCTGCCAGGGTGTTCATGACGTCGGCGTCTGAACTACGGCCCGATGACGACGTGTCCCGGGTGGGGCACGCCCTCCCCAGTCGGACAACCTGCGGGCCATCTGGTACGCCATCGAGAGCGCCAGGTTCAACGAGAAGCGCGGCGTGGGCCTGATGGTCGCCTCCGTGCACCAGCAGCTTGCCCTCTCCGCCGTCGCGCCGCATCATCAACGAGATACGATCTCGGGATCAGGGCTGGGCCGTGAAGTTCGCCGCCTCCGGCGTCACCGAGCGGGGCGTGCCCGACATCATCGCCTGCTACCGGGGCGCGTTCGTCGCCTTCGAGGTGAAGGCGTACGCCCCAGGCCGGAAGGTGAAGCCCTCGACGCACCAGCAGGCCCAGATGGAGCGCATCGTCCAGTCGAAGGGACTGGCCTTCACAGGGCCTCCGCCTGCCCACCACTCATTCGCCCCAATCGAGAAAACTCCGGTGGCATGCGCATTCTCAAAAGGCCATCCGTCGATGTCGGAAGACGGCACCTTGCACCCTCAACTTGGAAGGAGGAGCCACTTCCAACCGGTACCCTTCAAGGGTCGCCACAGTTGGTGAGTGAGCCTCGATGGCACCGTCGTGTGCGGGTGATCTCAGTGGCGCCCTTGCTGGCCCGCAAGCGAGGAGAGGATGCGCTCCGCGGCGGTGATTGACGGGCTAGAATAGGGTTGCACGAGAGCTTGCCGACATGACAACCACGACCGAGTCCAAGTTACTGACTGCCGCCGACCTTCTGCGGCTCGATGGTGAAGGTGTGCGCGGTGAACTGATCCGAGGGGTGCTCTGCGAGACCATGTCAACGGGAGAACTCCACGGCAAGATCGTGATGAACCTCGGCATAGAGTTGGGCATGTTTGTCAAGGCTCGAGATCTGGGCACGCTCTTCGCTTCCGACTCAGGTGTTTGGCTGGAGCGCGATCCCGACACGGTGCGCGAGCCCGACCTCGCCTTCACGTCGGCAGAGAGGCTTCCACTCGACGCCTGGAACACGGGCTACTCCGAGGTAGTGCCTGACCTGGTCGTCGAGGTGGCCTCACCTGGCGACGGACGCCGCGAACTCCACGACAGGGCCTATATGTGGCTGAGTCACGGCGCGCGCCTCGTCTGGGTTGTACAGCCGGCCACCCGTACCATCGACGTGTACCGCCCCGACCAGGCAGTCTCGACGCTGAACGATCAGGACTCGCTCGATGGGATGGATGTGCTGTCTGGCTTCACGTGCGCGGTGGGAGGGGTCTTCGGCCCGAGTTCCGCGCCCGAGCGCGCCGGGCAAGAGCAAGCATAGCGGCGAGGCGCCTGCAGACCTTGATTCGAGCCGACCCCGACTAGGGAGAGCCAGAAGGCCTCATGAACGACGCCCTGAGGGGAAACGGACTACTCACGATGGCGGGTGGGGGAATTGCACCCCAAAGTGATGCGGGCTCCTTCGCCAAACTACGGGAACTGGAGTTCTGTCCCTATTCCCGTGGAGGAGGATGGAAACGTCGGTTTCTAACTCACCTGAGTTGGTGTGCTGGGAGTTCCCGTCCAATCCCATGTCGCGCGTGAATCGGGAGGTCGTCGCAACGGTGGCGCTGGACCGATCCGATGCCAAGATCACTGTGAGACGGTACGAATCGAGGGCGTGCACCGTTCACGGGGAGCGGAAGCAGGTGTGAGCCGCACCACCCCAGAGCAGGTGTCACCATGAGCCTCTGTTGGGTGGCCCTGGTGGTGGCACTCCTCACTGTGGCGGGGTTGAGCGCGGAGGGCGCAAGTGCACAGAGTCCTCAGGAGTCGACTTCCGCGATCGCGACAATCGAAGTGACGGTGTGGCGGTCCACCTCGAATCCTTCGCTGCTTTACCTCAGCACGCGACCAGAAGAGGGAGACTGGGCGACGCAGGACCGCGCGCTCGACATGTCGCACCTGAGCGCGTCGGGCCGCTTTCACCAGAGCAGCGCCGTGGGTGTGGAGGTGCCGCTGGCGGACGGCGCGAAGGTGGCTGTCGAGGTGACGGTGTGGCGGTCCGTCTCGAACCCGTCGCTTCTCTATCTCAGTACGCGGCCGGAAGGTGGTAGCTGGGTGACGCAGGACCGCCCACTCGACATGTTGCGCGTAAGCTCATCAGGCCGCTTTCATCAGAGTAGAGCCGTCCGTCTGGCGGTACCCTTGGCCGAGCCACTGGGAGCGAGTCCCGACGTCGAGTGGCTGTTTGCCCACGGCATCTCCTCCCGGCGCCAATCAGAAATCCGGCAGGAGATGGCGGACATCGTGATGTTCGTTGCCCAGCGCTTCGGCGCAAGTGCAAGCGGGTTCACCGTCTCCGTCGGTAGCGATGACCCTGGTTGGTCGATCCCGGCTTTCATGGCAACAACCGCCAGTTTCTGGGATGCCGCCCACGAGTACTTCCACGTGGTCCAGTCCGAACTCGCGGGTGGCGGTCCAAAAGGCCCGCATTGGTTGGTCGAGGGATCGGCGACCTACGCGGAAGAAGCGTACGACGGAGATCTGGAATTCCGTCGCGCGATAGCGCCAGCCGCAGCATCACACATCGCCAGCATTCGGGAAACGGAGTCGGCGGATTGGGTCCGCCTCAACTATCACCTCGGCTTCCTTGCCGTTGACTGGCTCGTCGGTCACGCGGGCGAGCGCTCGCTGCTCCAGTACTACCGATTCCTTCCCGACCATGACCGCTGGGAAGCCGCATTCGAGGCGGCCTTTGGCCTGACGATCGACGAGTTCTACGAACGGTTCGAGGAGCACCGCACGAGGGTCGCTCCGCCCTTGCCCCACCTGATGGACGACACGGTGGCGCCGGTTGCGGCCTTCGTCGGGAACGTCCCGGAGCGTGTCCGTTCTCAAATCCAGGCCGAAATGAACGACGTGCACGCATTCCTCGTAGAACGCTTCGGTGCCGAGGGGACCGAGTATTCCATCTACGTCGGAGCGGACTGGGAGAACGTTGCCGAACACCATCGTCGGCTCTCGATGAACCTCTGGTGGGACGACCGCATCCGGAGTCACTCACTACCGCTGCCGTGGGCTCCCTCCTGCTTGAGCGGCGCCACGGGCTGGGTCGTTCACGTGACCAGCTGCGGCTACTCGCTCGGTCACAGCGTGTACATCAACTCGCACCTGCGCGTGCTGCTGGAGGAGAAGGAACAGCTGGACCTGCCGCCGCTTTGGATGGAAGCAGGCGCAGGGGCCTACATCACGCTTGCTTACGCCGCGCCTGTCGATGACGAACTCTCCTGGCACAGGGCGGTGGTACAGCGGTCGGACGTTCCACTCGTGCAGCTAGCGACGACGGATGGCTGGGAGGCAGCAGAAGGCATCGAACGCTTGGCGCTCAGCACTGTGGCGGTAGATTGGCTGCTTTGGAGAGCTGGAGAGCTCGCCCTGTTCGACTACTTCCGGCTCCTCCCGCAGGGCACCCTTGGCCTACCGTCATTGGATGTGACTGCGGCGTCAGCATTCGAGGAGGCCTTCGGACTCACCCTAGACGAGTTCTATGGGCATTTCGATGACTACCGCTCCACATTGACGGACGATTAGAATTTCGGAGGTTACTCGCACGATGCGGTCACGGACGACGGTCGCTAAGGGGCTAGGACAGCGCCTGAGGGGAAAGTTCTCGAGTGGTGTCAAGTCTGGGCGAGATTGAATGACCCCTCGTCCACCAGACTGGACATCCCTTACCTCCGAGCGGCTGCTCCACCCACCCGCCTCTTCGCCTCCTCAGGGGGCCGATCCCCTCACCTCGCAGCCGACGGAAACCTGCAGGATCTCGATCGCGGCGTTCGCGTCCAGGCTGTCCGCGCGCCGCTCCGATGCAGCCACCACCCCGTCGCTAAGAGCCGTAGCTCTCGTTAGGGCATGGAGATCAACTCCGTTGGTCGAGGGGCCGTCGCTGTGGTCGTAGAACGTGAACTCGTAGTACCAATTCGTGCACGTTCGGGCGGGCGCCCCGCGAGTAGGCGCACCCTCCCGGTCTTGCGCTGCCTGGTCCGTACCTGGGGATACCTAGCCCTGAGAGTGATCCTCGCCGCTGTGCTCTCGCTGATCGTGGTGGCACCGGGGTGGGCGCAGGGCGAGCGCACGGCCCGCATCGAGGTGCGCGTCTGGCAGGACACGGGGGATGAGCTTGACATCTACATCAGCCGCGCGCCGTGGTCGGCTCGTGGCACACGCTGGGGACCATCCCGCTGTCGCTCGACGACGGAGTCAGCTCGACCGGGCAGTACCGCTACGGCGACGCCGCCCTCGATGTCCCCCTGGCTGACTGGCAAGTGCCGGCGACCGTGGAAGTGCGCGTCTGGCAGGACATGGGCGACAGCGCGCGCATCTACATCAGCGCGCGTCCGGCAGGCGGCTCGTGGCGCACGCTGGGCACGATCCGCCTCCCGCTGGACGATGGCTTCAGTTCGACCGGGCGGTTCCAGTTCGGCGATATCTCTCTCGACGTTCCGTTGCCCGAAGCCGCTGTCACGACGTTGGCGGGCCAGCGGGGGGTCCGTGGATACCGGGACGGGCCCTGGAACGAGGCGCTGTTCGGCCGCTACTACGGGGGCCTGGATTTGGGGCTGGAATGGGACCGTGACGGCAGTGTCGTGGTGGCCGATCGCGAGAACCGCGCTATTCGGCGTATCGCGCCGGATGGCACCGTGACCACAATCGCAGGCGGCAACGGCCAGGGTGTGCGCGACGGTCCTGCCGACGAGGCGCAGTTCGCCGGCCCGACGGACGTGGCCATCGCGGGCGACGGCTCGATCTACGTCGCCGACACTTATGGCCACCGCATCCGCAAGATCGCACCCGATGGGGTGGTGACGACGGTCGCCGGCAGCGGTCCGATCTCCGGCTCTCCTGACGAAGAGGGTGCGTTGGGGGACTTCCCCGACGGTCCGGCTACAGAAGCCAGACTCTACCATCCCGGTGGCATCGCGATTGACGACTTCGGCGACCTGTATGTGATCGAGAGATACCAGCGCATCAGGCGGATATCGCCTTCGGGATGGGTCTCGACCTTCGCTGGGGCTTCGGGGCTCGGCTATCAGGACGGTCCTAGGGCGCACGCCCAGTTCTGGGGTTTGCTGGCTATCGACATCGACGAAGAGGGAAGGATCTACGTCATCGACAATACGCCCTTGCTGAACGTCGGCCTAGGGATCGCCATCCGCGTCATCGATACCCGTGGAATCGTGTCAACGCTCTATCACGATGTCCCCGCCGCCCAGGGGGGAACACTCGCGTATCCAGTGGGGCTCGCCGTCGCCAGCGATGGCCTCATCTACATCGCCAATACCGGTAGGCACCAGGTGGTCCGGCTCACGACCAACGGCACCCTGAGGGCGGTAGCAGGCACGGGCGAGCCGGGCTACGCGGACAGCGCCCTCGACGAGGCGCTCTTCAACCTGCCGGGCGCACTTGCCGTCTCTGTGGACGGCGTGCTGGTCGTGGCTGACGAAGCGAACAACGTCATCCGCAGGATCTCCCTTGGGGACAACGTGCTTGGAACGCAGGGACTTGAGGTTGCCGGGGCGGAGGAAATCCCGCGGCTGCGGGGCGTGACCGTTGAGGTGTACGCGGGCAGCCCGGGGCCCAAGCTTAGCGGGGTGCCCAGGTTCCAGGATGGCCGGCCCGAGGAGGCCCTCTTCTACCGGCCATGGGGGTTGGCGCTCGAGGCTGACGGCAGCGTCGTCGTGGCGGATTCGAGCAACCACGCGATCCGGCGCATTTCGCCGGACGGCACGGTCACCACCGTGGCGGGACGAAACGAAGCAGGGATGCAGGACGGGGCCTGCTCGGAAGCCCTGTTCTACGGCCCAAAGGCAGTGGCAGTAGATAGGCACGGCCTCATCTACGTCGCAGACACCGGTAACCACCGGATCCGCACCATTTCCCAGGCCTGCGTCGTCGCCACGGTTGCCGGGGGCACAACGGGAGAAGGAGAGCGTGAGAGGGGCGGCTATCGGGACGGACCGGCGGCCGAGGCGAGGTTCCGCAATCCCAGTGCGCTCGCCTTTGATCGTGAAGGGAACCTGCTCATCTCCGACCACATCAACAACCTCATCCGGCGCCTCTCCCCCGATGGCCGTGTCTCGACGATTGCCGGCCCGCCGGGCCTGGCCAATGCGAGTGCCTACAATCCCGGGAGCCGGGATGGACATGGGCAAGCGGCCCTCTTTGGGCTATCAGACGGGATCGCAGTCGACGACGAAGGCATCATCTTCTTCACCGAAAGCAACAGCGCCGTCCGCATGATCGATGGAAACGGCTACGTCTCCACCGTGCTCCAGACTCCAACGCGTCGCTATGGGGGCGGACTTTCCCCCTTCATTGAAGGGATCGCCGTCGGAGTCGACGGGGCCCTCTACGTAGCCGATCCAGACTACGGCAGGGTCGTGAGGGTCACGCGGGACGGGGAGTTGTCTATCGTCGCCGACGGACTCAGCGGCCCGGAGGGGATACTAGCTCTGCCAGATGGCTCTCTTCTCGTGTCCTCCGACAGAGACAATGTAATCTGGAAGATCACGTTCGAGGACGAGGAGTAGCCGCCAGGGGCGGGATGGCCGTATAGGCCTACGGGAACTCTAGCCGCGTGCAGCGCGGCGTTCGTCGACATCTTCGAGCCGGTGCTCGTGCTCTACGAACAACCGGTGAGAAGGATTTTCATGACCTGAACTAACGGAGCCGTTAAACACATCCGCGAGGGCCGCTGGGGGCCCACTTACCCGCTACGTGCTGGTGGAGGAGTTCCAGGACGCCTCCGCTGGCGGATGGCGATGCTGCAGGCGCTCGATGGCCCAGTCGCCGCCCGCGTTGACACATGGATCCGACCGGACCCATCCCGTCTGTGTGAGAGAGCGAACGTTGGCTAGGTGCAATCAAGGGTGAAGGGCTTGGGCTAGCCCTGTACGCGCTACGTGCCGCCTTAATCAGGGTCCCGGAGTTCAGATTCATAGTTCTCAAGGTCTTGCGACGTGAGCCGCACTCGGTACTTTCGCCACCGGGGTGTCGTAGTCCATCACATCCAACCCCGCCTCGATAAGAGCGTCCGTCAACACGTCGGAACGGGGAATCCCGAACTCGGCGACGACGCTGTCGCCCTTCCGGGGTCGGAAGATAATCAGGTTCTTGGCTGGCCAGCCCCGATGTAGTGCTTGTTGTACTGATGAGGGGTTCATGCCCGCACCCCCTTGCAGGCAGTTAACCGCCGACCTTACCGCCCTCACACTCGGTTGCCCTCACCAAGTCTGCGGAGGGCAACCGTGCAAGCCCCATCCCCCATCCCCAAGTCCCGTAGGAGGCGGCCGGCGCTGCTGGTCGGCACGCTGCTGGCGGCGATCTTCCTGGCAGTCGCCGTGGCCATCCCCGTCGCCCTCGTCCTCGCCCAGGACCCGCCGACGGACGAGCTGACGCTTGTCAACGCCAGCGAGGACCCCGTCGAGCGCAAGGGCGACGGGCGCTTCATCGCCCGACCCGTCTTCAGCCACCCGGTCGGTCCCCTCTACTACGGCGTGCGCGACCCCGACACCGGCGAGTGGCTCACGACCATGTTCAGTGTGCGGGGCGGCGAGAAGAAGCGCCAGGACGGCTGGGAGTACTCCTTCGAGTACCCCTTCGAGGACGGCCAGGTGGAGCTCGACAAGGAGCGGCCCTACCTGCTCGTCATCCTCGCCATCAAGCAGGGCGAGACCTACCGCTTCTACACCGCCATCCCCGAGCACCGGCCCGGCGGCATCTGGAACAAGATCCTGCGCGCGCTCGACCCCAAGCAGTGGGGCCGGGCAATCGCGGGCTGGGTGATCGAGGGCACGCACGGGACGCTGTGCGGGGTGGTGGAGCGGGCCACGGGCGAAGACGCCGACCGCTGCAAGGGGCCGTAGGCCATGCCCGACATCATCAGCGGCACCCCCGCGGAGATGACCTACCTGCACCCCATCGTGCGCGAGGCGTGGATGGTGGCGTGGGCCATCACCTCCGCGATGCTCGTCGCCATCCTCGGCTGGATGGGTCTGAGCTTCGTCATCCAGGAGCACCTCGGACAGGTGCCGGCCGGCTGGCGGGAGATGGTTCCCCGCCTCCTCGTCGGCCTCGTCGCCGCGGCGACCTCGCTCTGGTGGTGCGGTCTCGTCATCGACGTGGCCGACGCCGTCTCCGGCTTCGTCACCGCCTCCCTCGGCCTGAGCGCTGGCGACCTCCTGCGCTCGTCGGCGCAGACCCTCCTCACGGCGATCGAGGTGGGGAGTGTGGGCATGGCCCTCTTGCTGGCCCTGCTCTACCTCGTCTACGGCTTCTTCGTCC
>VXPF01000092.1 GCA_009839725.1 Dehalococcoidia bacterium | reverse complement strand
GGGGGGACCCGTGGGGGAGGGGAGGGCGGCAATCACGATGGGGTCAGCATACCGCTGCAACCCGTTACGTCCCGCAGCGCACAGACCGCAGGGCGGCAAGGGTTTCAGGAGCTGTCCCAGGGGTTGAGCACGTCAACGTCGAGCGGCTCGAAGTCCTTGACGTTGCGGGTCGCAACGGCGAGGTCGTTGGCCCTGGCCGTGCCCGCAATCAGCACATCGCCCAAGTCAACGTGGCGGCCGACCCGGCGGGCATGTGCCCGAAGGTTCGCTGCCCATTCGGCAGCCGCCCGATCGAAGGGCAGTACTCGCTGCGAGTACGTAGCAAGGATTGAGGCATAGCTCGCAACCAGCAGGTCACGGCGGCGCCCAACGGGGAGCAGCCTGAGTCCGTACTCGGCTTCGTAGACCGCGACCGAAGGCAGCCACACATCGTCGGACTCGTCATCGAGGAAGGCCAGCACCCCGGAGTCAGGTTCAGCCCTGGTCAGTTCCGAGAGGATGTTGGTATCAAGGAGGAAGCCGGTCACCCGACGTCCTCAACTGCTGTACCGGGGTCCTCGTCACCGAAGGGGATGGGGCGGTCCGAGGTCCTGTCTCGGGGGATCTCGAAGTCGAGTCCCCTGGGCATGTTCTCCACGAGCCACTTACCCATTGGCATGGGCTCGGGGACGCGCCTGCGCCACTCAAGGTTCGTATGGTTCTGCCACTGGTGCTCTGGGACGACGAGGAAAGGCTTGCGGAGACCGATCCGCTGCGGGCCCTCCTCCTCGGCGAGGCGGAGGATCTCGGAGAGGCGGGCCTTGGCTTCGGCAACGGTCCAAGTTCGCGGCGGTTCAGGCTGCTGGTTCGTCATGGCGTCTCCTCAACATGGACTAGTCTAGACTAGTCCAGTTTTGGACCCAAGGCGTCACACCCGACCGGGGCTCCGGTGGGGATTCTCCGGGCTAGGCCGTGGCCTGCGCGGGGGTCTCGGCGAGGAGGCGTTCGACGACATCGAGGGCGCCGGCGATGTCCTCCCGGGAGAAGTAGCCCAGGTGGCCGACCCGGAAAATCTTGCCGCGGAGGGACTGCTGGCCACCGCCGAGGACGACGCCGAACTCCTCGCGGGCGCGCCTTGCGATGGCGAGGCCGTCGACATCGTCGGGCCAGCGCACGGCGGTGACGGTATCGGAGGCGAAGCGCTCATCGTGGGCGAACAGCTCGAGCCCCATCGCACGGACGCGGTCGCGGGTGTACTGGGCGACGGCGTGGTGGCGGCTGTAGATGCCTTCGAGGCCCTCGGCGCGAAGGGACTCGAAGGCCTTATCGAGGCCGTAGAAGATCGAGAGCGCCGGGGTCCAGGGTGTCTGCGCGTTCTCCAGCGACGCGCGGTAGCGGCGCAGGTCGAAGTAGAAGCGCGGCATGGTCGCGGTCTCGCTGGCCTCCCAGGCGCGCTCGCTGAGCCAGAGGAAGGTGAGCCCGGGCGGGACCATCCAGCCCTTCTGCGAGCCGCTGACGAGCACGTCGATGCCCCAGCGCTCGGCCGGGCAGGGGATGGAGGAGACGCTGCTGACGCCATCGACGATGAGCAGCGGGCCCCGCTCGCGCACGACGGCGCCGATTGCCTCGAGCGGGTTCGTGACGCCGGTCGAGGTTTCGTTGTGAGTAACGAGCACGGCCTTGATGGCGGGGTCCGCATCGAGCCGGCGCGCGATCTCGTCGGGATCGGCGGCGGCGCCCCACTCGAGCTCGTAGCGCTCGACCTCGGCGCCGTAGGTCTCGGCGATGGAGGCGAGGCGGTTGCCAAAGACGCCAATGGAGACCCCGAGCACGCGATCGCCGGGACTGAGCGTATTGATGACGGCCGCCTCGAGCCCGCCGGTTCCGGAGGCGGTGATGGTGAGCACGTCGGTGGAGACGCCGAAGACCCAGTTCAGTCCCTCGGTAACCCGCTTGATGATGTCCGCGAACTCGGGTCCGCGGTGATTCATCATCGGTCCGCCGACGGCTTCGAGGACGTCATCGGGGCACGGGGTCGGTCCAGGGATGCGGAGGTTCACGGCTCTTCCCATTGAGGTTCTTCCCGCCGATTCTCCCGCAGAGCGCTCCTACGAACACGAAGAGGGACGGGCTCGCGTTAAGATCGTGACATGTCGTCCACCTTTCGGGACATTCCGAGCGTCGAGGCGGTCCTGAGCGAGCTGCGGGACAACGGCTCGTGGCCGCACGCGCTCGCGGTGGAGGCGGCGCGCACCGCCATCGAGCACGCGCGGGAGGCGGTGCGGGCGGGAGAGGCCGCGCCCGACGTTGCGGCCATCTCGGCGGAAGCGGGCGCAATCCTGCAGGAGCTGGCACGCCCCTCCCTGCGACGAGTGGTGAACGCGACGGGCGTCATCCTGCAGACGAACCTGGGAAGGGCGCCCCTGAGCGAGCGGGCGATGACGGCGATGGGGGAGGCGGCCCGCGACTACACGAACCTCGAGTTCGACGTGGAAGGGGGCAGCCGGGGGAGCCGGCACGAGCACGTGCGCGACCTGCTCCGGCGCACGACCGGGGCGGACGACGGGCTGGCGGTGAACAACAACGCCGCCGCCCTGCTGATGGCGCTGCACGTATTCGCGCAGGGGCGGGAGGTAATCGTGTCGCGCGGGGAGGCGGTGGAGATCGGGGGGCGCTTCCGGATTCCGGACGTGTTGCGGGAGAGCGGCGCACGCCTGGTCGAGGTGGGAACGACGAACCGCACCTACGTGGAGGACTACGCCAACGCCATCACGGAGGACACGGCGGCGATCCTGCGTGTGCACCGCTCGAACTTCCAGGTGACGGGCTTCACGGCCCGCCCGGAGCTGGGGGAGCTTGCGGCGCTGGCGCGGGAGCACGGCATCCTCCTGCTGGACGACCTCGGGAGCGGGTGCCTGGTGGAGACGGCGGACTACGGGATCGAGCACGAGCCCACAGTGCGGGAGAGCCTGGACGGGGGCGCGGAGCTGACGCTGTTCAGCGGGGACAAGCTGCTGGGCGGACCGCAGGCGGGACTGATCGTGGGACGGGGGGAGCTCGTAGAGACGCTTCGGCGGCATCCCCTGGCGCGGGCGCTACGCGTGGACAAGCTCACCATCGCGGCGCTCAACGCGACGCTCATGGCCTATGTGTCGGGAACGGAGCGGGAGGAGATCCCGGTCTGGTCGATGCTGGCGCTTGAGCGTGAGCAACTGGAGCCGCGCGCGCGCGTGTGGGCGGAGGCTGGGGGAGGCCGGGTGGTGGAGTCGCGCTCGATGATCGGCGGGGGCTCGGCGCCGGGAGCAGGGAGGCCGACGTGGTGCGCGGCGCTGGGCGCCGAACGGGGAGCGGAGTGGCTCGCGGGGGCCCTGCGGGAGGCAGACCCTGCCATCATCGCGCGGGTGGAGGCGGGAGAGACGCTGCTCGATCCGAGAACGGTTGCGGAGCGCGACGACGGCCACGTGTCGGCAACGATCACGGCGCTCCTCGGGCGCTAACAGGCGGCCATTTCCCGTTCGAGTCAGGGAGTCGTTGACCCCCTCGGAAGGCGGGGGTTAGAGTGCGGCCATCCGTAAGTTCGATTTTTCACAACCGCCTGAGCGGTTCGCGGGCACGAGCAGGAGGGGCCGGCCCCAGCCATGACACCCGTCATCCCCGAGGTCGTCATCAACCGGCTGCCGCTCTATGCGCGGGCGCTGGCGACGCTGGCGGCGGGGGGCGAGACGGTCGTGAGTTCGCAGACTCTGGGGGAGCAGCTCGACGTGACGCCTGCCCAGATCCGGAAGGACCTGAGCTACTTCGGGAGGTTCGGGAAGCAGGGCCGCGGCTACAACGTAGCGGACCTGCTGGACCAGCTGCGCACGATCCTCGGGCTCGACAGGACCTGGAGCGTCTGCGTGGTGGGGATCGGGCGGCTGGGCCAGGCGATCCTCGAGTACGACGGATTCGTGCAGCAGGGGTTCAACACGGTCGCCGCCTTTGATGCCGCCCCGGACGTGGCGGGGCGCACGATCCAGGGCGTCACGGTGCGTTCGATGGACGACCTGGAGGGCTTCCTCGCGAGCGAGCCGGTCGACATCGCGGTGGTGGCCGTGCCAGCGGAAGCGGCGCAGGCAGTCGTCGACCGGCTGGTCGCGAGCGGGGTGCACGCCATCCTGAACTACGCGCCGATCTCGGCGCACGTGCCGGAGGGGGTCTCGATCCGGCAGATCGACCCGGTCGTGATGATGCAGGGGATGACCTACTACCTGAAGGAACTGGCTCCGAGCGCCAGCTAGACCATCTCCGTCTTCGGCTCCGCCAGGCGCACGGCCCGGAGAAAGGGCTCCACCTCGGCGGGGGAGCGCAGGCGGTGGAAGCGCGTGCCCTCGTATTGCGGGTCGCGCATGGCGGCGGAATAGGCGCGGCGGCGGCGGAAGTGGCTCTTGAGCGTCCACCAGATGAGCGAGCGGTCCCAGGGGAGAAAGTGCTCCCAGAGCCGCTCGCGGTTCGTGCCCCAGAGGAGCTCGCGCGTGCGCCAGCGGCGAAACGAGCGCGCGAGCGTGCGGGGGATGGTGATGCGCAGGGGGAAATCGAGCCAGACGACGGTGTCGGCGGCGCCCCAGGTGATGGGACGCACGATGCGACCGTAGTTGCCGTCGATCACCCAGCCCTGCTCGTCGACGGCGTCGCGCACGCGCTGCAGCAGGACGTCGTCCGGCACGGGAATCCAGTTCGGCGCCCAGTTGAGCTCATCGAGCTCGATGTGGGGCAGGCCGAGCCGCTCGGCGAGGGCGGCGGCAAGGGTGGTCTTGCCCGAGCAGCTATCGCCGACCACGCTGATGTTCGGGCCGATGGCAAGGGGCTCGGCGGCAGGGTTCCCGGGCACGAAGGATCGAGCGTAGGTCAGCGATCGGGTTGGGGGAAGAGGCCGACCAACTGCTCCTCCTCGGTGGGGAGGCTGCGCTCGATGATCTCGAGGTGATCGAGGGAGATGGCGGCGCCGACGGCAACGCACTCGAGAGGGCTATCGGCCACGTAGCAGGGGACGCCCGTCTCCTGCGTGAGCAACTCGTCGAAGTGACGGAGGAGGGCGCCGCCGCCGGTGAGGACGATGCCGTGGTCGATGACGTCGGCGGCGAGCTCGGGGGGCGTGCGTTCGAGGACGCTGCGCACGGCCTGGATGATCTGGCCGAGGGCGTCCTGGATGGCCTGCGCGATTTCGTCGCTGTTGAGGGTGATGGTGCGGGGCAGGCCGCTGAGCTGGTCGCGTCCGCGCACCTGGGTCGAGATGCCCTCGTCGAGGGGGATGGCGGAGCCGATGGCGATCTTGATCTCCTCGGCGGTGCTCTCGCCGATGATGAGATTGTGGCGGCGGCGGACGTAGGCCTGGATGGCCTCGTCGATGCGGTCGCCGGCGACGCGCACGGACTCGCTCACGACGATGCCGTAGAGGGAGATTACGGCCGCCTCGGTGCGGCCGCCGCCGATGTTCACGATCATGTTGCCGCGAGGGGTGCCCACGGGGACGCCCGCGCCGATGGCGGCGGCGAGGGGCTCGGGGACGAGGTGGGCGGGGCGGCGGGCGCCGGCCTGCTCGGCGGCGTCGCGCACGGCGCGCTGCTCGACGCTGGTCACACCGGCGGGAACGGTGACCATGATCTCGGGGCGGATGAGGTTGAAGCGGCCGGTCACCACGCCGATGAAGTAGCGCATCATCGCCTCGGTGGTGAGGTAGTCGGCGATGACGCCCTCGCGCATGGGACGGATGATGCTGAGCGCGCCGGGCGTGCGGCCCTGCATCATGCGGGCCTCGGCGCCGACGGCGACGATAGCGTCGTCTCGGTTATGTCGCGCCACGACGGAGGGCTCGTTGACGACGATGCCCTGGCCCTGGACGAAGACGAGGATGTTGGCCGTACCAAGGTCGATGCCGGCGCGCGTGTTGGAAATGAAGCCGAACGCCATCCGGTTACACCCGCTCCAGCTCGGCGCCAAGCCCGCGGAGCTTCTCGTCGAGACGCTCGTACTTGCGGTCGAGGTGGTGGAGGTCGTCGATGACGGTTTTGCCGCTGGCCACGAGGCCGGCCAGGAGCACAGCCGCACCGGCGCGTACGTCGAGCGCCCGGGCGCGGGCGCCGTGGAGGGGGGTGGGGCCACTGACGATGGCGGACGAGCCCGTGCTGACGATCTCGGCGCCCATCTTGCGCAGCTCGCCCACGTAGAGCATGCGGTTGTCGAAGACGCGCTCGTGGATGATAGAGACGCCGTCGGCCTGGGTGAGGAGCGCGGCCATCGGGGCGTGCAGGTCGGTGGCGAGGCCCGGGTAGGGGAGGGCCTGGAAGCCGACGGGGGCGAGGCGCGCCCCGGCGGCAACGCGCAGGGAGCCTTCGCGCGCCTCGACGGTGGCGCCCGCCGCCCGGAGCTTGGCGATGATGGCATCCATCACGCCCACCGGGGCGTCGACGAGCTCGACGTCGCCGTGGGTCATGGCCGCGGCGATGGCGAACGTGCCCGCTTCGATGCGGTCGGGGACGAGAGCGAAGGTCGTGCCATGAAGGGACTGGACGCCCTCGATCGTGACGGTCTGGGTACCGGCGCCGGACACCCGCGCCCCCATCGAGTTCAGCAAGGCAGCGAGGGCCTGGACCTCGGGCTCGGTAGCGGCGTTGACGATCGTGGTCTCGCCGCGGGCGAGGGTGGCAGCCAGCATGACGTTCTGCGTGCCGGAGACGGAGGGGTAGTCGGCGAAGAGGCGGGTGCCGGAGAGGCCCCGCGGCGCGCGGGCCTGGTAGTGCTCGCCGACGCGGTCGATGGTGGCGCCCATGGCCTCGAAGCCGTCCAGGTGGACGGCAATGGGGCGCTGGCCGATGACGTCGCCGCCGGGGGGCGGCAGGGCGGCGAAGCCGTGGCGGGCGAGGAGGGGTCCCATGACCTGGAAGGAAGCGCGGTTCTCGGAAACTAGGTCGATGGGGGCTTCAAGGGTGCCGACGCCGGAGGCATTGATCTCGACCGTGTTGGGCTCGGGGCGCCGGACGGTGGCCCCGAGGTGCACGAGCAGGCCGGCGAGCGAGTCGATGTCGGAAACGGCGGGAACGTTCTCAAGGACGACGGTCTCCTCGGTGAGGAGGGCGGCGCACATGGAGGCGAGGGCCGCGTTGGCCGAACCGGAGATGCGCACGGACCCGCTGAGAGCAGCGCCGCCACGTACCTGATAGCAGGATCCCTGTCCGCGTTTCGAGGGCATGCCACGTTTCAGTATGGGGACAGGCCGAACGTGCGGCAATGGAGGGAAGACTGTCAACCGAGCTCCGGGACCGGAGTGAACGGCCTAGCCTCCGGGCCTGGGCGGGCCGGGCCGGCGGCGGCGGCGCTCGGCGACGCGCAGGCGCAGGAGGGCGCGCTGCATGGCCGCCTGGGCGCGGGCAAGGTCGGCCTCGCTCACGCCCTCCTCGCGGGCGCCGGCGAGCCGCTCCTCGGCGCGGCTGCGGGCCAGCTCGGCGCGGTCCACGTCGATGTCCTCGGCGGCCTCGGCCGCATCGGCGAGGACCGTCACGTGGTTGCTGTGCACCTCGAGGAAGCCTCCGCCGATGGCGAAGGCGGACTCGTCGTTGCCACGCCGGAAGATGAGCTCGCCATAGTCGAGGGTCGTCATCAGGGGCGCGTGGCGGGGCAGGATCGCAAGCTGCCCCTCGCTGCCCGGGGCAATGAGCACCTCGACGTCCTCTTCGGTGCGGACGACGCGCTCGGCCGTGACGATCTCGATGAAGAGCGGCACTAGCCTTCCTCGCTCATCTGGCGGCCTTCCTCGACAGCCTCTTCGATGGAGCCCTTCATGTAGAAGGCCTGCTCGGGGAGGCCGTCGTGCTGGCCTTCGAGGATCTCCTTGAAGCCGCGAACGGTGTCGCGGATGGAGACGTAGCGGCCCTCGCGGCCGGTGAAGGCCTCGCCCACGAAGAACGGCTGCGTGAGGAAGCGCTGCAGCTTGCGGGCGCGGGCGACCGTGAGCTTGTCCTCGTCGGAGAGCTCATCAATGCCGAGGATGGCGATGATGTCCTGGAGATCCTTGTAGCGCTGGAGGACGCCCTGCACGTCGCGGGCCACCTCGTAGTGCTCCTCGCCGACGATGCGCGGCTCGAGCGCGCGGGAGAAGGAGGTGAGGGGGTCCATGGCGGGGTAGAGGGCCTGCTCCGCGAGGGAGCGCTCAAGCGCCACGACGGCGTCGAGGTGGCCGAAGGTGGTGGCGACGCCGGGGTCGGTGTAGTCGTCCGCCGGCACGTAGATGGCCTGGAAGGACGTGATCGAGCCCTTCTTGGTGGAGGTGATGCGCTCCTCAAGGTCGCCCATCTCGGTGGAGAGGGTTGGCTGGTAGCCGACGGCGGAGGGCATGCGCCCGAGGAGGGCGGAGACCTCCATGCCGGCGAGGGTGTAGCGGTAGATGTTGTCGACGAAGAACAGGACGTCCTGGGCTTGCTCGTCGCGGAAGTACTCGGCCATGGTGAGGCCGCTGAGGGCGACGCGGAGGCGGACGCCGGGGGGCTCGTTCATCTGGCCGAAGACCATGGACATGCGGGGGAGCACGCCCGATTCCTTCATCTCGTTCCAGAGGTCGTTGCCCTCGCGAGAGCGCTCGCCCACGCCGGCGAAGACGGAGAAGCCGCCGTGCTCGCGGGCGATGTTGGAGATGAGCTCCTGGATGATGACGGTCTTGCCGACGCCGGCGCCGCCGTAGAGGCCGACCTTGCCGCCGCGCACGAGGGGGGCGATCAGGTCGATGACCTTGATGCCCGTCTCGAGGATGGAGGGCTGGGTCTCCTGGTCCTCGAAGGAGGGGGGCTCGCGGTGGATGGGCCAGCGGGGCGCGTCGTCGGGGACGGGGAGGTCGTCGATGGGGTCGCCGAGCACGTTGAACATGCGCCCGAGCGCTTCCTCGCCGACGGGAACGGCGATGGGCTGGCCCGTGTCGGTGACGGCCATCCCGCGGGTGAGGCCGTCGGTCGAGTCCATGGCCAGGGCGCGCACCCAGTTGTTGCCCACGTGCTGCTGGACCTCAACGACGAGGCTGGTGCCATCGCCGCGGTCGATGCTGAGGGCGTTGTAGATGGGGGGCAGGTGGTCGGGCGGGAACTCGACGTCGATCACGGTGCCGATGATCTGGACGATGCGTCCCTCGGCGGTAGCGGCAGTGACCATGATGGGGCTCCTTCTCGGGTTGCTCAGGATTTGGAGCGGAAGCGCTCGAGGCGCTCCGCCAGCTCGGGCCCCGCACCGGGGCTGGTTCGACGCTCGAAGGCGAGACCTTCGGCATAGGAGTAGTTGAGGCCCTCGTTGAGGAGGCGCTTGTCGGCTCGCAGCGTGTGCCACGAGTTGCCCGCGATCTGCGCCGCCATGGCGGCGGCGGCCTCGTCGAGCTCGGCGTCGGGAACGACGCGGTTGGCGAGACCAATGCGGACGGCTTCGTGCGCATCCACGCGGCGGGCGGTGTACATCATCTCCCTGGCGAGGAGGGGGCCGATGCGGCGGGGGAGGCGCTGGGTCAGACCCCAGAGGGGGGTGAGCGCCCACTCGCCGTGGGAGTCGCAGAAAATGGCGGACTCGCCGGCGATGCAGAGGTCGGCGGCGAGCATCAGCTCAAGGGCGCCGGTGTAGCAGGCGCCCCGCACGGACGCGATGACGGGCTGGGGCAGGGCCTCGATCATGTCGATGGTCTCGGCCTGGTAGTACGGCTCGGGGGCGGGGTCGCCGATGGCCTTGAGGTCGTTGCCGGCGCTGAAGGCGCGCCCCTCGCCGCGGAGGACGACGCAGCCGACGGAGTCGGTCTGGTCGGCGACGGCGGCCACGTGCTCGCGGAGCTCTGTGAAGAGCGCGATGTTGAGGGCGTTGAGCGCCTCGGGGCGGTTGAGGGTGAGGGTGGCGACGCCGTCGCGGTCCTGGCGCAGGACGAGCTCGCTCATGCGGGCACCCCCGCGATGTCGGCGAGGTCGACCTCGGTGAGGGACTCGAGCGTGCGGTCGGGATCGGGAAGGGGCAGGCCGCGGGTGTACTCGGTGCGGACGGCCCAGCAGGCCATGCCGGCGGCATGAGCGGCCCTGATGCCGGCGGGGGCGTCCTCGATGGCGAGGGAGCGGGCCGGGTCCACGCCGAGCTTTTCCGCGGCCTTCAGGTAGATCTCGGGGTCGGGCTTGCCGTGGGTGACATCGTCGCCACAGACGACCACGTCGAAGGCGTCGCGGATGCCGAGCCGTTCGAGGCAGACCTCGACGTTGCCGCTGTACGAGGAGGAGGCGACGGCGAGAGGCAGCCCCAGGCGCTGCAGGTCGCGCACGAGCTCGACGGCGCCCGGGAGGGCGGCGTCGACGGATGCGTAGGCGGCAGCGACGAGCCTGGAGCAGCGGTCGCGGTAGTAGGAGGCGGGACGGGGGAGGCCGAGGTCCTGGACGAACTCGTTCCAGCCTCCCTTGGTGCCCATGTACTTCTTGTACTTCTCGAGGGGGAAGCTCAGGCCGTCCTCGGCGAGCACGGTGCTGGCTGCGCCGTAGTAGAAGGGCTCGCCATCGACGAGGACACCGTCCATGTCGAAGATGACCGCGTCGAAGGAGGGCCCGCTACTCATTCACGACAGCCTCGGCGCCGCCGACGATGTCGAGGAGCTGGGTGGTGATCTCCTCCTGGCGGGCCTTGTTGTAGGTGAGGGTGAGCTCGCGCTCGATCTCGTTGGCGTTGTCGGTCGCGTTCTTCATGGCGACCATGCGCGCGGACTGCTCGGAGGCGGCCGACTCGAGGACGGCGGCGTGGACCTGCATCTCCACGTAGCGGGGGAGAAGGCGCTCGAAGACCTGGCCCGGATCGGGCTCGAAGATGTACTCCTGCCGGAAGGCCTCGGCTTCCGCCTCGTCCTCGGCGGTAGGGGGCTCGACGGGGAGGAGGCGTCGCACGACGGGGCGCTGGTTCACGGTGCTGACGAACTCGGCGAAGCTGATGAAGACCTGGTCGACCTCGCCGGAGAGGTAGTCGTCCATGACGAGACGGGCGATGACGCTCGTGTCGGTGAGCGCGGGGTAGTCGCCGAGGTCGGTGAACTCGGCGGCGACGTTCTGTCGGGAGCGCACGAAGAAGTCGCGGCCCTTGCGGCCGACGGCGACGATGGCGGTCGGTGGCTCGGTTTCGGTGACGAACGAGCCGGCGCTGTTGTTGAGGTTGGCGTTGAGGGCGCCGCAGAGGCCGCGGTCGGGGGTGATGTGGAGGATGCCGATGTTCTGGACCGGGCGCTGGGTGAGGAAGGGATGCGACTCGTCGCTGTCGCCGTCGCCTCCGCCGGGGGCGGTGGAGGCGAGGGAGGAGAGGACGAGCTGGATCTTCTCCGCGTAGGGGCGGCCCTCGGTGGCCCGCTCCTGGGCGCGGCGCATCTTGGAAGCCGCCACGAGCTGAAGCGCGTTCGTGATCTTGGACGTATTCCGTACCGTCCCGATGCGGCGGCGGAGCTGTTGGATGGTGGGCATGGCGCTCCCTAGTAGGGGACGGTCTCCTTGAACTCGGCGACAGCGTCCCGAATCTCCTGGTCGGTCTCGTCGCTGATGGTGCGCTCGGACTCGATGCGAGCCGCGAGCTCGGGCTTGTTGCTGGAAAGGTAGCCGGTGAAGGCGGCCTCGAAGTCTCCGACCTTCTCGGTGGGGACGTCATCGAGCAGGCCGTTGGTGAGGGCGAAGATGACGGCGACCTCCTCGGCGAGGCTGAGGGGCGCGAACTGGGGCTGCTTGAGCACCTCGTTGGCGCGCAGGCCACGCTCGAGCTGGCGCTGGGTGGCGGCGTCGAGGTCGCTGGTGCCGAACTGGGCGAAGGCCTGGAGCTCGCGGAACTGGGCGTGGTCGAGCTTGAGGCGGCCTGCGACAGAGCGCATAGCGCGCGTCTGGGCGGAGCCGCCCACGCGGCTCACGGAGAGGCCGACGTTGAGGGCCGGGCGGATGCCGGCGTTGAAGAGGTCGGGCTCGAGGTAGATCTGGCCGTCGGTGATGGAGATGACGTTGGTGGGGATGTAGGCCGACACGTCGTTGGCCTGGGTCTCAATGATGGGCAGGGCGGTAAGGGAGCCGCCCGCCTCCAGCTTGGCCGCGCGCTCGAGCAGGCGGCTGTGGAGGTAGAAGACGTCGCCGGGGTAGGCCTCGCGCCCGGGAGGGCGGCGCAGGAGGAGGGAGATCTGGCGGTAGGCCCAGGCGTGCTTGCTGAGGTCGTCGTAGATGATGAGGGCGTCGCGTCCGCTCTCCATGATCTCCTCGCCCATGGCGCAACCGGCGTAGGGGGCGAGGTACTGGAGGGCCGCCGACTCGGAGGCGCCGGCGGCGACGATGATGGTGTGCTCCATGGCGCCGTACTCTTCGAGCTGGCCGAGCACCTGGGCGACCTTGCCGGCCTTCTGGCCAATGGCGACGTAGATGCAGACGAGGTCGCCGCCCTTCTGGTTGATGATGGTGTCGAGAGCGATGGCGCTCTTGCCGGTGGAGCGGTCGCCGATGATGAGCTCGCGCTGGCCGCGGCCGATGGGAATCATCGAGTCAATCGCCTTGATGCCGGTCTGGACGGGGGTATCGACGCTCTGGCGGAGGGTGACACCAGGGGCGATTCGCTCGACCGGGCGGCTCTTCGTGGAGCCAAGGGGACCCTTGCCGTCGATGGGGTTGCCGAGCGCATCGACGACGCGGCCGATGAGCTCGTCGCCGACGGGAACCTCGATGATGCGGCCGGTGGCGCGCACCTCGTCGCCTTCCTTAATGTCCTCGTAATCGCCGAGGACGACGGCGCTGACGGACTCTTCCTCGAGGTTGAGGGCGAGGCCCATGGTGCCGTTGGGGAATTCGAGCAGCTCCGAGTAGCGGGCGTTGGTGAGGCCGTGAGCGCGGGCCACGCCGTCGCCGGCTTCGATGACGACGCCGACGTCGGTGGCGACAGACGGAGCCTCGAACTGCTCGATCTGCTCGCGGAGGATGGATGCAATCTCTTCGGCGCGAACGGCCATAGTGGTTCCCTCTTGTGTGGTGCGGCGCTAGGCGCCGCTCAGCTCCCGGCGCAGCCGCCGGAGGCGAGTACGCACGCTGCCATCGATGAGATGGTCGTCGATACGGAGGACGACGCCACCGATGATGTCGGAATCGACAGCGGCGGTGGCGGTGATCTGCTTCCCCAGGGCCTCGCCCAAGCGCTGCTCCATGGCGGCGACCTGGTCGTCCCCGAGGGGGATGGCCGTGGTGATCTCGGCCTGTGCGAGACCTTCGTGCTCATCGGCGAGCCGGCTGAAGGCGTCGGCGATCTCGCGCGCCTCCAGGGTGCGGCCCTTGGCGATGAGCAGGCGGGCGAGGTTCAGCGCAAGTGGCCCGACTTCGAGCGCGCGTTCCGCGGCGGCCTGGCGGTCGGCCACGGGTATGCGCGGCGCGGCGAACCAGGCCGCGGCGTCGGAATCCGCCAGGACGGCGGCGACGTCGTCGAGGTCGGCGCGCCACTGGGCGATCGCATCGCCATCGCGGGCGATGGCGAAGGCCGCCTGGGCGTAGCGCTTTGCCGCCTGCCTGTCGGCCATCTAGCTGCGCTCCCCCAGATCGGACTCCGCCAGGGTCTCTTCGATGATGCGCTGGTGGGCATCGTCGTCGAGGGACTGGCGGATGACGCGCTCGGCGGCGGTGACGGTGATCTCGGCGAACTCCGCGCGGAGGTCGGCGATGGCACGGTCACGTTCGAGCTGGATCTCCTGGAGGGAGCGCTCGGCGGCGGCCTCGCGGTCGCGTTCGGCCTGCTGGCGTGCTTCGTCCTGGATGCGGGCCGCCACCTGCTGGGCGTTGGCCACGATCTCCTGACCCTGACCCCGGGCCTCGGCAAGCTGGGCCTCGATGCGCTCCTGCGCGTCGGAGGCTTCGGCGCGGGCCTGTTCGGCGGCGCCGAGCCCCTCAGCGATGCGCTCGCGGCGCTGGTCGAGCATGCGCAGGACCGGCTTGTAGAGGGTGAAGCGCAGGATGAGGAGCAGAACGACAAAGTTGGCGATCTGCGCGACTAACTGCGGCAGATTGATACCGAGAGCGGTGAAAGCCTCGCCCATCGCGAGCTCCCTTCTTCCCGATTGGCGTTTCCGCCGGGCTAGATGACGAACGCGATGATGATGGCGGTCAGCAGGGCGTAGATGCCGATCGCCTCGGCGAAGGCGACGCCCAGAATCATGTTCGTCTGGATGGCGGCGCGAGCCTCGGGGTTGCGTCCGAGGGCTTCCATGGCGCGTCCAACGAGCATGCCGATGCCGATGGCGGGGCCAAGGGCGCCGAGGCCCATGGCGATGCCGGCGCCGATGGCCTTGGCGGCATCGGTCTCAAGCGCGACAAGGAAGAGAAGGTCGAGTACTCCCATGGTTGGTGGTTCCTCCCGTGTTTTTTCTCCCCGCCTCCGCGAGGAGCCATGTGCGAAGGGGCGAGGCTACTGCCCCGGGGTCCCCTGGGATTCCAGTTCGTCGTGGCCGGCTTCGCCTTCGTGGTCGTCGTGCTCCTCGTCGTGGTGCTCGACCGCCATGACGGCGAACACCAGCGTGAGAAGGGCGAAGACCGCAGCCTGGATGAAGCCGACGAAGAGCTCCAGGCCGTAAATGATGTCGACGATGAGGAAGGGTAAGAGGAAGGTGAGCATCAAGATGAGCACCTCCCCGGCGAAGATGTTGCCGAAGAGCCTGAAGGCGAAGCTGACGATGCGGATGAACTCCGAGAGCAGCTCAAGGATGCCGACGAAGAAGGGGATGAATCCGCTGAAGTTGAAGAACTTCCCGAGGTAGCTGAAGCCGAGGGTGCGCAGGCCCCAGAACTCGACCATGACGAACGAGATGAGAGCGAGCGCAATGGTGTTGTTGACGTCGCTATAGACGGAGCGGAAGAGCGGGATGATGAGCGCCAGCTTCGGGCCGGGGAAATCGATGCCGCTCACGACAAGCTCGTCGCCGAGGGCGGCGCTGGGGACGGCGTGCTTCTCGGTGGCCGGCAGCAGCTTGGGCGCGTCGGGGTCCGCGTTGAGGGCGGCGACGGCGGCCGTCAGCATCTCGGGCGTGACCTCGCCGGGACCGTGGCCACCGCCCCCTTCGGCCTCGAAGTCCGTGAAGGTCTCGGCGAGGAAGACGATGTACTTGTCGAGGGCCTCTTCGGCGGAGACGGGGGTCGCGGGGGCGGCGCCCATCTCGAAGTGGGCGTCGTCGGCATTGGGCAAGACGAGGCCGATTCCCACGTTGTCGACAATCCAGCCGGAGGAGTGCGCGATCTCCTCCTTGAAGGGCTCGTGATCCTCGTGGTGCTCCTCGATGTAGTGGAAGATCTCGACGCCGATATCCTCGGTCTTGCCGATGGCGTTGAAGAAGGGGAGGAGGCCCATCCAGTTGGCGAGGAGGATGAAGATGAAGAAGGTGGCGATGACGGGGAAGAAGCGGCGAGCGTTCTTCGTGCCGGCGATGTCTTCCAGCTGGCCCATGAGGAACTCGATGACGGACTCGACGAAGTTCTGGGCGCCGGTGGGGATGAGCTTCATCGTGCGGGTGGCGAGGAAGCAGCCGACGAGGAGGATGAACATCGCCGCCCAGGCGGAGATCATCGTGTTGGAGATGTTGAGGAAGCCGACCTTGGTAATGACCTCGGCGGGGACGATGATCTCGGGCTGAGGGCCGCGGGCGACGATGAGGCCGACGACGACCCAGGCGAGCGCCGCGATGATGATGAGGGGGAGCCGGAAACGCCTCACTGGCCGTCACCAGAGGCGCCGTTGGCGCCGCCGCCAAAGCGTTTCATGAAAGGGAGAAGCATGCGGATTCCGCCACCGATGGCCAGAGTCAGCCCGAGGACAATCCCCAGGAGGATGAAGAGCGGCTCAAGCCCGGTAAGGTCATCGAGCCAGAGGCCGAGCACGATGCCGACGACAATGCAGGTGGCGAAATACCAGCCCGCCCCCATGAGGTAGGCGGTGGGCGCTATCCAGCCGCCACGCTCAGGCTTCGCCATGACCGCGCTCAAACCGCGGGGATCATAGGGTGATTGTGAAGAGATGCGCAAGCGGCGATCGGGCCCACCGCCGGGCTACCCCTGCGGATCGTCGATCCCGCTCAGATCGAGCCCTTCGATGAAGTCCTTGAAGGGGCCGAGCCGCTCCAGTTCGGCGGGGTCGACGGGCTTCTCCGGCTCGCGCTCGACGGTCTCGTCCATGTCGCCGTCGCGGATGATCTCGCCGCCCTGGTCGAGGACGGCCTCCTCCGCATAGATGGGCGCGCCGGTGCGGACGGCGAGGGAGATGGCATCGGACGGGCGGGAGTCGATCTCGACGGCGTCGCCGTTCACGTCGAGGACGATGCGGGCGTAGTAGGTGTCGCGGGCGAGGTCGTTGAGGAGGATGTGCTGAACCTTCGCGCCGAGCTGCTCGATGACGTTGCAGAGGAGGTCGTGGGTCTGGGGGCGGGGCGGGGTGACATCGTGGAGGCGGAGGGAGATGCTCTCGGCCTCATAGGGCCCGATCCAGATGGTGAGGTAGCGGTCGGTGTCCTTCTCTCGAAGGATGGCGATGCGCTGATAGCTGTTGAGGGACAGACGGATGCTCTCGATGCTCATCTCGCGCATGGCCCACCCCCCGCCGGCAGCATCCGGCTCGATCGGGTCGATGATAGGAGGAGGCGAGGAGGGGCGGCAAGACGCCCGGCTGTTCAGGAACGCAGGTTGACGACCGTTGCGGCGGCGATACTGACGGCGAGGATGGCCATGACGGGCTGCACGCCCACCCAGTCTCCAAGGGCGCCGGCGCCCAGCACGGGGAGGGAAGCGGCAAGGGCGGCCATGGCCCCCTGGGTCGCGACAACGCGGCCCTGGAGGGCGAGGGGAACGCGGTCGTTGAGCACGGTCTGGGCGGCGACGCCGACGATGGCGTAGGCGAATCCGAGGGGGAGCACGATCACCATGGCGAGCAGGGCGCCCCCGTCGAAGTCACCGAGGTGCACGTCGTTGAGCCAGGCGAAGGCGCCGTAGCCGGCGAAGAAGGAGGCCTCCTCGTTGACGAAGGCGAGAGCCAGCAGCAGCCCCGTGAAGATCGCGAATCCGGTGGAGCTGAGGAGCCCGTGGGGGACGCGGTGGGCGAGGAAGCCGGCGATGCGCAGCCCGACAATCACGCCGAGCGCCGCGGGCGTGAAGACGAGGGCGCCGATCTCGAAGGGGAGGCCGAGGACATCGCGGATGTAGGTCGGGACAAGACCGCCGAGGATGATGAGCATCATCGTGATGAGCGTGAGCTCGACGGCGGCCTTGAAGACGATGGGATCGCGGCGCATGGCGCGCCACCCGGTCTGCCACCAGGAGGCGCTCTCCACCGAAGCCGGGGCGGACTCGTCGGCAACGCCCCCCCCGCCCGGGGGGGCGGGCGGCGGTTCGGGTTCGGGCAGGAAGGCGTCGCCTTCATCGTCGCGGGTGCGGGCCACGGGACCGATACGGATGGCCTCGACGGCGGCGAGCACGAAGAGCGCCGCGACGATGCCGAAGAGCACGTCGGCGCGTTCGAAGACGCGGAGGGCGACAGGAGTGAGAAGGGCGAAGCCGACGATCTGGGCGGCCCCGCCCACCGCCTGGCCGATGGCGTTCGCCCGGGCCAGCTCTCCCCGCGTGACGATGGCGGGAAGGATCGCGCCCTCTGCGGCGGAAACGAAGGGGGCGCAGACGGCAAGGAGGACGGCCACCACGTAAAGCGTTCCGGCCCCACCCGGCTCGACGATGAAGGCGATGCAGACGGCGGCGCGGGCGATGTTGCCGAGCGCCACGATGAGGCGCCGGGGGATGGCGTCGGCGGCGACGCCCGCAACGACGCCGGCGACCATCATGGGGACGACGAGGGCGAGGACAAGGAGGCTGGTGAAGAACGCCTTGCCGGTGGCGTCGAGCACGAGGAGGACGAGCGCGAGGTTGAGGGCGTTCTGGGCGACGCGGGCGAAGAAGCGGGAGGTGCTGAGGCGGCGAAACGGGATCTGCTGGAGGAGGGCGGGGGGCGGGGAGGACTCGGCGACCTCGTCCCAGGCGGGAGCGGCGCTCACGAGGCCGCGGAGACGCGCGACCCGGCGCGCTGCTCGAAGCGGCGGCGCTCGAGCATCACGCGCCGCCCGCACTCGAGGCAGACCAGGCCGATATCAGCGCCGATGCGATAGACGCGCCACTCCCAGCTCCCGCAGGGATGGCGGCGGCGCATGCGCCAGACGTCGCCGACGGCCACCTCGTCGGTCACGAGGTGGGAGCGTTGAGGGCGTCGCGCAGTTCGCGGGCGGCGGCGCCCGGGTCGGCGGCGTTGGCGACGCTGCGGGAGGCGTTCACGACCATGAGGCCGTACTCGGCCCGGGCCGCAGCCACAACCTCGGCGGGGTCGCCGCCCTGAGTGCCGACGCCCGGCACGAGGAGGGTGGCCCGGGGGGCAAGCTCACGCACGCGGGCGAGCTCGGCGGGGGCGGTCGCGCCGACGACAAGCCCGACGTTCGGGCTCCAGGAGGGCATCTCGGCGGCAAGGCGCTCGTAGAGAGGCACGCCGCTCTCAAGGGTGGCGTTCTGGATGGTGGCGGAGCCGGGGTTGGAAGTGCGACAGAGGAGGTAGATGCCGCGGTCCTCGTAGTCGAGGAACGGCTGGACGGCATCCTGCCCCTGGAAGGGGTTGACCGTGGCGGCGTCGAAGCCCCAGACCTCGAAGAGGGCGCGGGCGTAGGCGGCGGCGGTGTTGCCCATGTCGCCGCGCTTGGCGTCGGCGATGACGGGGATGCCGTCGGGAATGGCCGCGAGGGTCTGTTCGAGGGCCCGCAGCCCGGGAATGCCGAACTGCTCGTAGAAAGCAAGGTTGGGCTTGAAGCAGGCGGCATAGGGGGCCGTGCTCTCGATGAGGCGGCGGTTGCGGTCCACGATTTCGTCGACGGGTGTGTCGCCGGGAGGATCGAGGCCGACGCAGACGTAGCTGCCCACCTCGCGGCCGCGGCGGGTGAGGCGCTCGACGTAGCTGGTCACGACTGCGCCTCCGCTGCCTCGCGGGGCGCGAACCCGAGCTTCGGCAAGGTCCGGAGGAAGGCGTCGCGGTTTCCGGAGACGATGAGGTCGAGGGCGCCCTCGGCGTCGAGGGGCGCCTCCAGGTCGAGCTCGGCGAGGCGGGCGCAGGCGCGTTTCGCGACCGGCTCGCCGGTTCCGAGGACGGAGACGCCCGGGAACTCGGCGGTGATGGCGGGCGCGAGGAACTCGTAGTGGGTGCAGCCGAGGACGACGATGTCGGCCCCACTCGCGACCGGGCCGGCGAGGGCGGCGCGGACCGCCTCGCGGGCGGCAGGGGTGTCCACCTCGCCGCGCTCGACCAGCTCGGCGAGGTCGTGGCCGACGACGCGGTCGATGGCGGCGTCCTTGCCGAACTCGTCGACGACGCTGGAGTAGAGCTCGCCATCGAAGGTGCCGGGGGTGGCGAGGATGGCGACGCGACCGCTGCGGGAGGCGCGGGCCGCGGGCTTCACGGCGGGCACCATGCCAACGAAGGGCACCTCGAAGAGCTGGCGCAGATCTGCGACCGCGGCGGCGGAGGCGGTGTTGCAGGCGACGACGATGAGCTTGGCGCCTGCATCGACGAGCCGGTCGGCGATGGCGAAGGCGCGCTTGCGCACCTCGCCGGGGTCGCGGGGCCCGTAGGGAAAGAAGGCGGTATCGGCGAAGTAGACGGTACGCTCGCGGGGGGCGAGGCGGCGGAATTCGCGGAAAACGCTTAGCCCGCCGACGCCGGAATCGAACATGCCGACGGGTCGCGGGTCCATCCCGTCAAGCATACGGCCTGGCCGGGCTTGCCGCTGCCAGAGGTGCACGCTCCCGGTGCAGGGGGCATGCTGCCCCCATGACGACGTGGCTGGACGTGGCGCTGCTCCCGTCGGAGGCGGAGGCGTTGGAAGCAGACGCCTTCCTCGTCATCGACGTGCTGCGGGCGACGACGACCATCGCGACGCTGTTCGAGGGAGGGCTGGCGGACCTCCTGGTGGTCGACGACATCGAGGCAGCTCGGGAGCGGGCGCGGGCGGAGGGGCGGATCCTGTTCGGGGAGGTTGGGGGGCTGCCCCCGGAGGGCTTCGACCATGGCAACTCGCCGGCGGAGGCAACGACGCTCGACGTGGCGGGCAGGGGGGCGGTGCTGTTCACCACGAACGGGACGCGCGCGATCTGCGGGGTGGCGG
>VXPF01000009.1 GCA_009839725.1 Dehalococcoidia bacterium | reverse complement strand
CCCCCCCCCCCCCCCCCCCCCCCCCCTCCGGTTCCTATCCGGCTGCTCCCGCCAGCACCCCCTCACGCTCCCGTTCGAGCGCCCAATCGAACAGCGAGAGCGTCGGGGCTTCGTCGCGGCGACGGCCACGCGGCGGCGGTTCCTCCTCCGCCGTGTCCGCGAGGAACTCCGCCCACGAGAACAGCGACCGCTGCGGCTCAGGGTCCACAGCGTCTGCCGTGCTCTCGGCAGCTGCTGTGGCCCCGACCGCGACCGGGTCGGACTCCAACGCGCGCCAGCCCTCGTCGACCAGCAACGCCTCAGCCTCGGCCGCGACCTGCTGCGCCTGGGCAAAGACCGACTCGACCGAGCCGGCGTCCTCCTCGCCCGCAACGATCTTCCTCGCCAGGGCGAGCATGAGGTCGTCCCCTTCGTCGCCGTAGGCGGCGAGGCCGTCCTCCGGCAGCTCCCCCTCGACGGCCAGCGACGACTGGAGCTTCTGCGCCACGAGCTTGAGGGCGTCGGCCTGCAGGGTGTTCCGGTAGGCCATGAAGACGACCTGGACGGGCTCGCGCTGGCCGATGCGCCAGGAGCGCCGTGACGCCTGCCGCATGGTGTAGACGGAGTAGTCCGTCTCGTACCAGCAGATCGTCGGGAACTCCACGAGGTCGAGGCCCGTCTGCACCAGCCGCGGGTGGCAGACGAGCACGTCGACGCCCTCCTCGACCCGCTTCGCCACCCACGCCTCGCGGCGCTCGGGCGGCACGGCGTCGGCCTTCATCACCGCGACCCGGAAGCCGTGGCGGGAGAGGAAGTCCTCCATGCGCCCCGTGATGTCGCGCGTGCCCGTGTGGGTGGCGTAGACGAGCACTCGGCGCCCCGCCAGCCGCTCGGCGGCGACGAGGTCGACGAGGGCGCGCTCCTTCGGGTAGAGCCGCTCCTCGGAGAGGGGCGGCACCTGCACGAGCACATCTTCCGACTCGGGGTCGAAGACCGTCTCGCCGCGGGTGCAGCCGTCCGGGTAGGCCAGCAGCGTCTGCAGGTAGGTGGCGAGCAAACGCTTGGAGCCCTTCGCGAGGAGCTCCGTCAGCGCCTTCCGCAGCGTCCCGAAGAGCTCGTCGTAGGCGCTCCGCTGGGAGAGCCCGGTGCCGTCCTCCTCGGTCTCCATGTCGGAGAGGAGCACCCGCTCCTCGTAGGGCGGAAGCCCCGCGGCCACGTCCGAGAGCCTGAGGAAGACGGAGTTTCCGATGAGGTGGAAGAGCGCTGCGGGCGCCAGCCCCGGGCGCTCACGGATGACCTTGCGGTACTTCCGCCGTCGGCTCGTGCGGCCGTCCTCAAGGGACTCGCCGTCGTCGCGCCCGATGGTGTGCTCGACGAAGCCGTAACGCTCGATCCAGCGGCTCTCCTCGCCTCGCCCGAACTCCCCCCGGATCTCCGGCGAGAACCGGTACAGCAGGTGGAAGAGCGTGGAGGAGTAACCCCCCATGAGCGTGCCGCTCAGGGAGAGCGACTTGCCGCAGGCGTCGGCGAGGATGCCAGCGGCGATGCCCTGGGCGGAACCTCTTCCCTTGTATTCATGGGCTTCGTCGCCGATGAAGAGGTCGAAGAAGCCTCGCAGGCGGTGTTTCACGTAGTCCGCGAGCGGGTAGCGCTTCGGTCCCGAGCGGTCCGCCTTCCAGAGGGCGGAGCCGCACTCGTCGCAGGTGCGTTTCCTGCGCCCGAGATCGTTCAAGGTCAACGGCAGCCCGTCCTTGTCGACGATCGGCTCGAAACAGTCCGGGCAGCACGGCACCCGGAACGGCTCCAGCGTTTCCTCGTGACGCACCAGCCTCCCGTCGGCGGTTGCCCAGCGCTCGACGACGGCGGGCAGCCAGCGGTAGGAGAGTTTCGCCCGCTCGCGGGACATGACCGCGAAGAGCGGCCCTGGCCCGTGAGAGAGACGCAGGCGCTCGAGGTCGGTGATGGAAGCGACGATGGCGGCACGGGCGTCGGGCACGGTCTCCTCGACTTCGCGCTTCCACTTGCGGGTGAGGTGGGGCGGGCAGAGGACGAGGATACGGCGGAAGCCGGCGAGGTGGGCGGCGGAGGCCGCAATGAACGTTTTCCCCGTCCCCATTTCCCCGACGACGGTGGTGCCGCGGCGCTCCCCGAGGGAGAGGGCCGCGCCGCGGATGGCGTCCACCTGCGCCCCCAGGGGCGTGCGCAGCAGGTGCGGCAGAGGTCTTTTGCACGCGGAGGGCCGGTAGCGGGGCGGGTAGGACTCCACCACCCGCTGGGCGATGGCGTCGCGGTAGGTGTCGATGAATTCAGCCAGGTCCATGGTGTGTCTCCTTCTCTTGTGAGGGACGACACCAGGACCTGGGCGCACTGGCCCCGGCCAGCAGCCGGGGACAGGTGAGCACAGGCTGCTGGAAGCGTCCCCGGTGAGGTCGTTGGTGCGAGGCTGCCGGTTGCTCGGCGGGCCTCGTGCTTGCGGGTCGGCGTTGACCCGTCGGGAGCCGCCAGCTAGAGGCGACTTGAAAGAAACTAGGCGGCGATGTCGGTGACCTGGCCCGTGTCCAGGTCGAGGGCGACGACGGTAGTGAGGAGACGCTCGCGGAAGGTCTCCTTTGTGGGTGTGGTCTCGACGAGGTGCATCTCTTTCGAGGTGCGCCCCTTGACGAGGATGCGGCTGTCCCCGGCTTCGAGCTGGAGGTTGTCGAGGAAGCCAGCCGCCACAAGCATGGCCAGGTGGCCGCGCCTGAGCGGCATGAGCGGTCGCGTGCGCTGGTCCTGGGCGGGCCAGAGCAGGTCGGTCACCGCCGTGCTCGCCCAGAGCCCCGAGTGCCGCGCCTCGTCCGCCGCCGCCACCGGGTCGACGGTGCGGGTGGCGAAGAGCACGTCCCCCGCGGGCGTGGCCGTGGCCAGGTAGAGGGGGTAGCGCCGGGGAGCCAGCTCGGGAGCTTCACCCGCGGCCCACGCGTGGATGCGCTCCTCGGCATGGGCGTCGAGGAAGACCTCACCCTTGCGGTAGCCCATCAGGACGACCTGGTCGTAGGCCTCGCGCTCCGGCTCGGGAAAGGCCCAGCAGTCGAGGCGTGCGAAGTGGGAGGCGAGGTACCTCGCCGACACCGCCAGCCGCTGCCGGGGCACGACGAGGACCAGCAGGCCGTCCTCCGCCAGGTAGCGGGTGCAGTGGGTGAGAAAGCTGTGCTCGACGCGCCTCTCCTCCCCCGAGTCCCAGTCATAGGGAGGGTTCAGGTAGAGGAGTCCGAAGGCGCCGTTGGCGATCGAGGTGGCGAAGAGGTCGGTGCCGAGCACGTGGTCGAGGCGGCTCTTCGCCGCCTCCGCGCGATCGGCGTGAAGCTCCACCCCGTAGGTCTCGACGTCGGCCGCATGCGGCTTCCTGAGGGCTGCCGCCAGCCGGACGAGGGCATCGCCCTCGCCGCAGCAGGGGTCGAGAACCCGCAGCGTTTCGTCCTTGCGGGCGTAGCCCGCGGGAGGCTGGATCAGCTCCGCCATCAGGTCGGTTACTCGTGGCGGCGTCGGGTAGAAGCCTCCCTTCGCCTGTGCGGCCAGTCTCATCGGTTCTCTCCTTCCGGGTTGGTGGTCGGTGTTGATGCGTCCCCGTCGTGCGGCAGCGTCAGGAGTCCCGACGCGACCGCCACGGAGAGGTCGTCCCGGAGCGCCTCCGCGTCCGGGTCGCAGCGGTAGGCGACGACGCCCTCCGACTGCAGGGGAACGGCTTCCTCCCGCGCCAGCGCCCGCCGCCAGAGCCAGTCCGCCCAGGAGCGGTGCAACGGCAGGGGGCTGCGACGGTCGAGGAAGCGATGGTGCAACGAGGGCGCCTCATCCTCTGTCTTGGCCAGGAGGAGGAAGGCGTCCCGCTCGAAGGCGTACTCGGCGAGCCTCGTGTAGACGAGGGCGTGGTAGCCGCCCGAGACGGGCAGGCGGGCGATCTTCGTCGTCCACGTCCCGACCGTCTCGCGGGGGACGTGGCAGCGCTGGTAGCCGCCCGAGAGGGCCATGCCGTCCGCCCCGCGGATGAGGTGGGCCGGGTCGGGCGGCTGCTTGAGGAGCGAGCCCCAGATGGCCTTGAGGGCGGTCTGGGAGCCCACCATGGAGAGGAACCAGAGCCCGCCGTCGTCGGCGTCCCTGGCGAAGGCGTCGGCCGTGGCGGAGAAGCCGCCGGCGCTGACGGTGTGGAGGTCGTCGGGCGTCACGCTGCCGCCTCCAGGTAGTGGGCGCCGAAGGCGGCGCCCAGGTCGCACCAGTCATCCGACCGCAGGGACCATCCCCCGCAGGCGCAGCGCCCGTCGTAGAAGAGCGGCCCCGCGTCGAGCCTCACCGTCAGGTCGTGCGGAAGCGTCCACGAGGGCAGTTTCTCGAACGCCGCCATCTCCGTGGCCAGGTGCCGGTCGCAGTAGTGACCCCAGGTGTCGTCACCGGGGTCGTCGAGTATCTCGATGGTCGCGGGATGCGGCTGCGGACAGTCGTCGCAGAGCATCCCCTCGACCGCGGGCTGGGTGGTGAACGTGTGCCGCCGGTCCTCGAGGACGGCACGGATGGTGGTCATGACTCCTTCTCCTTCGTGTGGGTGGGTGGAGTGGACGCATGGGGAGGAACCCCGCGTGATGCCGGGCGGTCGTAGGACGCCGGTCGTGGTGCGGTCAGTCGAGGAGACCCCGCTCCTTGAAGCTGACGGTCTCGCGGCGGCCGATGACGACGTGGTCGAGGAGTGTCAGGCCGAGCAGCTCCGCCGCCTCCCTCAGCTCCCCCGTGACCTTGATGTCCTCGGGGCTGGGGGAGGGGTCAGCGGAGGGATGGTTGTGGGCGATGATGAGGTGGGGGACGCCCTCCAGCACCGCCGGGCGCAGCACTTCGGCCGGCCTGATGACGCTGGAGTAGCAGTTCCCCTGGTAGATGACGCGCTGCCCGACGACGCGGTTGCGGCGGTCGAGTAGGAGCACGCGCACCTGCTCCTGGCAGAGGGCGCCCATCTCCTCCCCGAGGAGCTTCCGGACGTCTTCCGGGCCGGTGATGGAGGGACCGCCGTCGGCGCGCCCGATTTCGTATAGCTTGGTAGGCGTTGAGGGCTTCGAGGCGCTTCCACAGCACCTCCCGCTTGAGCCTGACCGCGGGGCGTTTTCGCATCGCTCTGCACCCTAAACATCAATAAGGGTAGGATAGTAGTTGTCCTTCAGGTGGCGATCAAGGAACGGATGTTCGTATCCTTGGCCGCCTTACGAACAGGGAGGCACCTACGCCCATGCCGGAGGATCGGGGCTACAAGTGGAGGGAGAGCGGCGCCCGCATCCGCGAGGCGCGCACCAGGGCGGGCCTCACCCAGAGAGAGGTGAGCGAGCTCCTCGGTGTCAGCCCCCACGCGGTCTGGTGCTGGGAAGCGGGCAAGACCAAGCCCAGCGCTGAGCACCTCGTCGAACTGGCCTCGCGCTGCCAGGTGAGCACCGACTCGCTGCTCGGGCGGGAGGTGGTGGAAGCGGAGCTCCTCGACGAGGCCGAGGCTTCTTTTCGCAACTCGGTCGCCGGGCTCCCGCTCGAGGACCTCAAGGAGATCCAGGACTTCATCAACTTCGTGCGCGAGCAGCGGCGCAGGAAGAAGTAGGTGCCGATGAGCCGCGCGATCAAACAGGGTTTGGCCTTACGCCAAGAGTTGGGACTGCAGGGCCAGGTAGAAACCCAGGCGTTGACCGACCACCTGGGGCTGGTGGTGAGGCGCTCACGCTTCCACGTGTTTGAGGAGATGCGCCTCGGGAACTTCATCGCCGTCGCGGATCGCTTCGAGCCGGAGGGGTGGCGCTGGGCCGTCGCCCACGCCGTCGGGCACGGGTTCCTCCACGTGGGCAACCACTTCTGGATGCGGAGGAACACCGACCTCGGTCGCGGCTTCGAGCGGGAAGCGGAGGACTTCGCCTTCGGTCTCCTCGTGGACCCGAGAGAGGCGGCTGCCGAGGGATGCGTCTACTCGTGGCAGGTGGCCGAGCACTTCGGCGTACCGGACGAGATGGTACGCGCCTACATGCCCTTCGCATTCCAGCAGTAGAACCCGCCCGCCCCCTGCCAGCGGGCGTCAAGGGAGCCTTTTCCCTTGACCAACTCATCGGGGCTAGTCTATGCCGACCTCGAATCGCGTCAGGCTATATTCCTACCTCCTGTGTTTGGTGGGGGGAGCCCTGGTCTCGACACCGCTGGTCGCCACCAGCGCGCCATGTGCGGCATCGAGGAATGGTGGCGCCGGGGCTCGTGTGAGGGTGCAGGTCGCCCGGAGAATCCCCCGCTCCCGCGGTTTGGGTGACGCCATCGGGGGCTACCCATGCAAGCAAGCGCCCCAATGGGTGACACCCACCGGAGCGTCGCGCGTCAACCACTTCACATGGAGACTGCGCAATGATAGCAGTCCACGTCCCCGCCTCCGCCCGTGGCGGGGAACGGTGGCTGGTGCGGACCGGGGCCGCGGAAGGCAAGGATAGCAAGTCGGCTCATGCAACCAATCCCAAGATCGTCCACGGCTACCCGCTGGACCATTGGCGAACTGAAGAGCGGACCGGGTTCAGCTCGATATTGCTGGTGGGTACTGTTTGAGGTGTGTGAGAGCTGCAGGCGAGGGCCACGGCGGCGGTGGCCCTGCTTGGACGGAGCATCACGAGCCGCACGACGCCCACGACTGGGCCGCCCACCCGCGCGCGGGTGTTCCGCTGGCGAGACTCAGTGCAGCCAGGAGTGGTGCTGTATTGTGCCGCTCGTGAGGACTCTGTTCATCGGCGCGCTGGTCGCCATCATTGCCGGCGGCGGCGCGCTGGGAGTGTACGCCGCGTCTCACACCGTCGAGACCGAGGCTACCGTTGAAGTTGCCGTCTGGCAGCGCATCCGTGACGACACGCTGTACCTGAGCACCCGTCCCGAGGGCGGCCAGTGGGAGACCCACCGTGACGCCCTCGACCTGAGCACCGTGAGCGAATCGGGCCGCTTCCGGCGAAGTGGCATCGTCACCGTGGCCGTGCCCGTCACGTTCGAGTTTGCGACGCCCACGCCTACGGCTGAAAACGGGGAGGCGGTTGCCAATGTCCTCACATCGGTGGCCGTCGAGTTCGATGGGGAGTTTTCGGCAGCGGTGGAGGAGGCCTTCCTCGCCGAGTTCACCCGCGTGGTCAGATTCTTCGCCGCCCACTACGGGCTGGTCGCGGAGCCGGGTCTTCGGCTGCGGGTCCTCGAGAATGTTTCCAATCGGCATGACGGCTGGTACGACTACGAGAATCGCATGATCGCGCTGAGCGAGCAGTCGTTGGAGGCAATGGCCCACGAGTACGTCCATGCGCTCCAGCTGGAACTGTCAAAGGGGAGGGCAGGGACGCGCTGGCTGATCGAAGGCATCGCTGAGTATTTCGCGGCCGTCTACACGGCCGCCTACGACGAGAACTACACAGCAGCGAGTGATCTTCGGAGCACGAGAGACTTGGCCCGCAATGCACACGGTAGGGGTACGCTCCAGAGCACCGAGAATGACATCACGGCTTCCGATGGTGACAAGTACGCACTTGCGACCGTGGCTGCGGAATACCTGGAGTTTCTTGCGGGCGAGAAATTGCTGTGGGGCTTCTACCAGCAGCTTGCCCGGAGCGAGTCTTGGGAGGAGGCATTCGAGGCTGCCTTCGGATTCAGCGTTGACGACTTCTATTTGGCCTTCGAGGCCCACCGGGCGCTGACTTCACCGCCATGGTCGATTATCAGCGGCGTCGTGCTCGACGCCGACGCGGCGCCCGTGCAGGGCGTTCTGGTGCAGGTGAGCGAGTGGTATCCCTACTACAACAGCGTCTACAGGGCGCGATATGACACAACGCGGAGCGACGGGACTTTCAGTGTGGCTTCCTATCGCGGTAGGCTCAGGCTCACGCTCCTTGGCCACTGCCAGCAGGGCTTGGGGTTCGAGGGGAGCGAGAGGAGCATGTACGGGACGCACGAGCTGCCGCTGGAGAACATCGGCGCTGAGGGTTTGAGCGGCCTCGTCATTCGCCTTCTGCCCGAGCCCTGTGAAGCTCCACCCCCGTAAAGGTTGGGAGGGGGTTGAGAGATGCGATCGGGCTGTTCATCTTCAGAAACTCTGCCCGCTTCCGCACTGCGTACGTGCGGTCGTGGGCACTCGGGTGGCCCATTAGTGTGAAGGCTGCCTACCAAAGGTCCGTTACATCCTTGGCTGCGTCGAGGCGAGCCTTCGTCGTGTATCGGGGGCCCTGAAGCCCTGTGACTCTGCCGTCTCCGACTAGAGGGATGTGCTCAATCTCCTGCGCTGCCGCTTCGAAGTTCACGGCGCACCGCCCAGAGTCCTCCCAGGGCTCAACAGATCGAACGGATGCTACGTGCGTGATGGCTGAGATTGGCGCAACCTGATACGCAGCGATCCATCGAATCTGTTCGCGCATACTCGCGTGGATGCGGATTGCGTACCACCGATTCTCGCCAAGGAACGTGCTTCTGAACCCCTCCAACCGGGCGGGAACAACAATAGTGTCCAGTTCCGCAGGGTCGACGGGCCTAGGCCGCGCCGCACCGGGTCCGGGTGACGGGGGCTCGATGTCAGCCAAGAATGGCTCGTAGCTGTAGGCGCGAGTGCCTTGGTCCCCTTCGTACGGTCTCAGCCACATGACCTCAACGGGGAACCGGAACCGCTCAAGCAGCACTTTTTCGAGATCCTCTGGCACCGTATCGATGATCACCAGGGCTCGAAATCCCGACTGGGTAACTAGAGATTCCAAGAGGTGGTCGAGGTTTCGGTAGTCGGGGTGCTCCTTCATATAGTTCTCGCACTTGCGTCGTTCGTCAGGGGCTTCGTTGAGCGCGTCCATCAGGATTGACTTGACCAGTAGTCGGTCTGACTCGAAGGACAGCGAGAATTGGAGTAGCTGTACAGCAATATGACGGAGGGGATCATGGCGTTCGAGTTCGTTCTCAACTACGTACAGTTGTGGAGGAGAACGGTGGAGGTCAATGAGGTATCCGTCCGGAATGTTCCGCTGCCCTCCACGACGGCCGATCTTGCGCTTGACGTCGAGATAAACCCGATCAGGACCGAACAAGCGCTCCCTGAGTTCAAGGATGACCCCTTCGAGTTCCTTCTCATCCTTGTACCTGGTCAAGCGGTAGGAGGCGGCATCCACCCACAACTCGGTCATCGTTGTGCTCCTCGTCCCGTCGGTCGACGCTCACGCTGGGCGGAAAGAGTCGTCAATCCTTGAGGTCGGCGTCGGAGATTGTGGGTTTAACCCGATCGGGGCGCAACTTGATACGACGATCCCGCATCTACAGGAAGTGCTGAGAGGGCTCGTTCACCCGAGGACCGTCATGCGCCATCCCAACGACTCCAGCTTCGGTCGAGGCTAGTCCGGCAGATCGGGAAGACGCACCCTAGCGGGGAATCGGGACTTCCCTGAACTCGCCAGGACGGACTTTACTGAGGGCCGCATGAATCTCCTCAGTCCGCAAGCGCACGTAGGGCCATGCTGTGGACAGCAGCACCACGATTGCCAGCCGGCGGCCGGTGATGTTTTGCTGGTAGCGCATGTTCTGATCGGTGGTAACGACGATGTCGTAGTCCGCTTCCTCGGCCCTCGCAATCAGGTCTCCATTGCTCAACTCCGACCACCCCCGCTCCGCCACTGTATCGACCGTGTGGTCGCCAAGGTGCTGTCGCAGAGGCGCAGGCGTGCCCTGATCGAACAGGATCCTCACGACTAGGCGGGCGTTCGGAGTGCCTTGGCCTCATGGGCGAGAACAGCACGCACCTGCCACTCCTCGACACCTGGGAACCAGTTCAAGAACTCTTCGACCGTGGCTCCGCTCGCTAGATTCTCGAATAGGGCCGAAACCGGCACCCTTGTCCCTGTGAAGATGCAGGCGCCACTCACCCTGTCAGGCACGCTCTCAACTGCGGGGCAGGTCTCCCAATCCGTCATGTCGTCACCTCGCTCCCCAATGGTCGAGCTTCCGTGGGCTCCTCGGAGACGGGTTGTTGCCTTCCTCGTCCGGCAGACGCGATGCCGCCTCGCGTACGTCAAGCTTACCAGTCACCATATCGGCGACGAGGTAAGTGCGATCCTCGTTGAGCAAGTCGATCTCGCGGCACAGGCGGTCGATGGCCATGTCGATAACTGCGGTTTCGGTGGTCGAGGTAGCGGACGGATTGTCTATGTAGTGAGGGTGTCGGCTGTCAGTACCGCTTCATGCGCTCGCGAAATGTGCCAGCGAAGCTCTGCAGGCGTTCCTTGAGCCAGGGAATTGTTCTGGCCAGGCGGCGCGGTCCTCAAGGTCAGCGGGACGCGAGGCGTCGATGCGGCGCGATCTGGTGTCCTCATCAGCCGGGGGGTCAGGTCAGCGGGCCGAGCGCTGCGTCGATCGTTTCACGCTCTGTCAGGAGGTGGTCGAAGAGATCGGCTGCGTTGTCACCGTTCAGGATCAGATCGCCGCAGTTCTGGCCACCGCCCCAACTGCGGCGCTCGGCGTCGTATGTGCTAGCGATTGCCGAGAGGTGCGCGCCCGAACTCCCCATGAAGGCTTCGGCGGCGTGGCCCACACCTTCTCATGATGCGCTTCTGGGATTGCGTGATGGACGAACGTCTTTCCGAGGCTGCTGAGCTCTACGAGTTCGCCGCTGAAGCGGTGGGGGCGATGAACAAGCGTTCCCTTGTTGAGAGGGCGTTTCTGACCGAGATGCGCTTGCGACCTCCGGCGAGGTCGATTGCTGGGGCGGGCTGAACGACTGGGGAGAGAACAACGCACCGCCGGGCGAATTCAGGTCGGTGCACGTTGGCGCTGTCCACACGTGCGGCGTCAAGGAGTCGGGTGAGGTCGAGTGCTGGGGAGGCAGGAATGTACCAGAGGAGCTCCGGTGAGCCGTGCCTCCCCGTTGGCTCTCCGACTCCACCCGTAGCGCCCGCAGGGCGCCGTATGCTCGACGAACCCTGCTGATGCGAGCGTTGGTGCTGGTAGCCGCCTCCGCCTTTCCCCTGTGCCAGACTCCCCGCTAGCGCCGAGCATGGGTGCCGCCATCGTCCCGGCGTCGGGGGAGGTAAATCGCGGTCCGTGGCTGCTATCGTTCCCCCATGCCTGAGCGACGCCGCGGACGGCCCCCGCATCCAGACCTCCTGACGCCCGCCGAACGACGCGTCCTCGAAGAGTTGCGCAAGGGCGGAACGAACGCAGAGATCGCTGTGCGCATCGGCGTCGGCCCCGAGACCGTCAAGACCCACGTCTCGAACATGCTCGCCAAGCTCGAGTTGGAGGACCGCAACCATCTCGCAGCCTGGCGCGAAGAGGACGCGCCTCGTCGTCGCCGCTGGGCGCTCACCCCGTTCCTGCTCAGGCCGCTCGTAGCCGTGGGAGTTGTAGCCGGCGCGGCGGTCGTGGTCGTGGCCATCCTGGTCCTGCTCGCACTGGTCAGGGACGAGCAGATGGCGCTGTACATCGAAGGGGTTGGCTGGATCGATGGCCCGGTGGCGATTGTCCAGGTGGGGGAACTAACGGACACGGGCGGCCGTTATCGCCTCGCCGCCCTTGATCTGCCGACTGGGAAGAGGTGGTTCCTCGATGGAGTCGGCCAGGTCGCGGTGGGGGATCGGCTGGTTGCATGGAACGATGAGTCCATCCGGCTTTTCGCGCTCGCGCCGGATAGACTGGTTGCATGGAACGATGAGTCAATCCAGTTCTTCACGCTCGGTGACCAGGTCGACAGGGTGCTCTTCCGGTCCGACGAGCCGTTTTCCGCTCCGATCGTGTCGCCCTGCGGCGACCTGATCGCCTTCACGCTCCTCCCATTGGGGCCAGAGGATATCGGTACGGTCGTGGTCATCGACCTCCACACGGGAGAGGAGGTGCTTCGCCTGCCGGGAGACGATCCCCGTATCCCGCCCCACCAGAAGCTGGCACTGGAGCGCTGGAGCACGGACGGCGACAGGCTCCTGGTTGCGGCCACATGGAGCACCGTCCTTACCGCCGCTCATCTTGTGCTGGGGCTCGACGGTAGCGTCTACGTGTTCGCGGAGGAAGTCGGGCGCACGTCCGAGTTCGCGTTTTCGCCCGACTTGCGCTACGTCGTAAGGGGAGGGCTCCCCTCACCCGAGAACTACGACAGCGATGCTCTGGTCGCGCTCGAGGACGGGCCGCGTCTTAGTGGGCCGCGTTCTGTCGCAAAGTCCTGGGTTGAGTCCCTGACGATCGTGGAAGTCGACACGGGTCAAGAGCTGGCGGTGGTCTTGGCGGACGAGGGCAACGTCCTGGCGCATATCGTCGGTCCCGTGGATGGCCGGATCCTCTACGACACGGTCCCCGTAAGTGAGCTTTCCCTCGGCTATGCGGAGGGATTAGTCAGCACCTGGTATGAGGCGAGAGTCTCCCATGTCTTCAACCTCGCGGCGGGCACGGCCATTCCCATGGATCAACTGGACCGGAATCTGCGTGATGCGATTGCATTGGCGTGGAGCCGAGAGGATAGAGTTGACTATCTCGCCAGCATTGGGCACTGCCTGGAGACCCTGTCCACCCCAACCGCCTGCGACTCTGCCTACGAGATGTATGACCGCATCAGGCGGGACGCCGACCGGGAAACGAACCGGGAAACGATCTGGAGGCTGTTCGGCGTTGTCTGGCTCGACTGACCTGCCGTCCCACTCACGGCGCTCGGCTACGACGCCGGCCCTCCAACATCTAAGGAGTGGGTAGGCTGTGGGCCCCCACCGTGATGCACGCCTTCCGTCGTTCAGTCTTGCTCGGCTTCCTGCTGGCAGCGGTAGGGCTCGCACATGGCTTGTTGCTGGCCCCAGCCACGGCGATCGAGGATGACCCTGCAACCACCACAACCGAGCTTCACCTAGGATGGAACCTCGCTGGATGGACCGAGGATGAGTCGGATGTCACGGCCATCTTCGAAGCGATTCCCTCCCTCGAGCTTGTCCTCGCCTGGGACCCTGAGGCTCAGTGGTTCAGGTGGGCCGCCCGGGACGCTTCCGGCGCCGACGCCAGTCTGGACACGCTCACACCGGGCATGGGCCTCTTCCTCTACATCGGAGGTGGAGAACCAGTCTCGTGGACACGCCCTGTTGTTGCCGCGGCAGCGCTCATAGAGGCGCGCGAGGGCTGGAACCTCGTTGCCTGGGGCGGTACTGACGGCGTCACGGTGGAAGACGCCCTCAGCGGCCGGCCAGAGTTGGTGGAACTCTGGGGGTGGAGCGGAGAACGGCAACACCTCCTGCAACACGAGCCGGAGCCGGTCGCCAGCCCCCGGACGTCACACGAGCTCTCTCGCGGCGGTGCGATCTGGATCCGCTCCTCCGCTCAGGCTCGCTGGCTGCAGCAAGGCTGGGCACAGCCCCGAGTCGTGCTCCTTGATGATGTTGCCGTCGAGGAGCGCGCCGCACTCAGAGCGGGCTGGGAAAGCGCACAGCGGTTCCAGGCCCAGCATTTTGGGGTCATCACGTCAGACTTCACCGTGTACATCGGTGAGCACTACACGTCGATCGCCGGCTCATACCGGGAGGCCTTCGGTCGGGACATTCCCTCTCACCAGTGCGCCACGGCCTGGGGCAGAGCCGTCTTCATTGTCCTCTCAACGTGCACCAACTCCCCGTTCGCGCACGAGTACTTCCACATCGTCCAACAGCACCTGTCAACTCACGACTACCGGGAAACGCCCGAATGGCTCTACGAGGGCTCGGCCGAATACGTCGAGCAACTCCAGATCCAGTCACTTGGAGTGCCGCAGCACTATCGGGCGGAGGTGCCACGGGATCGCCGTCAGACCGACTACCTCCTCTGGTCCACGCTCGGTCGCCCCCTGACCGACCATGCCGACGAGTCACTTGATAGCTCCCAGCGTCTGACGCTCAACTACGGGGTGGGCTTCCTCGCGGTCGAGAGGCTGGTCGACGAGGCCGGGCGCGGGGCCCTCATCGACTACTTCCGGTTACTCGCGTCCGTCGGCTGGCGAGCGGCCTTCTCGCAGGCATTCGGCATGAGCGTCGATGCCTTCTACGCGGCCTTCGAGGCGCATCGCCTGGAGGTTGCCCCTCCCTTCGACCGGCGGATTCAGGGGACGGTTCATGGCAGCGACGGCCGGCCGGTAGAGGGGGTTCAGGTGCTCGCAGCCGTACGGGTCGAAGGCGACCCCACCCCGCAGGTCGTGGGGCGCGGGCTGACGAATCAGCACGGCACGTTCGACTTCACAGGGCCGGGCAACGACTACTTCCTCGTGCTCTGGGCGCAGTGCGCGCCGCGGCCATCCATCGTCGGAGGCTACGGTGGCGAAGGCTTCACCACCGACTGGCGCAACACACCACCCTTCACGGGAGATGACGAGGACAGGACTGGGATTATCATCGAGTTGCCGGTGACGCTGGCGGAGTTCGAGAGTCGCTACTGCGGGTCGCCATGACCGGGTGGGACAGAGCCTCGTCGGGCCATACCAGCATGCACCGAAGCCCGAGGCTCCCGGCGAGGGGAGCGCCTCCATTGAGAGGCCTCACCCACTCAGCTGGGTCGCCAGGCGACAGGCCGCCAGACTCGACAAGAAATCGAGAACCTTCACGCTGGCGCCTGAACTTGATCTGTAGTCCGAGTCAAGGGCGCGATTCCGCCGGAACTCGGCAGCCTCGCGAACCTGTACGAGTGGAGGTCTCGCGGGGAACCAGCTGAGCGGATGCATTCCGGCCGCGATGGCTAACGTTGCGCGCAGCGACTTCGACGCGATCGGCCTGCCGTTCTGCGGCAACTGACCGGCGGACACGAGGGCCCGCCGATCGCCCAACAGGTGGGGTCAAGCGCCGCCGCTGGGCAAGTGCCACCCAACCTCCACTCCAATCTACCGACGACGCGGCCCCCGCACACTGGAGTGGGCATGCGCTGGCAGATATGAGAAGTCCCTACTTCACGCCCTGGTGTTGGCTGCGCACTGCTGAAGGGCGACAATGCCGATGGGAGATACCTGTGGCAACTGAACCCGAACTACTGGAGCGCATCACGGTCCGCGCCGATGTCTTTGGTGGCAAGCCGATCATTCGAGACATGCGCATTGCCGTGGAGCATGTGCTTGGAATGTTGGCGGCGGGAGATTCCGCGGAGACGATCCTGGATGAGTACCCGGTGCTTGAGCGGGAAGACATTCAGGCGTGCCTGCTCTTCGCTCACCGCTCGATAGCGGGTGAAGATGTGCACGAGCGCGTGCCTGTCCACGAATCTTGAGGTTCCTACTCGATGTGTGCGTCGCTTCGCGCAGCATGTACGCCGCGTTGACGAGAGGCGGTCACGATGTTCTGTCCGCCCTTGAAGTCGCGCCTCGAGCCTCGGACGAGGAATTGCTCGCCATGGCCTTGGCGGAGCAGCGCATCCTCATCACGGAGGACAAGGACTTCGGTGAGTTGGTGTTCGTTCGCCGCCTCCCCCACCCGTGCATCATTCGTTTCACCGACATGCCGATCGGTGAGAAGGTTGCGGCAATGCTCGATCTCGTTGAGCAACACCAGGAGGAGATGCGCGAGGGCAGCATGATTGTAGTGACGCGAAACCGGGTGCGAATACGCCGGGGAGAAGGCTAGTCTCCCCTTTGCATCCGGTCGCAGGGGCGCGCCACTCCTACAGAACGACCGCCCACTGGAACGTTCGCAGTACCGTCCGCGTTGGCCTAGCTTTCCCCCGTTACCGCCTCACCACTCCCTGCGGGTCCCGTCGCGACGCCTCCCGGTTAAGAACATGGTCGAGGGTAAAGAAGAGCCGAGTGAGATCCCGGTCGTCCTCACCAGCCCCGACACCCTGTTCCTGCAGCAAGAGCGCATGGGCGACGAACCCCGCTAGTTGCAGCAGGTGGTCGTCCTCCGCGCTGCGGAAGGTGGGGCCCCCGATGACGCGCGCAAGGGGGACGTTGCGGGTGGGTGAGCCGTCCTCCCAGGCCTCGTAGCGGCTGGGGATGGGGTTGTGGACGCGCAGACGCCGGTAGAGAGCCCTGATCGGCTCCTCGTGCACGTGGTCGAAGATGAGGAAGGCGTGACAGCCTGCTCTGGCGGCGGAGGTGTTGATGCGCGTGAGCAGGCGGCCGAGGCTGACCTCATCCGTGCGCCCGCGTCCCCCCTTGTCCAGGCAGACGTTGATCAGCTCGACACCAGCGCCGCGTCGGGAGGCGTCCTCGAGCAGGCGCAGACCGCCTCGGAAGATGTTCGCCCCTTCCTCCGGGGAGACCCAGCCATCGGCCGTCTCGCAGCCGGACGGCTCCGTCGGGCTCAGCAAGTCGAAAGGCAGCAACTCCACCGTGACGGGAACGCGGTAGCGCCGGCGAAGCTCCTGGCGCCAGTCGCGCACGGCCCGGAAGAGGTCGTTCCAGCGCTCGGCGTCGACCCCCAGAGCCGAGCGGATGTGGTGGCGGGCGCTCTCGCGCTCGTCGAGGTAGTACAACCTCATGGCTTCGCTCCTTCGTGTGCTCTAAACGGAGCCTCAAACAAGGCCCGCGTGGATTCCTCGCCGGTCGTACGCCAGGCGCGCCCCAGCGGACTCTCTTCCTCGAGGGCGCCGCCATGCGAGACCCGGAGGGGGACCTGCACCCCGGTGCGCTCCATCTCCGTTCCCGCCACGCGCAAGAAGTGGCTCGCCGCGAGCTCGTCATGAAGAACCACCAACACCTCGGGCCGCACGCCGTGGTCGTCGACGGGGCGGGAGGTGGAGTAGTAGCGCAGGTAGGGAGCGAGCCGGTCAGCCATGGTCCTGGGCCGCACGGCGCGGCGCTCCCACTCCAGGAAAAAGGGGCATGGACTCCCGTCCCGGCGCAGGAGCCCGAAGGCGTCAGGCCGCACCGAGTGCAGTCCCTCGCCCTGGCGGAAGTAGCGCGACGCCCTGTGAGGCGGGTCGATCTGTGTGACCTCCCACCCGCACGTAGGGGCCTGCCGCACGAGGGCCGCCACGAAGCCGTGCACGGCCGCCGTGTGGGTGAGGTGGCGCAGCAGCTGGCGGCTGCGGGAACCGCGCAGGTTACGCCAGGTGAGGGGCTCGCCCGGCTCCAGGGGAGCGGCGCTCCAGCGCTTGCGCAGGGCGCCCGCGGAGACGCGGTCGCGATGGGCGATGAGGGCCAGCCCGCGGTCCGTGAGCATCAGGCGTCGTCGTCCGGCAACGGGAACGCGCGCGGCGAGATCCAGCGCCTCCAGGCGCAGCACGAGGCGGGAGGCCCGCGCCCGGGAGACGGCCAGCAGGCCCGCCAGGTCCTCGAGGGCGAGCCAGGGCCAGTCGAGGAGGAGGTCAAGCGCCCGCTTCTCGGCGGGCTTGAGCCGCGACGGGGCGAGCAGGTGTTCCGGGATGACGTCCCCGGGGAGCGCAGACCGCACCGGGCGGGTCTCCACCGGCGCGATGCCACGCTGCCCGCCCAGCCGCACCGCCTCCGCCAGGGTGATCCGCCCCGGCAGGGAGGGCAGCCGCCAGATACGGTCGTCAGCGCCCGCAAGCACCACCTCCCGCTCCAGCGCGAGGAAGGCCGGGAGGGGAGCGCCGCCAAGCAGGCGGCGGGCGTGCCGCAGGCGCAGCTCGTCGGGCAGGAGGAGCAGGAGGACGCCCGGGAGGGGTCCCTCGAACAGCCGCCGCAGCCGCCTGGAGAAGCCCGTGCGGTCGGAGGCCAGTCCCTGCCGCACGACCCCCACGACGCGTCCACCGGGGACGGCGACGGCGGCGTCGAGGGACGCGGCGCGGTACCAGCGGAGGCGCAGGGGATGCGCGCAGGAGGCCAGCGCCGCGGTGAGCCGGTAGATGACGGCGAGGGCGTCCAGCCGTTCCAGCAGGAGACGGCGCCAGTGGCGGGAGACGGGACGCATCCGCAGCAGCTCCTCCTCGCCCATGCCCTCCCCGGGCGCGAGCCGTCGCAGGCCCGCATCCGTGAGGAGAAAACGCCGCGTCGGGGGGATGAGATCGGTGGCGTGAGGGAGCGAGGCGGCTAGGCCCGCCTCCTCCAGCCGTCCGGCAGCCGCGTAGACGGCGCCGTGCGACCAGCCCGAGAGGGCGGCGAGCTCCAGGCGGTCGGCGAGCGGCGTCTCCCCCAGCTGGCGCACGAGCGCCCCCTCGCAGGTCTCGGCCCTCACGTTGCAGACTCCTCTCCGGCGTCGCCCTCCCCGGAGCCGGCTCCGTCGAGGGGCCGCTTCCTCCGCCGCTTGCGCCGCTTGCCCGGCGGCGGCGACTCACCGTCCGGCGGGGGGTCGCCGGACTTCAGTCCCTCCAGCGCGGCGCGATACTCCTCCACCCGCCCGCCGGCGTGGTGGGCCTCCCTCGCCGCCAATTCCGCGGCTGAGGCGCTGTAGGTCCGGGCCGCCTTTCGGATACGGCCGGCGACGCCGGCGACGCCCGCATCGGGCTTCCTCACCTGCATGGAGAAGGTGGGCAGGCGCTCCCTGCCCACCGTGGCGCGCACGTAGCACTGGTGCACGGGCAGGGAGACGATGTCGTCCTCCGAGACCCGCTCCCGGTCCAGCTCCCACACCAGCTGGCGTGCGTCCGCGCCGGCCACCTGGAAGACGCAGAGGCAGCCCACGTTGGCGAGTACGGTGTCCTTCATCGTGGGGGAGAGGTCGGCGAGCTTGGCCAGGCTCTGGGTGGCGAGCACGAAGGAGGCCCCGTACTTGCCCAGTTCGCTCAGCATCGACTCGTAGTCGACGCCGGGCATGGACTGCATCTCGTCGACGACGACGAGTGCACCCCGCCGCTGCTCTAGGGGCAGGTGCTCCTGCTCGCGGATGACGGCGTCGACGAGGTTGAGGAGGGATGCTCCCACGAGGGCGGCGACGTCGCGCCCGACGGCGCCCTGGGCGGTGGAGACGAAGAGGACGCCACCGTCGAGGATGACGCGTCGCAAGTCGATGGTGGAGCGGGGCTGACCGAGGATGGCGCGCGCCCGCTTCGAGGAGGCGTAGTAGGAGAGGCGCGTCTGCACCGGGGCGAGGGCCTCGGCGCGGTACTCCCGCCGCCATCCCCCGAAGTCCCGCGCCCACCACTCCAGCAGGTAGGGGTCGCTCACCAGGTCGAGCACCTCCCCGCGGAAGCCCTCGTCGGAGAGCAGGCGGAGGCCGTCGAGGATGGTGTGCTGGTCGTCGGGATCGAGGGAGGCGTTCGCCTCGTGCAGGGTCTTGACGCTCTGCTCGAGGATGGACTGCATCCTCGGCCCCCACTGCTGCCACAGCCCCCGCGCCACCCTGACGACCGAGTCGGCCGTGCGGTCGCGGTCGGCGAAGATGCGCGTGTCGAGGAGGTTGATGCCGGGCGCGCCCTCCTCCGCGGCGAGGTCGATCAGGCGCACGTGGTCAACGAGCGACGCGGGCACCTGCTCGAGGAGCTCGGCGACCAGGTCGGCGTGAGGGTCGACCACGACGATGGCGTCGCCGTCGCGGCCGGCGGCCTTCTCCCGCAGCTTGTGGGCGACGAGGTGCCCCATGAGCGTCGACTTGCCCATGCGCGTGCGCGCCACGTAGAGGTGGTGCCGCCTCAGGAGGTCGTCGGGGAAACGAATCTCCCCGGGGGCGCCGGCCGTGGTCTCCCCCACGAGCGCGCCCCCGGCGACGCCCCTGGCCACGGGCGGCAGCGCCCTGGCGCCGGAGCGCTCGACGAAGGGCGTCTCGTCCCCGGCCCCCGGCGGATGCCAGAGGGCGGCCACCTCGCGCACCCCGAGGACGCCGCGCCTGCCGAAGAGACCGGGCGGGGCGGGTTCGAGGGAAGGGGTGGGCAGGACGGGCCGCGCCTTCCCCACCCTGAAGCGCGCCCCGGCGGGGTGGTCGTAGTGGCGGTAGGCGGCCGCTACCGGCGCCAGCAGCTCGCGGGCGCGCTCGGCCTTCCCGCCGGGGGGCAGGATGGCGGTCACCTCGATGCGCGCCTCGAAGGCCGCGCGCGAGACCTTCTCCCTGATGAGGGCGGGGTCGTAGACGCGGTCGCGGCCGCCCTTCCAGCGCTGCCAGACCCAGAGGCCGGCGATGCTCGCCCCGAGCGCCCCCAGGCCGAGGAGGGCGGCCTTGAGGGGCTCGCCACTCTGCACCCACTCCCAGCCCTTGAAGGCGACGAGCCCGACCACCGCGAGGACGGCGAGGGCGAGGGGCTCGGGGCCGCCGGAGGCGCCCTGCGAGGAGGGCGCGGGCTTCGGGGCCGGGCGCTGGGCGGTCGGCTGCCCAAAGGCGAGCTCCTGGTGGGGCTGGGACCAGTCGGGGCCGAGGGGGCCCAGGAGGAGGCGGGTGACCACGCGCTCGCCCTCCTCCGGGGTGGCGAGCGCCCCCAGCAGCGCGAGGAGGGGGTCGGAGCCAGGGTCGAGCAGGTCATCGTCACGGAACGTGCGAAGGGGCACGTAGTCGGGGCCCGTGCTGGTGAGGGTCAGGCCCCAGGCCTGCTCCCCCTCGCCGAGATGCAGCGGGTCTTCCTCGGCGGACAGCTCCTCAATGCGCGCCTGCGGGTAGTGGGCGGCGATCTGGCCGCGCACGACCTCCCCGTCGCGACAGCGGGCCATGAGCGTGACGGCGTCTTCGT
>VXPF01000069.1 GCA_009839725.1 Dehalococcoidia bacterium | reverse complement strand
CACGACGGCGGTGACCTGCTGGGAGCGCTGAGCGAGCTGTTCGAGCCCGCCGACGTGCGCCCGGAGGGGTACCCGGACGCGGTCATCTGGCAGGGGGGCAACTTCGACGGGACGGTGAACCCGGTCGCGCACTCGCTCACCGACGCCTATGCGTTGCTGGGGACCCTGGCGGCGGTGGACATCCTCGGGCTGCCCTTCTACGCCGTGCCGATGTGGGCGCAGTACCGGCACGACACGAAGCTGGAGGCGCTGAGCTGGTTCGGGAACATGCCCTGCACGTCGATCAAGTGGTCGACGGCGGGAGACGCGTACGTGAACGACGGCGAGGGCGGGCGCGTGGTGGTGATGGGGAAGTCGGGGAATGCGCCGCTGCGGACGCAGGCGGGGGTCTACTGCAACGTGCGTCCCTACGGGCCGATCACGGTGGTGCGCTGCATGCCCTGCCTGCCGTACTCGCAGAACCGCGGCGTGTTCGAGGTGGACGCGGAGACGGGCAACATCCACTCGGAGATGAACACGCCGGGCATCCAGATGGCCTACGCGGGGCGGCGCTTCCTGCAGATGGTGCACGAGACGGGCGCCATCGGCCGGGTGGCGTTCAAGCCGACGCAGGCGATGGAGGACGGGATCAACTCGGGGCTGCTCTCGTGGCTGCTGGACGGCACCAAGTTCAACGTGGGGCGGAAGTACGCGGTCGACGGGTACGTCGAGCACCGCGAGCGGGTGGACCGCATCGTGAACCTGCTGCCGGACGACTTCAAGGACGGCATGGAGGACTGGGGCGGCCAGATCGAGCAGCACATCTCGGACACGAACTACGGGCTGCTGCTGTGGGACCTGATCGAGCAGCAGGACACGATCGTGCTGGCGACCGACCTCGACGGCGACCGGCTCACGGACCTGCTGGCGGACGTGTCGGAGCCGCTGCGGGCCTTCGGCCAGCGCGTGGTCGACGCCGTCGGCAGCAACGCGAAGATGCGCGACCTGTGGGGGGAGATGGGTTACACGACGGGCAACGGTCGGGACATGACGTCGGTGATGTACCGCATGCACGGCCCGCCCATCCACGAGCAGACGCTGGGGTCGGCGGACGCGATGCTGCTGCGGCTGCTGGACGGCGACGAGTCGATGGGAGGCACGAAACGCCCGTACGACCCGCGCATTCACTTCGTCCTGATCCGGGACGCCTACCGCGACGCGAATCCCGACAACGCCGCGCTTCACGCCTGGCTGGACGACGCGCTGGCGAAGTTCGACGAGGTGTACTCGGGCGAGCGTCCGGGCTTCCTGGACGGGTACGCGCAGCTGAAGCAGGCGATCACGCCCTGGGGGGGCTAGGGCCCTGCGCTGCTGGCCTGTGGTCGGAAGGCGGGGTACGATCGAGCGGGCACCGTGCACAGAACCCACACAAGGGCCGCCCTTCTCTCGCGTTTCCGCCGTGATCTCCCCGCGGACTCTCCCACCCGTACGGCGCACCTTTCGTTGAAGAGAACCGCCGCCACCAGGATGCCAAAGCCGTAATGACCGCTCCCCCCGCTGTGGACCGGGACGCCGTTCTCGCAGCACTCGCCACCGTCAACGATCCCGAGCTTCACCGTGACATCGTCTCGCTGGGGATGGTCGAGGAGCTGACCATCGAGGGCGGGACCGTGGGCGTGAAGGTGGAGCTGACGACGCCCGCCTGCCCGCTGAAGGACGTTATCGAGACGGACGTGCGAGCCGCGCTGGAGGGGCTTCCCGGAGTCGAGACGGTCGAGCTCGACTGGGGGGCGCAAGTGCGTGCGAGCGACCCGCGGGAGGGCCAGAAGCCGATCGAGGGCGTGCGCAACGTGATCGCGGTGGCCTCGAACAAGGGGGGCGTGGGGAAGTCGACCGTGGCCACCAACCTGGCGGTGGCGCTGGCCGCCACGGGGGCGAAGGTGGGGCTGGTCGACGCGGACATCACGGGCCCGAACATCCCGACGATGTTCGGGCTGGAGGCGGGGCTGCAGGCGAACCAGACGGAGGGGCTGCGCCCGATCGAGAAGTACGGCGTGGAGCTGGTCTCGCTCGGGTTCCTGCTGCCGAAGGGCACACCGGTGGTGTGGCGCGGGCCGATGATCGGCAGCGCCGTGCGCCAGCTGCTGCACGACGTGCCCTGGGAGAACATCGACTACCTGATCATCGATCTGCCACCCGGCACCAGCGATGCCTCGATGAGCATGGCGCAGGAAGCGCCGATCGCCGGAGCCGTCATCGTTTCGACACCACAGGATGTCTCGCTGGAGGACGCCATGAAGGCGGTCTCCATGTTCGAGAAACTCGACGTGCCGGTGTTCGGCATGATCGAGAACATGAGCTATTTCATCGCTCCCGATACGGGAACGCGATACGACATCTTCGGGCATGGCGGCGCACGTGACGCGGCCGAGGAGCTCGGCATCGATTTCCTCGGCGAAATCCCGATCGAGCCTCAGATACGCGAAGGCTCGGACCAGGGCGTGCCGCTCGTGGTCGACAAGGGGGACTCCGCCTCGGCGGACGGCTTCCGGGCGATCGCGGGGGCCGTCGCCGCCCGAATCAGCGTTTTGCAAAGGATGGGAACGTAACCCCACATGGCACTCAATTTTCTGACCGGCAGCCGCTCCACCGAGGAGGAGGCGCCGGAAGCAACCGAAACCGAACCGACGACCAACACGACCGACGACGAGGCGAGCCCGGCTCCGGCCCGGCGACGCCGGGGCACACGGGGCGGGCGGGGACGCTCGTCCGGCAGAGCCGCGGCTGAGCCCGCCGCCGAGAAGGACGAGGACGAGCCCACGCCGCCGAGGCGGGCGGCTTCCCGCCGCCGAAGCGCCGCGAGCGACGACCAGGAGGAGGCGCCCAAGCGCGCCGCGCCGCGCCGACGTGCTCCTGCCGCCAAGGCGAGCGATGCCGACGACGAGGAGCCCCGGCCGCGTCCCAGCCGCAGGCGCGCAGCCGCGCCCAAGGCCAGCGAGGAGGAGGACGCGCCGGCGCCGCGACCGGCCCGAAGGCGCGCTCCAGCTGCGAAGGCCAAGGAAGAGGAGCCGGAGGCGCCCAAGCGCGCCGCTCCGCGCCGGCGCTCACGCGCGGCTGCGGCAGCCGAGGACACCGGCGCCGACGCCGCCCTGCTGGACGCTCTGAAGGAGCAGACGGAGCAGCTCGCGCAGCTGGTCCAGCTCCAGGAGCGAGCGATCGAGCGCCTCGCCGGCAACGGCAAGGCCGGAGTCGGGACCATGCCGCGCGTCGGCGTCTTCGTCGACAGCGCGAACGTGGAGCTGGCGCGCGACCGCACCCGCGGTGGCAGGCCCATCGACTGGGGGCTCGTCCTGGATCGGGTGACCGAAGGCCGCCGCCTCGTGCGCGCCATCGCCTACTCGCCCGTCCACGATGACCCCGGCGTCAGCCGCGAGACCCAGCGCTTCGTGGAGCCGTTCCTGGGGAAGGGCTTCAAGATCGTAACCAAGCCCCTGAAGCGTTTCGCCGACGGATCGATCAAGGCGAACGTCGACATCGAGCTCGCGCTCGACGTGATTACGATGGCCGACCGCCTCGACGTCGCCGTGCTCGCCTCGGGCGATGGCGACTTCCAGCACCTCGTCGAGGTCCTGCAGAGCCGCGGCATCCGCGTCGAAGTGGCAGGGCTGGGGCAGTCCGTGGCCGGCAACCTGAAGAGGGCCGCCGACCAGTACATCGAGTTGGACTTCGCGCAGAAGAAGAAGTAGGCGCGCCTAGCGCACGCCCGCGGGCTCGCGATCGGGGTTCACCCGTTCGCGCTCGATGATGCCGGCGAGCTCCTCGACGGCGTCGTCGAGGGCGCCCTCGCGGTTTTCGACGACGTAGTGGTTGTTGGGGGCGTCGGCGAGCTCTTCATCGACTTCGGCCAGGCGGCGGGCGAGCGACTCGTCGCTCTCGGAGGCACGAGCAGTGAGGCGGGTGCGGAGCGCCTCGCGGCTTTCGGGGGCGAGGAGCACGAAGACCGCGCCGCGGAGCAGCCCACGGAGCGTACGGGCGCCCTGCAGGTCGGTGCGGATGAGGACGTCCTTCCCCTCGGCGAGCGGCCCTTCGACCTCCCGCCTCTCCAGGCCCTTGTAGTCGTCGTACACGCTGGCGTGCTCAAGGAAGTCGTCCGCCTTGATCTTCTGCTCGAACTCCTCGCGGCTGAAGAAGTGGTAGTCGACGCCCTGGCGTTCGCCCTCGCGCATGGGACGGCTGTTGCTGCTGGTGGCGCGGTGGATGCCGGTGCGCTTGCGCAGCTCGGCGATGACCGAGTCCTTGCCCACGCCCGAGGGGCCGTGGAGGACGACGATGAGGGGGCGTGGCTCCGCGCTCACGCCGTCTGCGCGGCCTCGGGGGCAGCGGCCTCGAGCGCCTCCCAGAAGTCGGGGTAGGAGACGGAAACGGCGTCGTTCTCAATGCGCGTCTCCCCGCTCGCGAGGGCGCCGGCGGCGGCCCCGAGCATGCCCATGCGGTGGTCGCCGGCGGCGTCGAGGCGGGCGCCCTGGAGCTGGCAGGGGCCCTCGACGACGAAGCCGTCGGCGGTGGCCTCGATGGAGGCGCCCATGGCCGAGAGCATGGTCACGACCGTTTCGATGCGGTTCGACTCCTTGACGATGAGCTCCTCGGCCTCGCGCACGACGGTCGTCCCGTGGGCGAAGCAGCCAAGCAGGGCGACGAGCGGGAGCTCGTCGATGGCGCGGGGGACCTCGCTGCCCTGGACGGTGACCCCGCTCAGGGCGGAGGAGCGCACGACGAGGTCGGCGACGGGCTCCCCACTGGTCTCGCGCTCCTCGTGATGCTCGATGGTGGCGCCCATGCGGCCCAGGACATCGAGCAGGCCGGTACGGGTGGGGTTGATGCCGACGCCCTGGATGTGGATCTCGGCGTCGGGGTGGCAGGCGCCCAGCACGAGCCAGGGCGCTGCGCTGGAGATGTCGCCGGGCACGCGCATACCGAGGGGCTGGAGGCGGCCGGGGCGGCGGACGGTGACGGAGCGGCCTTCGCGGGCGACGGGGGCGCCCATGGCGGCGAGCATCTTCTCGGTGTGGTCGCGGGTGGGAACGGGCTCGGTGATGCGGGTGCGACCCTCGACGGAGAGTCCGGCGAGCAAGAGCGCGGACTTGACCTGGGCGCTGGCGACGGGCATCTCGTACTGGATGGCGCGCAGGTTCCCGCCGCGGATAGCGATGGGGGCGAGGGTATCGCCGCGGCGGCCGCTAATGCGGGCGCCCATGAGGCGGAGGGGTTCGATGACCCTCCCCATGGGGCGTGTACGCAGGGAGTCGTCGCCGGTCAGGACCGTGAACAGCGGCTGGGCGGCGAGGAGGCCGGTGAGGAGGCGCATGGTGGTGCCGCTGTTGCCGCAGTCGAGCACGTCCTCGCTCTCGTAGAGGCCGTGGAGGCCGCCACCGCGGATGCGCGCCTCGCCGGAGCCGGCGGGCCAGTCGATCTCGACGCCGAGAGCGGCCATGCAGGCGGCGGTGGAGCGGACGTCATCGGAGTCGAGCAGGTTCTCGACGCGGGCCTCGCCCTCGGCGATGGCGTTGAGGATGAGGGCGCGGTGCGAGATGGACTTGTCGGGGGGGACGCGCAGGGTGGCGCGGAGGCGGCCGGGGCTGCGAACGATCACCGCTTCGGCGGTTCTCCCCGACGGAGGGCCGCTTCCTTCTCCCGCTGCTCGCCGCGATTGAGCTGCTCCTTGAGGCGGCCATAGAGATAGGCGCCCATGAACATCTGGGCCATGACGTCCCCGGCGCGGGGGGTCTCGGCGCCGTCCTTCGGGACCTGGCGGCCAACGATGCGGTCGTCGAAGACGAAGCGCTCCAGGCGGGCGCGGTCGAAGAGGCTCCCGATGAGGGCGTCGGCGGTCGCCCCGGCCGACTCCTCGCCGTCGTCCGGGAGCTCGATGCCCTCGGCCAGGCCCTCGGTCTCTTCGTCGCTGATCTCAAGGGCCTCGATGATCGTGTCGAGCTCCCCCTGGTAGCGCCTGAGCCAGGAGAGGATGGCGGGGCGGTTGGTGGAGACGATGCCGGTGGCCATCTCGGGATCGCCCATGACAAGCCGGGTCATGTCGCGGAAGCCGGGGCCCGCAAGCTGCTCGGCGTCCTCCCAGCAGGCGCTGTCGCGCACGAGCTTGAAGAGGGCCACGGAGAGCAGCAGGGGCACGTGACTGACGGCGGCGACGATCTCGTCGTGCTCGGCCGGATCGATGTAGATGGGGACGGCGCCGGCGGACTCGATAAGGCCGATGACGACGCGAACCGAGGACTCGCGGGCGACGGCCGAGGGGGTAACGGCCCAGGCGGCGCCCTGGAAGAGGTCGACGCTGGCGGCGGAGGGTCCGCTGCGCTCGGAACCGGCCATGGGGTGCCCGCCGATGACGCTGACCCTGTTCCCGAACACCTCCTCGGCCTTCTTCATGAAGGAGGACTTGGTGCTGCAGGTATCGGTGATGATGGTGCCCTGGGAAACGTGCGGCTCCATGGCGGTGAGGAGTTCCTCGGCGGCGGAGGCGGGTACGGCGAGGACGATCATGCTGGCGCCTTCGACGCCCTCGTCGAGGTAGCGGACGGTGCGGTCGACAGCGCCCATCTCCCTGGCCGCGCGGGCGTTCTGGCGGCTGCGGTCGATGCCCACGACCTCGTATTGGCGATCCTTGCGAGCCATGAGGTTGAGGCCCACGGAGGCGCCGATGAGGCCGGTGCCAATGATGGCGATCTTTGAGTCAGCCATATCCCTGTTCCGATGCAATCAGGTGGCAGCGTCGGCGCGCTGCAGGAGAGCTAGCATAGCATCCCGCCCCGGCGGTCGATGGTGGAGACGGGTGAGCTCGATGACGCGGGGCGAGGCGCCGGCGCTCACGAGGAGGTCGGCCCCGCGCTCGCTGTGGGCGCGGCTGCGGGCGAGGGCGCGGCGCATCTCGAAGCGGGAGGCTTCGCCGGCGACGAGGGGTTCGGGGAGCCACTCCGTGACCACGTGGACGATGCGGTCACGGGTGCGCTGGGCTCCCTTGCCGGCATCGTGCAGGAGGGCGGCGACGAGGAGGTCGTGGTCGTGGTCGTGGCCGCGCTCGAGGAGCCAGCGCGCCGTGCGGGCGGAGTGGCGCTGATCGCGGGGCTCCTGGGCGCCGAAAAGGGCGAGCAGGTCTCCCGTGAGGTACTCGCGGGCAACGGCAAGGTCGACGGCGTCGGGGCCGAGAGAGGCTTCGCGGACCTGGCGGACGCGATGAAGGATCACGTGATGACCTCCAGGAAGAGGTCGATGGCGCCGTTGAAGATCCAGCGGAGGGGGCTGTATTCCGGCGCGACGAAGCTCACCACGATGAGGCCGATGAGGAGGGCGGGACCCCAGCGGCTGAGGGAGGCGAGGGGTTGGGAGAGTCCGTCGGGCAGGACGCCGAGGAGCACCTTGAAGCCATCGAGTGGATGGATGGGGATGAGGTTGAAGACGCCGAGGATGACGTTGAGGAAGCCGATGAGGAGGAGGAAGGTTCCAAGGATCTCGGCGCCGCCGGCGTGCTCGATGCGGTCGAAGTCCCCGATCGGCTCGACCCAGCCGAAGATGAGCGGGATCGAGGCGATGAAGGCGAAGGCGAAGTTGGAGAGTGGTCCTGCCAGGGCGACCAGCATGTTGCCGCGCTTCACGCCGGCGCTCAGGCGGTAGGGATTGACGGGGGTAGGCTTGCCCCAGCCGACGCCGACGATGAAGAGCAGGACGGTGCCCAGCGGGTCGAGGTGGGCGAGGGGGTTGAGCGTGAGGCGGCCCTGGCGAGCGGCGGTGTCATCGCCCAGCTCGTTGGCGGCCCAGGCGTGGCTGAACTCGTGGAAGGCGATGCCCGTGACCATCGCGATGGCGATGGCGCCGAGGTAGACGAAGAACGCCGGAGGGTTCTCGCGGAGGACGTCGAAGAGCTGGAGGATCACGCTCGAACCATGCTAGCAGCCGCCCGCCTGCCCGCCATTCGAGGCCTTTGGTAAACGTTCACCGCATTGACCGATCGCGGGGCGCTTGCTAGGTTCGCCTTGGTGTTCTTCGGCGAACGGCGCCGTTCGCCGGAGGTGCGGGAATAGCCCTGCGCCTGTCGAGAACGGGCCCGGTCGAGCGGGTTCGGGTTCTCGTCACGGCCCGACTCGCGGGTTCCCGGACGATGCACACACCCCCTCTGTCCAGCCGGTTTTCCCCATTGATCGCGCTCGCACGGGCGGTCCGGGAGCGGCTGCACGCGGGACGGCTGCGGAGCGGGCGGAGGACCCTTGCGGTAGTGGCGCTCGCCGGGGCGCTGGCGGGGGTGGCGGCGCTCTCGCTGCTGGCCCAGAACGGCGGTCCCCCGCAGACGGCGTTCGCCCGTGCCCCGAGCGGGCAGTACGCGGTGCTGGCGAAGAACACGGGCGAGGCCACGGTCGTCACGGTCCTGGGAACGGCGACGAACGCGGCGGCGATGGAGATCGCGACGGTGGCGCACCTCCCGGGGACCAGCCTGCGGGGAGCGGTTTCGCCCAGCGGGCGGCACGTAGCGCTGATCACACCCGACACCATCGTCCTCGGACGGCCGGTGGCGTCGCTGCTCACGCTCGACCTGGAGACGGGCCAGATCCGGAGGCTGGCCGAGGGCCTCGAGCCGCTTCAGAACGCGCTCTGGACCCCGGACTCCACGGCCGTCGTCGTGACGTACCGGTCCTGGACCGCGACCGGGGACCCCATGACCTCGGTGGTTCGAATCGAGATGGACGGCACGGGCACGGTGCTGGAGACGCACGCGGGGGCCACGATCGTGGCCCCCGTGGGATTCGACGCCCTGGGGCAGCTGCTGGCCGTGCGTATCGACGAGCGGGGCTCGACGCTGACCCGGGACGGGGAGGCGGTGCGCTGGCTGAGCACGCACATCACCCGCGACTGGGCGCTCAGCCCCGACGGCACCCGGCTGGCGTTCGTGGAGGCGAACACGTGGCAGGGGCTGCGGTACCTGCCGCGAGTCGTCTGGATCGAGGGTGGCGGAGGCGTCTCGGCCGCGTCTGCGGCGGGGCAGCAAGCGCTGGGGGCGGCGTGGGCTCCCTCGGGGCATTCACCGCAGTTCGGGAACGAGCCGCACACCCCGGCGGGCAGCGTGAGCGCGCAATCAGGGTCCGGGTTCGACGTGCCCCTGGCCTACAGCCGCGACGGCAGCTCGCTGGCAGTGCGCCACTGGAGCGGTAGCAGCTTCGCCGACCCAGGCACGCCCCAGCTGCAGGTCGTGAGCGTTGCCGGCCGGCACCCGCTCGACGGCTTCTCGAGGTTCTTCGGATGGTCCGCGCGCTAGCGGGGATCGCCGTGCTGGCGGCGGTCCTGGTGTTGGTCTTCTCCGGGAGCGAGGAGGAAGCGGAGGCGCAGCCCTGCTTCGGCATCCGGCCGTTCGAATTCGACACGCACGAGGTGTACGACAACGCCGGTCTGTACCTAGCGGCGATCGAGCTGGCGGCGGCGGGCGAGGCGGTCACAACCTCCTTGACCCCCTCGGGGGAACCCCACGGGCTGGAGTACCCGGGTCTGCTCACGGGGATGCAAGACGATCGGGTCAACCAGACGCCGGACACGTCACTGCGGATCCCGCCCACGCTGCTGAAGTCGATCGTCTGGGTGGAGTCGACGTTCGGGCACGCGGATAACGCGATCCCGTGGGGCGGCGTCGGCCAGATCAAGCGGTCGGGGGATTGCGGGTACGGGCTGGGACAGATCACCAGCGGCATGGAGAACTACGCGGGGAGCCCCTCAGCGAGGCAGGCGCTGGTGGGGACGCACTTCCTCTTCAATGTGGCCGAGGCGGCGCGGATGCTCGCCGAGAAGTGGAACCACCCCTATCTGCCAATCGCGGGGGAGGGAGACCCAAGCGTTGTGGAGGACTGGTACTACGCGGTCTGGGCGTACAACGGGTTCGCCTTTGTGAACCACCCGCAGAATCCCTACCTGGACCCTTTTAGGGGAGACGTGTGGCATTGCAACGACACGAGCGCGCCCTCATGGATTTCGACAGACGGCATCAACCCGTTGTTCGGATACATGGCCTACACCTACCCGGAGCGCGTCTATGGCTGCATGCGCCACCCGCCGGCGTATCCGGAGCATCTGGTCAGCGATCCTGCGTACGCGCCCACGCCCCGGCCGGAGGTCACACCTGAACCTGAGCCGACGGGGACGGAGACTCCCGACCAGGGCGAGAGCGAGGGGGAGAACACGACCGGTGGGGAAGAGACGCCAACTCCTACGCGGGAAGCGACAGCCGCGCCGGAACCCACGCCGGAGGGGGATCCCTGGCCCGCTCCGGGACCGGACGGCATTGTGCGGCTCTGGCCGCCGGCGCAGGTCAACATGCCCGACATGACCATCCCCGCGGTGGCAGTGGCGTTCTCACCACCGATCTACATGGAGTGCGCAAGCGCTCTCGCTTCGGACGGCTGCCGGGCGATGCACTTCTCCACGTCATTCCCCGACCTCGGCATCGAGCCCCACCGGGACCCGACGCCGGCGGTCGACCCGGCTCTGCGGGCCCTGCTCATCGGGGAGCCGAACACGCTGATCACGGGGCCGAGCTCGATTTCGATCGCGCTGGACGGGGAGGGGCAGCCGGAGAGCGTGGAGGTACAGATACAGAACGTGGGCACGTGGATCGCGCCGTTCCGGATCCAGACCTCGGCCCCCTGGATCCTTGCGCGGCGGGAGGGGAACGGGCGGCTCGACGGGGGCGTCACGATCGGCGCGGAGACGACCGTGGTGCTCTGCACCGTGGCTGCCTGCGGGGAGCTCATCACCAAGCGGGGGCACGACACGGCGCTGATCATCACGTTGGACCTCGACGAGCTTCCCGAAGACGAGGACGTGCAGGGCACGATCACGATCGAGCCGCTCTGGGGCGAGGGAGCGGTCAAGGTGATCGATGTGCACGCAGGGCCGAGCGTGGAGGCAACGACCGAACTGGAAGCCCACGAGGACGAGGAGCAGGCGCTCAAGCACCGCATCGTGGTGCCGAACGTGACCAAGGACGACTAGGGGAGGGGACGCCGCCGACTACCCGCGGGGAAGGCCGAGACCGCGGGTGGCGATGATGTCGCGCTGGATTTCCCCGGCGCCGCCGGCGATGGGGCCCGAGACGGCGAGCAGGTACGAGGTTTCGACGCGACCGCGAAGCTGGGCCCACTTCGAGCCGGGGGCGAGCTGGCCGTAGCCGCCCATCAGGTTGACGCCTGCGTTCGCGACCTTGATGCCGTACATCGCGAACCAGACCTTGCCGATGCTGGCTTCGTAGTTGGGCACTTCGCCCTTCGACTGGAGCCAGGCGGTCCGGTAGGCGACGAGGCGGCCGATCTCGCCCTCGGCGTAGAGGCCGGCGAGCTTGTTGCGGACGTGGAGGTCGTCCCAGGGGCGGCGACCGCCGTGCTCCTCCTTCGCCCAGCCGATGAGGTCGGCGACGGTGCGCCGGGCGCCGCTGATTGCGGCGATGTTGGAGCGTTCGTAGTCGAGGACGGTCATGGCGACCCGCCAGCCGTTGTTCTCGCCGCCGAGGAGGTCGTCGGCGGGGACGCGGACGTCCTCAAAGAAGACCTGGTTGAAGTCGTTGCGGTAGGCGATGTTGGGGACGGCCTGCACGCTGACGCCGGGGGCGTGCATATCGAGGATGAAGGCGCTGATGCCGCGGTGCTTCTGCACCTCCTGGTCGGTGCGGGCGAGGACGATCATCTTGTCGGCGAGGTGGGCGTTGGAGGTCCAGATCTTCTGGCCCTGGATGACGTAGTCGTCGCCGTCACGGACGGCGCGAGTCTGGAGGGAGGCGAGGTCGCTGCCGGTTTCGGGCTCGCTGAATCCCTGGCAGTACCAGACTTCGCCGGAGGCCATCTCGGGGAGGAGGCGGGCCTTCTGCTCGTCGGTGCCGTGGACGAGGACGGTGGGGCCGGTGATGCCGATGGTGAAGAGGCGCCCGCCGGAGGGAGCGCGGTGGTAGGCGAGCTCCTCGTTGAGGACCATCTGCTCGAGGGCGGTGGCGCCCATGCCGCCGTACTCCTTCGGCCAGGGGGGCGCGAGCCAGGTGCGCTCGCCGAGCTTGCGCATGAACTGCCTGGCGAAGGGGGCCTGCTCCTCGTTGTCGAAGAAGTCGTCGTCGCCCTCGAAGTCCTCGGGAAGCTCGGCCTCGAGGAATTCGACGAGGTCGTCGCGCCAGGCCTGCGTCTCGGCCGGCAGATGGAAATCCATGGCGGCGATAGTGTAGGGGGGATAGGCGTTAGCCGCTGGCGGCAGGCTTCGGTACGATCGGGGCCTGCGCGGTGGGCGTAGCGTAGTGGTTAACGCGTCAGGTTGTGGCCCTGAAGATCGAGGGTTCAAATCCCTCCGTCCACCCCAGCGATAGTGACGAGTGACCCGTGGTTGGTGGCTGGTTGCCCCCCCCACCGCCATCTAACCCCCAGACGATGCGCTTGATGACGAGGGCGGCGAGCCCCTTCGTAGTTGCTACCGTTCGTTTCCTGCAGTCATTCGCATCTGCAAGCCGATGGCATTAGGATGCGATCGTGCCCTGGACTTCCTCCCGTGGCCTGACCCGACTCCTCGCGGTTGGCGCGCTCGCGCTTCTGCTCGCGGGACTCGCAGCGGCGTGCGGGGGCGGCGAGGACGAGGAGGAGGGGCCGACCACGATCCGGGTGGTCACGACGGTCTCGCCCATCCGGAACATCATCGAGAACGTCGGAGGCGACCGGGTGACGGTCACGGCGATCGTCCCCGAGGGGACGAACTCGCATACGTTCGAGCCGTCGCCCTCAGTTGCGCGGGAGATCGCACAGGCGGACCTGATCGTGGCGAACGGCCTGAACCTCGAGCTTCCGACGCTTGAACTGGCGGAAGCGAACCGGCGCGACGGCGTCGAGATCGTGCTCCTGGGCGAGGCCACGGTCAGTCCTGAGGAGTACGTGTACGACTTCTCCTTCCCCGAGGAAGGGGGCGACCCGAACCCGCATCTCTGGACCGACCCGATCCTGGCCGGCGAGTACGCCATGCACGTGCGCGACGCGCTTGGAAGGCTCGACCCGGAGGGAGCGGCGTACTACGCGGCGAACACTGAGGCCTTCGTGGAGCGGCTGGAGGCGCTGGACGCTGCCATCAAGGAAGCGGTGGCGACGGTGCCGGAGGCGCAGCGCGTGCTGCTCACCTACCACGACTCCTTCCCCTACTTCGCGCCGCGCTACGGGTTCACGATCATCGGGGCGATCCAGCCGTCGGACTTCTCCGAGCCGTCCCCGCGAGATGTAGCCGAACTGATCAGGCAGATCCGGGCGGCCGGGGCGCCTGCCATCTTCGGGTCGGAGGTGTTTCCGTCGGAGGTGCTGGAGACGATCGCGCGGGAGGCGGGGGCGGTGCAGGTCGCGACGCTGCGGGACGACGACCTTCCGGGCGAGCCGGGCGAACCGGGCAACACCTACCTAGCGATGATGGTCGAGAACGCCCGCACGATCGTGACGAGCCTGGGCGGGGACGCGAGCGCCCTCGACGGGGTGGACGTGAGCTACAGCTGGATTCCGTTCGAGGAGCACGCCGGTGGTTGAGCTAGCGCCCGGCGCCCCCGGACACCGCCCGCCGCCGCATCCCGAGGGCGAGCCGCTCGTCGAGCTCCAGAGCCTGACCACGGGCTATGAGCGGACGCCGGTGCTTCGGGGCGTGGACTTCACGCTGCGGCGGGGCGAGTTCGCGGGCATCGTCGGGCCGAGCGGGTCGGGAAAGACGACGCTGCTGCGGAGCATCGCGGGGCAGACGCGGCGGTTCGAGGGGGCGGTCGAAATGCACCCGCGGCAAGGGGAGCGCGAGCTTCGGCTGGGCTACGTGCCGCAGGTGGAGGCGATCAACTGGAACTTCCCGCTCACGGTGGGGCAGGCGGTGTTGCTGGGGCGCTGGCGGGAGATGGGCTGGCGGCCGTGGCCGCGCCGGCGGGACCAAGAGCTGCTGATGCACATCCTCGAGCGGCTCGGGATCGGGCACCTCGCGAACCGCCAGATCCGCGCCCTCTCAGGTGGACAGCAGCAGCGCACATTCCTGGCTCGGGCGCTCATCGGCGACCCCGACCTGCTGCTCCTCGACGAGCCGACGAGCGGCGTCGACATCAAGACGCGGCACGAGATCATGCACCTGCTGGGCGAGCTGAACCGGGGCGGGACCAGCATCCTGATGACGACCCACGACCTGAACGCGGTGGCGACGCACCTGCCGCGGCTGGTCTGCGTGGGCGAGGGCGCGATCGTCGCGGACGGCGCGCCCGAGGACGTGCTCACGCCCGAGGTCCTGCGGCGCACGTACGGCGCCGACATGCTCGTGCTGCGGCGCGGGGACGCGATTTACGTGGTCGAGCACCTCGACGAGGCGATGACCGGCCCCGAGGGGGCGCCGGAAGGGGCCACGCCCGGCACGTCTGCCCCGGGCGGCTAGCGTGGGGGGCCTGGCGGAGCCGTTCGAGTTCGAGTTCTTCGTGCGGGGCATGGTGGCCGCGACGCTGGTGGGGGTGCTCTGCGCGGCGGTCGGGGTTTATGTCGTGCTGCGCACGCTCGCCTATATCGGACACGGGCTCGCGCACAGCATCTTCGGCGGGGCGGTGGTGTCGTTCGTCTCGGGAATCAGCTTCTACATCGGCGCGACGATCTGGGGCGTGTTCACGGTGCTGCTGATCAACGCGGCGGCGCGACGGCGTCAGATCGGGGGCGACGCGGCCGTCGGGATCATCACCACCTGCGCGTTCGCGCTTGGCGTGGCGCTGATCAGCCGGCACGGGAAGTTCACCCGCGACTTCGACGCGGCCCTGTTCGGCGAGATCCTCGGGATCACGAGCGGCGACCTGTACGTGATCGCAGGGGTGCTGGTGCTGGCGGCGGCCGTCATCTTCGCCTGGTGGAAGCAGCTCCTGTTCACGACCTTCGACTCCGACGTGGCGAGCACGTACGGCGTCCCGGTGCCGTGGGTGGAGGCACTATTCTCACTGGTGCTGGCCGCTACCGTGATCGCGTCGCTGCAGGTGCTGGGGGCGACGCTGATCGCGGCGGCGCTCGTCATCCCGCCGGTGACGGCCCGACTGCTGACGGACTCGTTCACGCGAATGTTCGCGCTGGCGGCGGCGCTGGGCGGGGCAAGCGGGCTGGTGGGGGTCTACATCTCCTGGTTCGTGAACGTGTCGTCGGGGGCGACGGTGGTGTTGCTGCAAGGGGCGCTCTTCGTGATGGCGCTGGGGTGGGCGGTGGCTCGGTCGCGGTGGCCGGGGACGGGCAGCGGGGAGCGGCTGGCGGCGATCGAGGGGGCCCAGCTGGACTGAGGGTTCTGGCCGTCTGGGACATAAGCGCCGGGACGCCTTCAGGTGCGCTCAGGATGACGTAAGGGGCGGCAGGGGAACACGGATGCGGGCGTAGAGTTTTCTGGGCATCGAACCGTTGGAAATCGCCCCCCGGAAGGCTCGAAAAGGGCCCTCCGATGAGCGTACGATGGCCCGCACAGAAATGTTCACGCACCTACACACGCACACCGAATTTTCGCTGCTCGATGGCATGTCGCGCATCCCGCAGCTCCTGGACCGCGCGCAGGAGCTGGAGATGGACGCGATCGCGATGACGGACCACGGGGCGCTGTACGGAGCGATCGACTTCTACCGGGAGGCGCGGGAGCGGGGGATCAAGCCGATCATCGGGCTGGAGGCGTACGTGGCGCCGGCGTCGCGCCACAGCCGCACGCGCGAGCGCCAGCCCTACCACCTGACGATGCTGGCGCGGGATCTGACGGGCTACCGCAATCTGCTCCAGCTCGTCACCAAGTCGAACCTGGAGGGCTTCTACTACAAGCCCCGGATCGACCGGGAGCTGCTGGAGGAGCACAGCGCGGGCATTACGGTGCTGAGCGGATGTCCCTCAGGGGAGTTTTTCGAGCGGCTCTCGGAAGGGGACCGGGAGGGGGCGGCGGAGGTCGCGCGCTGGTTCCGGGAGGTGTTCGACGGGCACTACGCGCTGGAAGTGCAGGAGCACGGGGTAGAGCGGTTCAGCCGCGTGAACCCAGAGATCCTGTCGCTCGGGCGCGAGCTCGACATCCCCGTCGTGGCCACGAACGACGGGCACTTCACGCACGAGGCGGAGGGGGAGGCGCATGACGTCCTGCTCTGCATCGGGACGAACGCCACCGTCGACCAGGAGGACCGCTTCCGAATCGAGGGGGAGGGCTACTACCTGCGCAGCGACGAGGAGATGCGCGCAGTGTTTCCGGAGACACCCGAGGTCATCGACGCGACGGCGCAGATTGCCGCCGAGTGCGACCTCGAGCTGTCGTTCGACCGCGCCCTCCTGCCGGAACCGGAGACGCCGGACGGGGTCACGAACGACGCCTACCTGCGCCAGCTGTGCCGGGAGGGACTGACAGCGCGCAAGGGGACGCTCACGCCGCAGCTGGAGGAACGCCTCGACTACGAGCTTGACGTGCTGCGGGAGACGGGCTTCACGGACTACTTCTTCGTGGTCAAGGAGATCTCGGACTTCGCGCGGCAGGAGCGTATTCCGATGGGGATGCGGGGGTCGGCGGCGGCCTCGCTGGCGCTCTACTCGCTGGGGGTGACGGACATCGACCCGGTGGCGAACAACCTCGTGTTCGAGCGCTTCCTGAACGTCGAGCGCCGGCAGATGCCGGACGTGGACTTCGACTTCGCGGACGACCGCCGGGACGAGGTGATCCGCTTCGCCTACGAGCGCTTCGGCGAGGACAAGGTGGCGCAGATCATCACGTTCGGGACGCTGGGGGCGAAGGCCGCCATCCGGGACGTGGGGCGGGCGCTGGGGATGACGTACGCGGACACGGACCGGGTGGCGCGCTACGTGCCGAACGCACTCCACATCACCCTTGATGACGCGCTCACCCAGTCGACCGACCTGAAGGAGGCGTACGACACGGACGCGCAGGTGCGGCGGCTGGTGGACACGGCGCAACAGCTGGAAGGAGTGGCGCGGCACGCGAGCACGCACGCCGCGGGGGTCGTCATCTCGCGGGAGCCGCTGGCGGAGTATGTGCCGCTGCAGCGCACCGGCCGGGGGGACGAGCTGGCAGTGCCGACGACGCAGTTCGCGATGGAGCAGGTGGAGGCGATGGGCCTGCTCAAGGTGGACTTCCTGGGCCTCTCGAACCTGACGATCCTGGGGCGGGCGGTGGACCTCGTGCGGGAGACGACGGGGGCGGAAGTGGACCTGCTGAAGCTGCCGGAGGCGGATCCCGCGACGATGGAGACGCTGGGGCGGGGCGAGACGTTCGGGGTGTTCCAGCTGGAATCGGCGGGGATGCGGCGGTACGTACAGGAGCTGAAGCCGAAGAGCGTAGCCGAGATCTGCGCGATGGTGGCGCTCTACCGCCCAGGGCCGATGGCGCACATTCCCACGTACATCCGCGCGAGCCATGGGGAAGAAGCGATCCAGCACCCGCACCCGGACCTGGCCGACATCCTCGCGGACACGCACGGGGTGATCGTCTACCAGGACCAGGTGCTGCAAATCGCACAGCGCTTCGCCGGCTACACGCTGGGCGAGGCGGACGTGATGCGGAAGGCGATGGGGAAGAAGAAGGCGGAGGTGATGGCGGCGGAGAGCTCGCGCTTCATCGAGGGGGCGGCGGCGAACGGGTACCCGGAGGACCGGGCGCGGGCGGTCTGGGAGCTGATCGAGCCGTTCGCGGGCTACGCCTTCAACAAGGCGCACGCCTGGTGCTACGGGAACATCGCGTACCAGACGGCCTACCTGAAGACGAACCACCCGGTCGAGTATCTGACGGCGGTGCTGCAGCTGGCGGGCAGCTCGCCGGATCCGTACGAGCGCATCGCGCAGGCGGTAGCGGAGTGCGCGCGTCTCGGGATCGAGGTGCTGCCGCCGGACATCAACGCCAGTACGTCCACCTTCGGCATCGAGCGCCAGGAGGCCGGGGCTCTGGCGATTCGCTTCGGGCTGGGAGACATCAAGAACGTGGGGCCGGCGGCGGTCGAGGGCATCATCGCGGTGCGGGAGAAGAACGGTCCCTACCGGGACGTGGACGACTTCTGCAAGCGGGCCGACCTGGAGGGGGCCACCAGCCGCACGATCGAGCACCTGGCGCTGGCGGGGGCGCTCGACGAGATCGGCGACCGGGGAACGCTGCGGGCGAACAGCGAGCGGATCGCGAACCTCGCGAAGCGGGAACGGGAGCTGCGGGACAGCGGCCAATCGACGATGTTCGACCTGTTCGGGAGCGAGGTGGACACGCCCATGCCGGGGGTCGAGCTGGTGGACGCACCGCTGGACCAGGACGAGCGGCTGCGCTGGGAGAAGGAGCTGCTTGGCGTCTACCTGAGCGAGCACCCGTTCCGGCGGGCGGCCCAGGAGCTGGCGGCGCACACGACGCACCAGGTCGCGGACCTCTCGCTGGAGCTGGTGGGCCAGGCGGTGACGGTGGCGGGGATGATCACGCAGGTGACGGTGCGCTACACGCGCGACAACCGGCGCTTCTACCTGGTGGGGCTGGAGGATCTGTCGGGTCGGGTGGAGCTGGCGGTCTGGAGCGACGTGCTGGAGACGTCGAGCGAGGAGACGTGGGCGCAGGGGCAGATCGTGCTGGTCTCGCTCGAGTGCCGCGAACGGGGCGACCGGCTGAACCTGAGCGCCCGCCGCGCGGTCCCGTGGAATGCAGCGGACGGGACGCTGATCGGGTTCAGGCCGGAGGAGTTCCAGGCGCCGCCGCGACGCGGCGGTGGGCGGCGGCGGGCGCCGGCGCAGAGTGCAGCGCCAACGCCACCTGCCCCACCGCCAGCCACCACGACCCCACGGAACGGGAACGGCGCGACGGCCTCGCCTCCCCCACCCGCAGCGACGACGGAGGCGGAGTCACCGGAGGTGCGGTCGCCGGTAGGAGGGGAGGGCTCGCAGCTCGTGATCACGATCTACGAGACGGAGGACGACCTGACGGACCGGGCGCTCCTGAAGACGGTGGAGGCGCTCCTGGGGGACCATCCCGGCGGCGACGGCGTGCGGCTCGTGATCCACGACACCGACGGGCTGGAGCAGGAGTTCGACTGGAAGCAGGCGTCGGTGAGCGAGGAACTAGCCCGCAGCATCGAGAAGGTGCTGGCGGCGAACAAGGGGACGGCGCGGCTCACGCGCAGCCCCAACCTGGCGGGGGCGAGGGGCTAGCGGTCGCGGGAGGCTACTCCGGGGGGCGGGAGCGGCGTTCTTGTGCGCCGGCCACGGTGTCGCCGAGGAGCTCCTCGATCTGGCCGAGGTGGGCGGCGTCGTGACCGGCCCAGATCTGGACGAACTGGGCGACGGTGATGGGCTCGTCGCGGGGGCCGGGGGCGGTGCCCTCCCAGTCGGTGTCGCGCATGGTGGCGATGAGGTTCAGGGAGGCCTGGCGCTGGAGGGCGAAGTCGCTCAACAGGACGCTCTTCTCGTCGCGTTCGCGGTTGCGGTCGCGCTCCCACTCGTCCGGGGGAAGGAAGTAGAGGGCGGGGTCGGGTTCGGCGAGGAGGCGCTCGAGGCCCACGCGGAACTCCAGCATCTCCGCATCGCGCAGGTGGGCGAGGACGGTGCGGGTGGACCACTCGCCGTCGGGGGCGGCGTCGAGGGCCTGGTCCGCGGCCTCGACGGTGAGGTGGGCGAGCTTGCTGGGGGTGGCGGCGAGCTGGGCGAGGGACTGCTGGACCGCAGAGTCATCGGGCATGGGGGGATTGTAGCGGGGAGCGCCGGGAGCGCCTGAGCAGGACGGCAGGGATAATCGCGCGATGCAGCCAGCTGAGCGGCGCGTCCAGGCGAACGGTGTCGAGCTCGCCTATTTCGAGCGCGAGGGTCAGGAGCCGACGGTGCTCTTCGCCCATGCGACGGGGTTCCATGCGCGCTGCTGGGACGCCGTCGCCGAGGCGCTCGATCAGCGCAGCATCGCCATCGACCTGCGCGGCCACGGGCGCAGCGAGAAGCCGGAGCCGCCCTACCCCTGGAGCGACGTCGCGGACGACGTGGCGGCGTTCTGCGAGGCGCTGGACCTGCCCAGCGCAATCGGGGTGGGGCACTCGAAGGGCGGGGCGGCGGTCGCGGTGGCGGCGGCGCTGCGGCCGGGCACGTTTGCGGCCCTGCTGCTCGTCGACCCGGTCCTGATGAAGCCGTCGCTGTACGAGCGTGAGCCCGCGTTCGAGGCAGAGCACTTCGTGGCGCGGCGTCGGAACGAGTGGTCCTCGCCGGAGGAGATGATCGAGCGGTTCGCGGATCGCGACCCCTTCAAGCGCTGGGAGCCGCGCGTCCTGCGCGACTACTGCGAGCACGGCCTCCTGCCCGCGCCGGACGGCGAGGGCTACGTGCTCGCCTGCCCGCCGCTGGTCGAGGCGGCGGTGTACGCGGGCAACCGGGCGTGGGACCCGTACCCGCTCCTGCGGGAGCTAGAGATCTCCGTGCGAATCCTGCGGGCCCCTCCTCCAACGCCGGACCAGCAGTGGAGCATGATGGTCTCGCCGACGTGGCCGGGGCTGGTGGGGGAGCTGCGGAAGGGGGAGGAGGTCGTCGTGGAGGAGCACAGCCACTTCATCCCGATGGAGGCGCCGGGGCTGGTGGCGGCGCACGTTCGGGAGCTGGCGGCGAAGACGAGAGCCTAGTCGCCACCGCCCCCGGCGCCCCCGCCGCCTCCCCGGCGCCGCCTTCGCCCCCGGCGGCGGCGGCCGCCCGGGGGCCGGGCGCTTAT
>VXPF01000106.1 GCA_009839725.1 Dehalococcoidia bacterium | reverse complement strand
GCCGCGCCCCCCCCCCCCCCCCCCCCCCCCCCCCCCCCCCCCCCCCCCCCCCGGGGGGGCGGCCCCCCCCCCCCCCCACAGCCCCGCTGCCCCCGAACCGATGACGACGACGTCGTAGTCCCGCTCCATGCTGTCCTCCCTCGGCCGCTCTCCCGGCCCGGTGCATCCGCGATTGGTCCGCATCGTGGGAGCCTCCGCGAGGCACGTCAAGCGCCTTCGCTGGTACTCCCGCGCCCGCTGCCCGATAATCTGCCCGCAAACCCGCGCGACTACGCAACTCCGAGGAGGACGCGATGAAACTCACCGTGAATCTCGACCGCTGCATCAAGGCGGCGGAGTGCTCCACCTACCACGCCGAGCTGTTCGCCGCGCGGGAAGACGGCTTCCCCGTCGTCATCGTGGAAGAGCCCGAGGGCGATCAGGTCGAAGACGCCGAGGACGCCGTGCGCGTGTGCCCCGGCAACGCCATCTCCCTCTCGAACGACGACTAGAACAGCATCGACGCCCGCGCGTCGCTCCCGCTCTCCGAGCTGTTGTCCCGGAGCCAGGCGATAGCATCCCCAAGCGCCAGGTAGAGCGAGCCGCTCGCCCGCACCCCCCTCGCCCACCGCTCCACCGCTTCCTCGCCCTCGTCGGCCCTGCGCCGCACGCCGCTCGCCGCCGTCTCCGCGATGGCTCGCACCGCGCGCTCGTACGAGGCGTGCGACTCCAGTGCGAACTCCTCGCGCAGGATCGCGACGAGGTCGAGCGTCTCGCCCTGGTCGAGCACGTCGGCCGCCCGCCGGCGAGTCGCTTCGAGCGCTCGCTCCACCACTAGCCCGACCGGCCCCGGCTACGCGCCACGCTGGTCGAACTCGAGGTTCAGCTCCCAGAGCCCCAGCATGATGCCCGGCTGATGCGTCAGGTCGTTCTTGCCCGGCGCGAGCCGCAGGTCGTCCAGCCGGTCCAGCATCACGTTCACCGCGATGTTCTGCTCCAGCCGCGACAGCCCCGCCCCCGGACACACCCGCGGACCCATCGAGAAGGTCAGGTGCCGCCCGGGGTTCTTCCGCGTCAGGTCGATCGAGTCCGTCGCCGGACAGAGGTCCGGGTCGCGGTTTGCCGCGCCGTACCGCAGGTGCAGCATCGAGCCTCGCGGGATGGTGACGCCGCGCAGCTCGACGTCCTTCATCGCCACGCGCGTCGAGAGTCCCTGCGTGGGTGCGAACAGCCGCAGCGCCTCCTCTACGAAGAAGCGCACCTTCGAGCGGTCCGCCCGCAGCTCCTCGACCAGCTCCGGCTGCTGCGCCAGCAGCATCGCCTCCGCCGTCAGCGCGTATTGCGTCGTCTCGTTCCCGCCGATGTGCATCCCGTACACGACGCTTGCGATCTCGGGATCGCTCAGCCTCCGCTTCTCCGGTCCGTACTCCACGTTCAGGAGGAACGTGATCATGTCGTCCTTGGGGTTCTGCCGCTTGTCCTCGATCTGCTCCCCGATGTAGTGCTGGAAGGCGACGAGCGCCTCCGCGTTCGCCTTCTCCTGCTCGGGCGTCAGCAGGTTCTTGTGGCTGAAGCCGTACACGAACCGCTTGACCTGCTCCTCCTCCCACACCCGCGTCTTGGGCATGTCCTCCAGGGGGAAGCCGAGGATCGTCGTGATCACGATCTGCGGCAACGGCGCCGCGAACCCCTTCACGAACTCGACCTCGCCGGTCTCGATCCACTTGTCCATCAGGTCATTCGCGGCCTGCGTGATCATGGGCGTGTGCCGCTCGGCCGCCGGCAGGGCGACCCACGGGTCCGTCAGCTCCATGCGGTGGCGCTTGTGCTCCTCGAGGTTCGGCCGCAGCGTGTCCCACGTGTCCGTGATGGTGCCGAAGCCCTTCTCCCGGAAGATCTCCTGCGCGGCTTCGTCGCCCTCGGCGGCGTTGTAGAACTCGAACGTCTCCGGATCCCGCACGACCATCGCGATGTCTTCGTACTTGCTCAGGATGTAGGCGTCCGAGCCCGGAATCGCCCCCTCGCCCGGAATTCTGTGAACCGGCGCCTCGTCGTGGAGGATCTTGTAGGAGTCGAACCAGTACTCCTGCGCCCCCGGCGAGAAGAGGTCGACCTCCTCCAGGTTCACCGGACATCCGGTGACCTGCTCCTGGCGATGGCCCGTCGCGTGAGGGGCGTCTGAAGTCGCTCGCTGCATGGCTGTCCTCCCTGCGGCGCACGCCGCCTGAGTGCGATTTTCGTGCCGCCAATCCTACCCGCATCGGCCCCCGCGGATCAGCACGAAATGGACGGGGTAATTCGGGGTTTCGACTGCTAGCGTCGCCCCATCAGACGAAGGGGCCTCTGCAAGTGCGGCGCCGAATCGCTCTCCTCGCCACTGCCCTGCTATTGATGGGTACCGTCGTCCTGGTGTCGCCGGCAGCTCAGGTACGGGCCGGCGAACCATCCCCCGCCGAGGACTTCGTCGAGGCCTGTTCCAACGGCATCGCGGTCGCTGACCCGGAAGAGAATCCCCGCCTCGTTCACGATTGTGCGGTTCTCCTGGAAATCCGAGACACCCTGCTGGACTTTCCTTCATATGACGGACCGGGGCCGCTCAGATGGGCGAGCAATTCCCCCATCAGAAACTGGCGGGGTGTCGGCACAGCATGCTGTCCCTACCGGGTGACAAGAATCGTCCTCGATAAGGCGATGATTGGGACCACGATCGCGAGCACTCCAACGGGAACAAGGCGCTTGATTCCTGTGGGGAGCATTCCAGGAGAGATAGCCCTCCTCGATAGTTTGGAAACTCTGCTGCTCTCTGGCCTGGGCCTGGAAGGGAGCATTCCTCCGGAGATAGGGGAGCTGACGAACCTGCGTACCCTCATCTTGTCGGCGAATCGACTCACGGGATCCATTCCTTCCTCCATGGGTCGGCTCGCGAACCTTCGTGAGATGAATCTCTCCCTGAATCGTCTGTCCGGGGAGATTCCTCCCGAACTGGGCTCGCTACGTGACCTTCAAGACCTCCGTCTTCACTGGAATGAGGTGGAAGGCGAGATCCCCGTGGAACTGGCGGGATTGCGAGTGCACACCCTGTGGCTGCATGGCAACAGGCTTTCCGGTCAGATCCCTGCGGGGCTGGGCCGCTCCGGTATGAAGTGGCTGAGGGTTGGTGACAATCGCTTCAGCGGCTGTGTGCCTCCGCACTTGCGAGACGTCCTCCACAACGACCTCGATAACCTCAACCTCCCCAACTGCCCTGAGCCTGCCGAGAGCGGCAAGGGCGCGGAGCGCGGAGCTACCACACCCGAGCACTTCGTCGAAGCCTGCTCCAACGGCATCGCCGTCGCTGACCCGGAAGAGAATCCCGGCCTGGTCCAGGATTGCGCCATCCTCCTCAGCGCGCGTGATGTTCTTGTTGGAGATGCTCCGAGCCTCCACTATGGGGCCCTTCCCTACGACGGAGAGGAGATCGGCAATCTGCGATGGGACGTGGAGCAGCCCATGGATCAGTGGCCCGGGGTTGGGGTCTCCCGCCTTGAGCCTCGTCGGGTGACCTCCCTCCGGCTCTCCGCTTTCATCCTGTCCGGGGAGATTCCGCCGGTGCTTGGATCTCTGTCGGCTCTCGAGTTTCTCAATCTGTCGAGGGAGTACGTGATTTCAGGGCTCACCGGGCTCACGGGAGAGATTCCTCCCGAAATCGGCGCACTCACCCGCCTCCGGACCCTGAGCCTGCGGCGCAACTCTCTCGCGGGTGAGATTCCCCCGGAGCTTGGCAACCTCGTGGACTTGCAGTGGCTTGATCTTCGGCGGAACGAGCTGACGGGTGAACTTCCAGCTGATCTGGGCAATCTCGTGGATCTGAGGTCGCTCCACCTCGCGTCCAACAACCTCACGGGCGAGTTTCCATCAGAAATGGGCCGCCTCACTCGCTTGCGCACCCTCAGCCTGTTCGGGAACAGCTTCGAGGGATGTATTCCGTCCGTCCTCCATGATGCTTCCAGAGGGCACGGTGGCCTTCGCGAGTGTTCGCCGCTAGCCCCCGGCAAGACCGGCACCGGCCTCGCCCCCGCCCCTCCGGCCGCCCTCCCCGTGGCCGTCAACGTGTTCGCCGTGGTGGCCACCCTCGTGGCTGTCCTCGGCATCGCCGCCAGCCTCCGCACGCGCTACCGCCCCTGAGCCTGCCCCTCCCTTGCCGCCGCCGTTCGCCCCGCCGTATCGTGCCGCCACTATCCCCAGCCCGGAGGTGCGCCCAATGGCGACCGTGCTCATCACCCTCAAGGTCAAGGAGGGCATGGAGGCCCGCTACGAGGAAATCCAGAAGGACCTCTACGAGAAGACCCACTCCCTCGAAAGCGATGTCCTCCGCTACGAGATGTGGCGCGGGCAGGAGCCCCGCAGCTACTACTGCATCCTCTCCTTCCCCGATTACAACACCTTCATGCTGAAGCACCAGATCAGCGACCACCACGAGGACGCCACCCCGCCCCTGATGGAGGTCATCGAGGAAGAGGGCATCGAGTGGGTCGACCCCATCCAGGGCGCCTCCCCCCTGCCCGCCACCAACCAGCAGGACCTCCCCGACGACGCCCCCGAGATCGCGAAGACCTACGACGAGATCCTGCAGGTGGCCATCCCCGACTGGTGGGCCTCGCTCCGGTAGCGCCATGGACCTCGAACTCGAAGGCAAGGCCGCACTCGTGACCGGTGGCAGCAAGGGCATCGGCAAGGCAATCGCCCGCGCCCTCGCCCAGGAGGGCGTCGATGTCGCCATCGCAGCCCGCACGCAGGAGACACTCGAAGCAACGGCAGCCGAGCTCGCCGCCGAGACCGGCCGCCGCATCGTCCCCATCGCCTGCGATACGGGCAGTACGGCCGCGGTGAACGCGATGGTCGCGAGCGCCGTCGAGCAGCTCGGCGGGCTCGACATCCTCGTGAACAACGCCGCCCGCCCCGGTGGCGGCCCCGGCCCCGTACCACCCCTCGAAGGCATCACCGACGAGAATTTCGCCGAGGAGATGAACACGAAGGTGCTCGGCTACCTCCGCTGCGCCCGCGCCGCCGCTCCCCACCTCAAGGCGAACGGCTGGGGGCGCATCATCAACATCAGCGGCATGGGAGCACGCCAGGCTGGCACGGCCATCGGCAGCATGCGCAACGTCGCCGTTTCCGCCCTCACCAAGAACCTCGCCAACGAGCTCGGACCGCACGGCATCAACGTCACTGTCGTCCACCCCGGCGCCACCTGGACCGAGCGCATGCCGGACCTGATGGAGACCCGCGCCGCCGATCAGGGCATCTCCGTCGAGGAAGCCATGCGGCGCGCCAGCGGGGGCAACGCCGTCGGGCGCTTTATCGATGCGACCGAGGTGGCCCACGTCGTGGCCTTCCTCGCCTCCCCGAAGTCGGTCGCCATCACGGGCGACGCCATCGCCGCCGGAGGCGGCGTCGGCAACGCCATCCACTACTGAGGGTCGGGAAGGGCTCCCGTTACTCGCCCTCTACCGTGATCGCCTCGACGGGACAGACTTCCGAGGCCTGCACCGCCTCGATCTTCATGTCCTCGCCCTCCAGCGGATCCATCTGGATCACGGGAAAGCCCTCGCTGTCGACTTTGAACAGCGCGGGGTGGTTGTAGTAGCACTCCCCGCTCTTCGTGCACTTCTTCAGGTCGACCTTCACTCGCATCGTTTCTCCCGTCCCTGATCCCTAGTTGACGTCGAACTCGATCCAGAGCTCTTCTGGCGCGCGGAAGCCACCCGATCCCATGACGGGCGAGGTAATGCCCGCGTGCGTCGGGAACTTCGGACGCGGGTTCTTCATCGCCTCCGAGAGCCGTGTGCAGGCGATGATCGCCTCCTGGCGCGCCATCGCGTAGCCCATGCAGAAGTGCTGCCCCATGCCGAAGCCGAGGTGACCATGCTTCCCATCGGGGTAGCGGCCTGAACGCAGCTCGCGGCCCATGTGCAGGTCATCCCTGAAGATGTCGTAGGTATTCGGGTCCTTGAACGCGCGCTCGTCCCGGTTCCCTGCCGCCAGGTACATGATGATGTTGGCCCGCTCGGGGATGACCTCGCCGTGGATCGTGATCTCGTGGGTGGTCCGCCGGCCCTGCGTGTGAACGACCGGGTCGTAGCGCATCATCTCCGTGAAGACGTTCGTCCAGAGCTCCCCGTCCTTCTTCACTTCCTCGAACTGGTCCGGACGGGTGTAGAGCATGTGGTACCACATGTTCGCGATCGCCTTGTCGGTCGTGTCGCCGCCCGCCGCCAGCAGCAGCGCGATGAAGCCCTTGATCTCATCGGCGTTCATGCGCTGCCCGCGGAACTCCGCGTGCACGATGCGCGAGATCAAATCCTCGCCGGGCGCATCCTCCGCCCGGCGGATGAGCGGGTCGAGGTACTCCCACATTTCGTTCCGCGCCTGCATCCCCTTTGCGAAGTGCTCGCCGCCGAAGCCCAGCCCCTCGATCAGGTGCTGGTACCAGCGCACGAACATGTCCTCGTCCTCGCGGGGAAGACCCAGCATGTTCGAGATGACCCGGATCGGGAACTGGTTCGTGAACTGGCTGACCAGCTCCACCTCGCCCGTATCCGAGAAGCCCTTGGCGATGTCGTCTGCCGACTTCTCCCAGATCTTCCCCATCAGCTCGCGTGCGATCTGCTCGATGAAGGGCAGGAAGGCCGAGAGGCGGTTCCCCACGAACTGGTCGGCCACCACGTTTCGCAGGAAGCGATGCTCGTCGCTGTTGCCGTACTCGAGGATGTTGGGGCCGAAGACGTGCTTCTTCCCGAACTCGTAGTCCCCCTTCGGGTCATACGACGCCCGGTCGAAGTCGTCGTTGTTCTGGAACACCGCGACGATGTCGTCGTAGCGGCTCACCACCCAGTTGTTGTGGAACAGGTCCTGGTAGATGGGGTGATGGTCGCGCAGCCGCTGGTAGAGCGGGAACGGGTCCTTCCGGAACTCGGGGCCATCGAACTCCTGCGGCTCGATCGCCAGCGCCAGCTGCTGCCGGATGGCTTCCGCCAACGCTGCGGACTCGTCAGTCGCCGTCATCGGCTCCCTCCTGTCGGTTCGAAGTGCGTGCGCGTAAGCCTACGACATCCGTACCGGCAGGCGCTTCCGGCGCCCCTAGTTCACGTCGAACTGGATCCAGAGCTCCTTCGGCGCCCGGAAGCCGCCCGAGCCGATGTTCGGTGACGTGATGCCCTCATGCGTGGGGAACTTCGGTCGCGGGTTCTTCATCGCCTCCGCCAGCCGCGTGCAGGCGATGATCGCCTCCTGTCGGGCCATGGCGTAGCCCATGCAGAAGTGCTGCCCCATGCCGAAGCCGAGGTGGCCGTGCTTCCCGTCCGGGTAGCGGCCGGAGCGCAGCTCGCGCCCCATGTGCAGGTCCTCGCGCAGCATGTCGTACGTGTCCGGATCCTTGAACACGCGCTCGTCCCGGTTCCCCGCCCCCAGCATGAGCGAGACCACCGCCCGCTCGGGGATCACCTCGCCGTGGATCTTGATCTCGCGCGTGGTGTGCCGCGCCTGGCCGTGGACCACCGGGTCGTAGCGCATCATCTCCGTGAACACGTTCGTCCAGAGGCTGGGGTCGCGCTGCACCTCGTTCTCGAACTGGTCCGGGCGCGTGTACAGCATGTGGTACCACATGTTCGCGATGGCCTTGTCCGTCGTGTCGCCGCCCGCCGCCAGCAGCAGCGCGATGAATCCCTTGATCTCGTCGACGTTCATGCGCTGCCCGCGGAACTCCGCGTGCACGATGCGTGAGATCAGGTCTTCTCCGGGGCTGTCCTCCGCCCGCCGGATGAGCGGGTCGAGGTAGTCCCACATCTCGTTTCGCGCCTGCATCCCCTTGGCGAAGTACTCGCCCCCGAAACCGAGGCCCACGATCAGGTGCTGATACCAGCGCACGAACGTGTCCTCGTCCTCGCGCGGCAGACCGAGCATGTTCGAGATGACGCGGATCGGGAACTGGGTCGTGAACTCGCTGACCAGCTCGACCTCGCCCGTGTCCGAGAAGCCCCTGGCGATGTCGTCCGCCGACTTCTCCCAGATCTTCCCCATCAGCTCGCGCGCGATCTGCTCGATGAAGGGCAGGAACCCGGCCAGCCGGTTCCCCACGAACTGGTCCGCCACGACGTTTCGCAGGAAGCGGTGCTCGGCGCTGTTGCCGTACTCGAGGATGTTCGGGCCGAACACCTGCTTCTTCCCGAACTCGTAGTCCCCCTTCGGGTCGTACACCGCCCGGTCGAAGTCGTCGTTGTTCTGGAAGACCTCGACGATGTCGTCGTAGCGGCTCACCACCCAGCGCTTGTGGAACAGGTCCTGGTAGATGGGGTGGTGATCCCGCAGCCGCTTGTACAGCGGGAAGGGGTCGCGCTGGAACTCGGGGCTATCGAACTCCTGCGGCTCGATCGCGAGCTTCAACTGCTCCCGGATGGCATCGGCAAATGCCGAGGACTCCTCTGTCGCCGTCATCGCTTGTCTCCTTTGGGGTGGCCGTCAGGCCTGGGTTTCGCCGGCATCCGCGTGGTTCGCCTCGTCCTCGGGGATGATGCCCCGCGTCCAGAACGGATCGAGCGCCTTCAGCACGGCGCTCGGGCCGTGCTCCTCGTGGGGAAGCGAGCCGTCTCGCGACCGCTGCGTCTCCCCGTACACCTGCCGCGCCTCGTTCTCGGGGTCGAAGATGCGGATGTGCGACTCCCGGCCGTGCAGCGGCGGCGGCTTGCGGTACCGCCGCACCGCCTCCGGGGCCTCGGGAACGCTGAGGCCCGGATTCCGTGGGTGATCGCGCTCGTCACGCACGGTCGGCCTCCCCTAGCCGGCGGCCTTCGTGAACTGCATGTGCAGCTCCCACAGCCCCAGCATGATGCCGGGCTGGTGCCGGAAGTCGTTCTTCCCCGGCGCGAACTCGAGGGAGTCCAGCCGCTGCGTCAGCCGCTCCCAGGCGATGTTCTGCTCGAGGCGCGAGATGCCCGCGCCCGGGCAGACGCGGATGCCCTGCGAGAACGTCATGTGCCGCCCCGTGTTCGGCCGCGCCAGGTCCACATCCGCCGGACAGCCGAACTCCTCGTCGTCCAGGTTCGCTGCGCCGTAGCGCAGGTGCAGGATGGAGCCCTGGGGGATCGGCACCCCGCGAATCTCCACGTCCTTCGCCGCCATCCGCGTGGAAAGGCCCTGCGTCGGCGCGTGGATGCGCATCCCTTCCTCGGCGAAGAAGCGAACCTTCGCGGGGTCGGCCTTCAGCTCCTGGAAGAGCGCTGGGTTCTCGGCCAGCAACTGCGCCTCGGCCGCGATCGCGTACTGCGTCGTCTCAAGGCCCCCGATGTGCATCCCGAAGAGCACACCGATGACCTCGTTGTCCGTCAGCTTGCGGTTCATCGCCTGGTAGGTGACCTGCGTCAGGAACGTCGTCATGTCGTCGCCGGGGTTGCTGCGCTTGTGCGTCACCTGCTCCTGGACGTACGCCATGAAGTCGCCGAGATCCTTGGCGTTCTCCATCTCCTCTGCGTCCGACATGAGGTTGCGGTGGCCCTTCCCGTAGACGAAGCGCCGCACCTGCGCCTGGCCCCACTTCCGCAGGATCTCCAGGTCCTCCAGCGGCCACCCCAGGATCGTCGTCATCACGAGCTGGGGCAGGGGCGCCGCGAATTCCTCCACGAACTCGATCTCGGCCGGGTCGCGGTCGATCCACTCGTCGATCAGCTGGTCCACGAACTTCGTCACCATCGGGCGATGGCGGGGCGCGCCCGTCGCCCCCACCCACGGGTCCGTCAGCTCGATGCGGTGCGCCTTGTGCAGATCGAGGTTGGGACGCAGCGTGTTCAGCGCCATCGCGTCGGCGAGCGCGCTGGCCTCGCCGTCCTCGGTGCTCATGCCGGCGGTGCTGTTCCCCTCCGCCCCGGCGAACCCGGGCTGCGGGAACGTCCACGGGTCGCGCACGATGTCGTAGATATCCTGGTACTTCGTGATCACGAAGCCATCGGTGTCGGGCGTGCTGCCTTCGCCCGGGATGCGCTGCACGGGCGACTCCGCGTGGAGGATCTTGTAGGCGTCCGCCCAGTGCTCCTGCGCGCCGGGCTCGAAGAGGTCCACGTCCTCCAGGTTCACGGGGCACTCCGCCACCGCGTTGATCATCTCCGTGTAGTCGCTCGCTTCGCTTGTCGTCATTGGGACGGCTCCTCGGTGAGGTCTTCGCCAGATTCTGCCACTTTCGCGGCTGGGGCGGGACCGGACCCGTGCCCGGCGCTGGCGAACTCCCGTCCGTCACCGCACACTACCCGCCACCTCAGCCAGGAGCGCTGCCATGTCCGTAACCGTGAACGTGACCTACCCCGCCGACGGCGTCGGCCTCATCGCCTTCTCCGACCCGCCCATGAACTTCGGCGGCGGCGAGCTCGGCGAGGGCATCCTCAACGCCATCTCCGAGATCGAGGAGTCCGGCGCGAAGGTCTTCGTCCTCGCCTCCGACACGCCCGGCTACTTCATCGCCCACTGGCACCTCGGCGGCATCGTCCAGGCCATGGAGGGCATGGCTGCGATCGGCAACGCCGTGCCTCCGCCGAAGACCCCTTACGGCGCCGACCGCATGCTCTTCGAGCGCGTCGGCGATAGCCCCCTCATCTCCATCGCCGCCAACAACGGGCAGGCGTGGGGAGGTGGCGCCGAGCTCTCCTGGGGCTGCGACCTCCGTATCGCCGCCGAGTCCGCCACCTACGGCCAGCCCGAGGTCGCCATCGGCATCCCGCCCGGCGCCGGCGGCTGCACGCGCCTCGCCCGCCTCATCGGCCCCGCCAAGGCCCTTGAGATGATCCTCGACGGCCGCCCCATCACCGCCCAGGAGGCGCTCGCCCTCGGCGCCATCAACAAGGTCGTCCCCGACGACACCCTCCGCGAGGAAGCGATCGCCTGGGCCGCCCACATCGCCCAGTGGCCCGCCTTCAGCCTCGACGCCTGCAAGCGCAGCTTCATGGGCGGCCGCGACCTCAACATCTACGACGCCCGCCGCCATGAGCAGCAGATCTTCGGTCAGACTGCCCGTCGCGCCGACGCCATCGAGATCATGAACGCCGCCCAGGCGAAGTACGACGCCGGCATGGACTCGTACGACGCCCTCGGCATCCCCCGGGAGTAGCGAGCGCCCCTACTGGTCCAGCCGGTACAGGTAGCGGCCCTGCACAGCCTTAGGTGCTGGGAACCTTCCCGGAGCCCGGAACAGTTGCGTATGGCGGTACACTCGTGTGCAGCGAGGAGGGCCCGATGGGGATGATGGGCCATCACGATCCGCGGAGCGAAATACGGACGTCGCAAGCCGGGTCGCGCCAGTTCAATCGCGCGTATCCCGCCAGCCTGAAGGGCGCCTATCCGTCCACCGGTCGGCTTCTGCTTCGGCGGCTCGCAGCCTTCTGGCGGCGGCTGCGCGGAGATTCGGCGGGCCCACGCCCCAGCTGAGAACCCTGGTCGAGCGCCCCTACTGGTCCAGCCGGTACAGGTAGCGAACGTCGAACACGCCGTACAGCGTCGGCGTCGTGTTGCCGAACACGTTGCGGATCGCGCTCAGCCGCTCCGCCAGCACCGTGTAGATGAGCGGCGCGTTCTCCGCCGCAATCGCCTGCGCCTCGTGGTAGTGCCGTACCCGGCGCTCCGGGTCCAGCTCCTGGCTTCCCTCGATGTACAGGCGGTCGACCTCGGCCTCCCACTCCGTTGCCGGCTCGGACTGGTTCGGGTTCCACAGGTGGAGGGGCTCGCCGCTGTGCCACACGTTGATCCCGCCGTGCGGTTCGGAACTGCCCGTGAGCCCGATCACGACTCCTTCCCAGTCGTAGCTGGTCGTCAGCTGCCCCACGATGTCGCCAAACGGCAGCGCTTCGACCCTTGCGTCGATGCCGATCGCGTGCAGGTCCTCGCGGATCAGCGCCAGCACCTCCGTGCGGATGGAGTTCTCCTCATTGGTCACGATGGTGAAGACGATCGGGTTGCCGTCGGCGTCCTCGCGGAAGCCGTCCCCGTCTTGGTCCTCCCAGCCGAGCCCGTCCAGGATTCCCGTGGCAATGCCGGGGTCGTAGTCGTACCTCCGCACCTCGGGGTTGTGGAAGTCGCCCGCGGAGGGGCTGATCGACGCCCACTGCGGGTACCCCAACCCATCGAACACCCCCTCGATGATCGCGTCACGGTTGATGGCGTGGGAAACAGCCTGGCGGAACTGCACGTTCTGGAACCAGGCCAGCTTCTCCGGCGCGACGTAAGGCTCCCCCGTCTCCGGGTTCGCCCCCGGATTCTGGTTGAACGCGAGGAAGGTCGTTCCGAACCCCGGACCTCGCCGGTGGATCGTGAAATTCTCCTCCTGCTGGAACGGATAGACCTCCGCGTAGTCCTTCCCCGGCACCCCGAAGACATCGGTCTCCCCTGACCGGAAGGCCGCCAGCGAAGCCTCGATGTCCGGAACGATGATGTGCACGACCGAGTCGAGGTACGGAAGCCGCTGGCCCTCGCCATCCGTCTTCCAGTAGTCGGGGTTGCGCTTCAGCACGACGCGGGCGCCCGGCTCGTAGCTCTCGATCGTGAAAGGTCCTGTGCCGATGATCTCCGCCGGGGGCGTCTCGAGCCCCCACGTCTCCACGAACACGCCGTCCACCACCGCCTGTTCGAGGATGTGCTTGGGGTAAATCGCCGTGCCCATCGCCCGCAGGAACGGCGCGAACGGGACCGGCAGCACGAACCGCACCGTGTAGTCGTCGATCACGTCTACCGACATCCGCGCTGTCTGCCACCCCCCCGCCTCGTCCAGGAAGCGGTACGTGAAGGCGGCTCGGCTGCTCGCCGGGATGTCGTCGTTGTAGATGATCTGGTTGAAGGTGAACGCCACGTCCTCTGCCGTAAACGGTTCACCGTCCTGCCAGCGCACGTCCTGTCGCAGCCGGAACGTCCAGGTCAGCCCGTCGTCCGAGTTCTCCCACGACTCCGCCAGCGATGGCTCCACCTCGTTGCTCAGCCACGAGACCTCGGTCAACCCCTCGAACAGGTAGCCCACCACGCCGGCCGAGGTTGCGTCGTTCGCGATCGCGAGGTTGAAAGTCAGGGGGTCCGAAATGATCGCGGATGTCAGCGTTCCGCCGAATGTCCCGATCCGATACTCGAACTCCGCGGCATTCGCCCGCAGCTGTCCCAGCCGCCCGTCCTCGGCCCTCGCCTCTGCTGTCGCCTCAGCCGTTGGGGTCGCCGTCGGTTCCGCCGTCGCCTCTTCGGTAGCGGCCGCGCTGTCCCCGGGATCCGCGTCGTCGTCACCGCAGGCCACGGTCACTGCCGTGGCCACCAGGGCGATGAGCGCAAGGTACAGCCACAGGACTCGGAAGCGCGTCGGCATGATCGTGGTGAAACCCTTCAATGTGCTCTCCTCGGAACGGCGGACTCTAAGCTCTACCCGGCACCACTCTACCGCCCGGCCCCGCTACAAAGGGTGAGCAAGCTAACCGTTCAACCTTCGTGTCCCAACCGCTTCCGCAGCCGCTGTACCTGCACCCGCAGCGGATCCCCGCCCGGCGCCGTCATCGGCGTCAGCTCCGCTTCCTCCACCGCCAGCTCCACCAGCACCGGCCCCCGCACGCTCAGCAGCTCGGGCAGGCGGATGCGCAGCTCCTCCAGCGTGTCGATGTGCGTCGTGAACGCGTACCCCGCCGCCTCCGCCATCCCCGCGAAGTCGATCGCGCTCGCCCCCGGGATCGCCTGGCTGCCGGAGGTCTGGTACACGCCGTTCGCGAAGAGCACGTGCGTGTAGTTCGATGGCGCCGCCCCCGCCACCGTCGCCAGCGACCCGAGCTGCATCAGCAGCGACCCATCCCCGTCGAGCACGATCACCCGCCGCTCCGGCTGCGCCAACGCCAGCCCTAACCCCAGCGAGGACGCCCCGCCCATGAACCCCACGCAGGCCACGCTCGGGGCATCCGGCGCGATCGTGCGCCAGGCCGGCACCGCCGTCATCGTCGGCACCACCAGTGCGTCGCCCCGCGCCTCGTTGATCGCCCGCAGGACATCCTCGGGGCGCATCAGTCCGTCTCCCGCCCGACGAACACGACCGCCGGCCCCGATCGCTCGCGGCTCAGCGCGTAGTACTCCGGGATGAGTCCCAGGTCGGTTCGCGTCTCCAGGAGCGCGTGCGGCACGTCGAACGTGTCCATGAGCGGCCCCGCGAAGCGCACCATCGAGCGTGGCGAGTCCGCGGGATCCAGCTCCGGCTCGCGGCTGAGCAGCCCCACCAGCGCGAAGATCGGCACACCCCCGTCCAGCCCCACGCCCCGCAGCGTGTTCACCGAGGCGTACAGGCCCGCGTGTTGGATCATCAGCGCCACCTCGGCGCCGCCGATGTACAGCCCCGCAGCGATGGCGTTCGCCTCGTCCTCCGTCGAGCAGGTCAGCAGCCGCAGCTCGCCGTCACCCTCCAGCTCCGCGATGACGCTCTTCTGGTGCGTGTCCGGCACCGAGAGCAGCCAGCCCAGCGGTTCGCCGTCCCGCGGCGGCGCCGTCCGCTGTGAACGGAACGCCTCCTTCAGCGCTTCCACGATCAGCGGCGCGGGGATCCGCTCGTTCTCCGGCATGCCCACATCCTACCGGGAGCCCTTCCTTGGCATTGACGCGCCTCCCCCGCGTTCGTACCGTGCCTGCATGGCCCCCGATGCGGGACAACCAGGCCTCGTGGCCCCCGACCTCGAAGAGCGCCTCGCGCGCTTCGCCCCCGAGGTGCGCGACGTCATCACGACCCTCCACGGCGAGCTCTGGCAGGCCCTCGACCCCGAAGTCCTGGAGCTCTGCCGCCTCCGGATCGCCACCCTCCAGGGCGACGACCGTGAGGCCGCCCGCGCCGCCCCAGGCGCGCCCGTCGCGCCCGAGAAGGCCGCCGCCATCGGCGACTGGCCCGACTCGCCCCTCTTCAGCGAACGCGAGCGCGCCTGCCTCGCCTTCACCGAGCAGTTCGTCGGCGACGTCGCCGGCGTTGCCCAGTCCGATATCGATGCGCTCCTTGCGCACTTCAGCCCGGGTGAGGTGCAGGCGTTTGTCAGCGCCCTCCTCGCCCTCGACCAGCACCAGCGTCTGGCGTTGGGCCTGCGAACGGTCCTCGCGCCCAAGGAGGACACCGCATGACGTCCGTTCGAGAACGCCGCCTGCCCGAACCGGCAACCCCCACCGCTCCCGTCGCCCCCGGATTGGGCGACGCCATCGGTGCCTACCAGGACGCCGTCATGCGTCTCGAGGGCCTCGACCCCGTGACCACCGAGCTGGTGCGGCTGCGCTGCGCGCGCCAGCACCAGTGCTTCACCTGAATGTCCCTCCGCCTGGGCGTTGCCCGGGATGCCGGCCTCGACGAGGACATGGCCGCCAAGATCGACCACTACGAGGACAGCGACCTGCCCGAGCACCAGAAGGTCGCCCTCCGCCTCACCGACGCCTACGTGACGGCGCCCGGCGCCATCAGCGATGAGCTTCGGAGTCAGGTCCGCGCCCACTTCACCGAGGCCCAGATCGTCGAGCTCATGCTCGACATGTCGAAGTGGAGCACACAGAAGCTGCCCGTCGCCCTCGGGACCGACGACCCCATCGATTCCGACCGCCTCAGCCTCTTCGACTTCGACGATGGTGGCGCCGTGGTCTGGGGGCCGACCATGATGGCCCCCTTTGTGGCTTCGGAGCAGCCCGCCCGCTAGCCCGGTCAGTACTGCGGCCGCGGGAGCCGCCAGGCCACCCAGAAGAGCGCCACCGACAGCCCCATCGCGCCCATCAGCATCACCAGCGCCCAGTCGTAGTTCCCCGTCGCGTCGAAGATCGCCCCCGAGATGATGGGGCTCGCCAGGTGTGGGATGGAGATGACCTGGATGATCCCCAGCAGCGCACCGAAGGAGGCCAGCCCGAACGAGCGCGTCAGCAGCAGCGGTTCGATCATCGGTCCCCCGCTCGATCCCACGACGAAGAACACGAGGAAGATGGCCACCCCCACCACGCTCCCGTCGGAGAGCAGCAATGTCGTGAAGGCTCCCCCGAGGAACATCGCCACCACCACCGCCGCCGCCTCCATGCGCGGGATGCGGTCCGCGAGGTAGCCGAACGTCAGCCGCGCCACCACCCCGCCGCCGGCCTGGATCGAGAACAGCAGCGCCGCCCGCTGGGTCGAGTACCCCACCGATTCGTAGTAGGGAATGCCGTGCACCATCCAGCTAATCATCCCGAAGAAGAAGGCCGTCAACGCTCCCGAAACCACCCAGAACAAGGGCGTTCGCAGCGCCTCCCGAACAGTCACGCCCGTCAGCACCCGGGGAGTCACGGGTCGGTCCGGCGGCGTCACGTCTCCGTCCACCTCCGCTCCAATGTCGGACGGATCGTTCCGCACGAGAAGCAGGGAGAGTGGCACGAACACCGCCACGATCACGATGCCGGCCACGATGAACGATCCCTCCCACTGCACCGTGTCAATCACCACCCGCATGATGGGCACCACCGCGAACCCGCCGATGGAGAACCCCGTTCCCAGCAGGCCCACCGCCAGCCCTCGCCGGCGGTCGAACCAGCGGGAAATCAGTGTCTGGAACGGAATGAAGAACATCATCTGCCGGAAGGCGGCGTTGATGGACTGGTACACGAACCACTGCCAGAGCTCGCTCGTCGCCGCCAGGAGCACGTAGCTTGCGGCCGTCAGCACCGCCCCGATGAGGATGACTCGGCGGGGGCCGTACCGATCGATCCACCACCCGATCAGCGGCGCGGCGATGGCGCTGGCCAGGAACCCGACCGAGAAGCCCCCCGACACCTGCGCCCGCGACCAGCCGAACTCCCTTTCAAGGGGCTCGACATAAAGTCCAAACGACCAGAAGGAGAGGCCCGCCGCCAGCCCCACGGCGACAACCGACGCCGCCAGCATCCACCAGCCGTAGTAGGCATGCCGCAGCCGCCGCAGGAGAGGGGTCATGCCCGCGATTCTAGGGGCGCGAGTGCTACCCGCCCGCTGGCTGTCCGGCGTCCTCGCCGCCCGCCCCGCTTGTGACCACGGAGACGACGGGAAGCTCCGGACGGGGCAGCTTCCACGCCAGCCAGTACAGCAGCAGCGAGAGCCCCATGGTGCACGCGAACATCACGAGCGCCCAGTCGTACTGGCCCGTCGCATCGAAGATTGCGCCTGCGATGATCGGACTCACGATCTGGCCGCTCTGGGAGATGATCGCGATCGCTCCCAGGATCGAGGCGAAGTAGGCGATGCCGAAGGTGCGCGCCGTCAGCAGCGGCTCGATCATCGGCCCCCCGCTCGATCCCACGAACCAGAACATGAGGAAGACCACCACCCCCGCGACGCTTCCACCCGTCACCAGCAGCGCCACCATCGAGAGCGTCAGGCAGCCGCAGAGCGCCATCGCGGCAACCTCGATCCGGGAAATGCGGTCGGCGATGTAGCCGAACACCAGCCGCGTGATGATGCCGCTCCCCGCAGCGATCGCGAGCAGCTGCGCCGCCCACCACCTCGAGTACCCCACTGACTCGTAGTACGGCACGGCGTGCGAAGTCCAGCCGAACATTCCGAAGAAGAACATCATCAACGCCAGCGCGATCACCCAGAACAACGGCGTTCGCAGCGCTTGCCGGTCCGTCAGCCCCGTCACGACTACCGGCGCCGGCGGCTCACCCTCGGGTTGGGTATCCCCATCGGCTCGCAGGCCCATGTCGGACGGGTCGTCCCGGATCAGCAGCAGCGAGAGCGGCGCGATCACGGCGACGGTCAAGATCGCGGAGACGACGAACGATCCTTCCCACTGCACCGTGTCGATCACCGCCTGCAGGATCGGCACGACGACGAAGCCGCCCATCGAGAAGCCCGTCCCCAGGATCCCCACCGCCAGCCCCCGTTTCCGGTCGAACCAGCGCGAGACCAGCGTCTGGTACGGGATGAAGAACATCATGTTGCGGAAGATCGCCGCCAAAGACTGGTACAGGAACCACTGCCAGAGCGCGCTCGTCGTCGCCAGCAGCAGGAAGCTCCCTGCTGTCAGGACTGCCCCCAACAGGATCACCCGCCGTGGCCCGTAGCGGTCGACGCCCCGCCCAATCGCCGGCGACGCGACGCTCCCCACCAGCAGCGCGATGGAGAAGCCTCCCGCGACCGCCCAGCGCGACCACCCGAACTCCCGCTCCAGCGGGTCGATGTAGAGCCCGAACGACCAGAACGAGGTGCCCGCCACCAGCGCTACCGAGATCACCGACGCTGCCAGCACCCACCAGCCGTAGTAGGCGTGCCGGGCCTGCCGCCAGTAACGGCTCAGTGGCGCGACCGTCGAAGCCAGCCCCTAGCTCTCCGGCAACACCACGATGGCCGTGCCCTCGAGGCTGGGAGTCTCGCCCTCGCGCGCGAGCCAGACGTCGCAGTCCGCCAGCCGCTCGCCGTTCTCCTCGCGGATAGCCGTTACCGTGCCACGCGCGGTGATGTAGTCATCGTCCAGCACCACCTTGGGGAAGCGCATGGTGATGCGCCGCACGCTCGTTGGCCCCGCCCAGTCCATCAGCATGTTCAGGATGTAGCTCAGCCCCAGCGGTCCCTGGTTGATCGTCCGCTCCCCGAGGCCGAAGGGCAGCGCCGCCACGGCCTTCCGGTCCCAGTGAACGGGGTTGGGGTCACGCAGGATGGCGGCCATCGTGCGCATCCGCTCCGGACGCACGCTCTCCATCACCCACTCCGGTATCGAATCGCCCACCTGCACGTTCATGCCGCCGACCTCCGGTACGTCCACGTGATCGTCGAGCTGGCCGCGAACTCGCCCTCCGGCTCATGCAGCTCGAACCGGAACTGGATGCGGTCGTACACGCCCGGGCGGTCGTGCCGCCGTGGCCCCTCCATCCGGTCCGCCTCCGTGACGCGGCCGGTCACGGTGTACTCCACGTCCTCGTGCAGGGGCCGCTCGATCTCCCAGTCGTAGCTCTCGATGCCGATGGAGAAGTCCGACTCCGCCTGTCCCAGCGCGAACATCCCGCCGATCGACGTATTCGCCCCCAGGATCGGCATGTGGAACAGCACCACCGGGTGCACCAGCGCGTCCGGTAGTGGCTCCGATCCCGTGCACTCGGTCAGCAGGAAGTTCTCCCAGTGCGCGACCGTGTACTTCCCGCCCGGGAACTCGTACCCCACGAGCGCCCGGATCTCCTCGGCTGGTGGTTGGATGTCGGCCATCGCTTGCCTCCTACGTGAACTGTTCGGCGAGACGCGCCCGCTCTTCGAGCAGCGGCAGCACGACGTCCCCGGGCGCCGGCGGTACCAGGAACACGATCCGGTCCACCCCCGCCTTCGCGTGTTTCTCGATGCGGGCCGGGTTGGGGCCCGACCCGAACAGCGACACCGTCACCGGACCCCGGCCCTGCTCGGCCGCCAGGTCGTTCAACTCCGCGATCGCCGGGCCGAAGTCGTCGCGGTTGCGCCCGTCGATCGGCATCCAGCCGTCGCCGTAGCGGGCGACGCGCTTCAGGGTCGTGGGCCCGTCACCCCCGATGATCACCGGCGGGTGGGGGTCCTGCACCGGCTTGGGCCACTGCCAGATGGGGTCGAAGTCGACCAGTTCGCCGTGGTACTCCCCCTCGTCGTTGGCCCAGATCGCCTTCATCGCCTCGATCGTCTCCCGCATCCGCCGCCAGCGGCGGGCGGGGTCCGTCCCGTGGTTCTCCATCTCTTCGAGGTTCCAGCCCGCGCCGATCCCGAGGATCGCCCGCCCCCCGGAGACCAGGTCGAGGCTCGCGACTTCCTTCGCCAGCGTGATCGGATCGCGTTCGATGACAAGACAGATGCCGCTCCCAACCAGCAGCCGCTCCGTCCCCGCGGCCGCCGCCGTCAGCGCCACGAACAGGTCGAGCGTGTGCGAGTACTCCTTCGGCAGGTCCGGCCCGCCCGGCCAGGGCGATTTCCTGCTCGCCGGGATGTGCGTGTGCTCCGGGAAGAAGAGCGACTCGAAGCCGTGCGCCTCCACCTCGCGAGCCAGCTCGCCCGGCCCGATCGCGTAGTCGGTGGGGAACATCGTGATGCCGAACTTCATGCACTCTCTCCGCCCGGCCCGTTGCCGGCGGCGGCAGCGTAGCGCGCCCGCCCCCTCGCCGCACCCCTAGACGCGCAGGACCAGCTTCCCCACTACGTCCCGATCGAGCACCCGCTGCAGGAAGCGGGGACCGTCCTCGAGACTCCCCACCTCGATGAGTGGTGGCGCCAGACGCCCGTCCGCGAACATCGCGAACACCTCCGCCGCCGACTGCTGCATGCGGGCGATGCGCCGCTCCCGGTAGTGCATCAGCACCATGCCCACCGCCCTCCGGTTCTTGATCAGCAGGTGGTTCCCCTTGAACTGCGGCACCGCCCCGCCCGCGAATCCCGCCACGACGTAGCGCCCTCCCCAGTCCAGCGCCCGGAACGCCTCCTCTCCCTGCGCCCCCACCGGATCCACCACCACGTCCACGCCGCTTCCTCCTGTCGCCGCCAGCGTCGCCTCCCGCAGGTCCTCCGTCCGGTAGTTCACGAGGTGGCCGGCGCCTGCCGCCTCGGCCGTAGCGAGCTTCTCCGGGCTGCTCGCCGCCGCCACCACCTCTCCCCCCAGCGCCGCGGCGACCGCCACCGCCGCCAGCCCCACGCCGCTCCCCGCCCCCAGCACGAGCACCCGCTCCCCGTGCTCCAGCGCCGCCTCCCACGTCAGACAGATGTGCGCCGTCAGGTACACCGAGAGCGCCCCCGCGACGAGCTCCGGCGCGAGACCCTCCGGCACGGGGAAGCACTCCGTCGCGAGCGCCGTCGCCTGTTCCGCATGGCCGCCGTCGTAGAGCAGCGCCGCGACCGGGTCCCCCTCCCGGAGTCCCTCCACCCCCTGCCCTACCTCGAC
>VXPF01000026.1 GCA_009839725.1 Dehalococcoidia bacterium | reverse complement strand
CCCCCCCCCCCCCCCCCCCCTCCCCCCCCCCCGCCCCCCCCCCCCCCCCCCCCCCACGCTGGTTAACGGAGGTCGTCCCCAGCGGCTACCATTCCCCTGCTGACAGGAGGTGCCCCATGCCCCGACTCGACGACAGCGGCGCCGGTTTCGCCGGCGTCTACAGCCAGCACCGCGAGCTCTGGGAGGCGTTCCAGGTCCAGTGGGGCACGCTCTGGGAGTACGGATCCCTCGAACCCCGCGTCCGCGACCTCGTCCGCATCAAGTCGGCCACCCTCCACGACTGCGACTTCTGAGCGCCCGCGCGCACTGCTGCGGCGCAGCAGGACGGCATGGACGAAGGGATGATCGCGGCCATCCACGACCCCGAGAACTCCGACCTCGAACCCCGCGTGAAGCTCGCCATGATGTTCGTCGAGCGCTGGGTGCGCGACGACGCCCGCTCCATCGACGACGCCTTCTTCTCCGAGCTCCTCGAGCACTTCAGCGAGCGCGAGCTCCTCGAGCTGGCCATCACCACCGGCACCGTCGAGCTCTCGCACAAGTTCAACACCGCCTTCGGCGTCATCCCCCGCCACGACGGCGACACCTACGAGGTCGGCACCCCCGGCGCTCCCCAGTACATGCGCGACCACCTCGCCTCCCTCGGCATCGAGTCGCCACGGACCCCGCGCGAGCGCTAGCGGCCCCGCCTCGCCCGAGGCCGTCGCAGGCCGGCGCGCACCTATAATCCCCGCACCCGAACCCCGGAGGCTCACCCATGCCCGAGTACGAAAACCTCATCCTCGACCGCGCCGGCACCGACGGTCGCGTCGGACGCATCACCCTCAACCGACCCGAGAAGATGAACGCTCTCTCCCAGGAGCTTCTCTTCGAGTTCAACGAGGCCCTCCACGACTACGAGGCCGACGACAGCATCCGCGTCATCATCGTCAAGGGCGCCGGACGCTGCTTCAGCGCCGGCTACGACCTCACCCCGCCCCAGGGTCGCGGCGCCGACGCCGTCGTCCGCCGCCATCGCGCCGTCGATGACGAGGGTCGCCGCCTGCTCTGGAACATGCGCACCGGCATGCAGCAGATCACCGACATCCAGATGTACTACTGGAACATGGCCAAGGTCACGATCGCCCAGCTCCACGGCTACGCCCTCGCCGGCGGCTGCGAGATGGCGATGATGTCCGACATGGTCACCGCCGCCGAGGACGTCCGCATCGGCCATCCCGGCGTGCGCGGCCTCGGCGTCGCTCGCAACGGCGCCATCTTCCCCCTCGTCCTGGGCATGCGGAAAGCGAAGGAGCTCTACTACACGGGCGACAACATCACCGGCACGGAGGCCGAGGAGATCGGCATGGTCAACTACGCCTGGCCCGCCGACGAGCTCGAGGAGCGCACGGTCGCCTTCGCCGACCGCATCGCCAACCTCAGCGCCGACCACCTCGCCATCGCCAAGACGAGCATGAACCGCTTCTACGAGAACATGGGCATCTACTCGTCTATCCGCAGCTCCACCGACCTCGACGCCGCCGGCCAGTTCACCGCCCAGGCGTACGAGTGGCAGGACCGTACCCGGCAGGCCATGGAGAGCGGCGGCGGCCTCAAGGAAGCCCTCGACTGGCGCGACGGCCCCTACCGCGATTACCGCGCTAGCGCGCGCTAGTGGGTAGTCGATGGTGAGTAGTGGCTGGTGACTAGTGGCGCCGCCGTCGACTGCCGACCACTATTCACCATTCACCACTCACCATTCACTAGTACGGCAGCCCCGGCTTGCCCAGCAGCGCGCGCGCGTAGGTCGCGCGGCCGAGGTGCCCGTTCGCGTGACCGATGAGCCCGTGCCCGATCGCTTCCATGCGTGAGATCTCGCCCCACGGCCGGAAGAGCTGGAACGTCGTGATGTACTCGTCGCTCATCCCCACGATGCGCGGCACCACCGTCTCCCGCAGCGCCTCGATGTAGCGGTCGAACTCCTCCGGGGCGGGAAAGACGAGGTCGTAGGCCTCATCCGCGGTCAGGTTCGTCCCCTGCTCGACGCGGGGGAGGTCCCACGCCTGGTCGAACCCTTGCGCGAGCCATACCGGCTGCTCCCGGTCGAAGGCGAAGTGGACGATGTTGTCGACGGTGCGCAGTACGTGCCAGACGTCGAACCCGATCGAGCTCGTCCGACGCCCCTGCGTGTCGCACAGCTCCTCGACGGTCAGGTCGGCGACCGCCAGCCTGCAGTAGTCGAGCACCCGCTCGACGAGCCGCGAGTACTGCGCCTGCACCGTCGCATCCACGCCCATCCCCGGCAGGTTCCCCGGGTTGGTCATGGCGTGTGCTCCTTCAGGAAGCTGCGAACCGTCTCGATCGTGTCCGGCAGCTTCGCCTCGCTGCGGCAGTCCACGTCCAGGCAGTGCGCGTTGGGCGCGTCCCGGCAGATCTGCTCGGCGATGCTCGTCGGGTGGAACACGTCGCTCCCCGGCAGGATGAGCAGCGGCGTCTCGCACGAGCGCACGAACGCCTCGTCCACGCTGAAGTAGGGTGGCCGGTCCGGCCAGATGGCGTCCGCGTACCGCTCGATCAGGTCGACGTACGCATCCGCGCTCATCGCCCCGATCTCGTCGCGGAAGGCCGCGTCGTCGTGGATGCGCCGCGCGAACGGCCCCGCCGCGTTGTTCGCCATGAACACCCGGTTCGCCATCGCCGACTCGACGACCGCCCCCACGCCCTCCTCCCGCGCCAGCGCGAGCGTCGGCTTGAACATGTCCATGAACGTGTCCACGGAGTTCGTGTGGTTCAGCCCCACCGGGTCCTGCCCCACCCCCGACGCGATGCGGTCCGGGACCTCCTCCGCGATGCGCAGGATGAAGGCGACCCCGATGCAGCCCCCGAACGTATGCGCTCGCTCGATGCCGAGGTCGTCGAGCACCGCGATCTGGTCCGCGACCATCACGTCGTAGGGCGCGGGCGCCGCGGGCGCGGGGCTTTGCCCCGCGTTCCGCTGGTCCATCCCGATGACCATGAAGTCGGAGGCGAACTCCGTGAGGGGATTGATCGCGCTCACCGACCAGAAGTCGATCTCGCTGTTCACGCCGCCCGGCGCGAAGCACAGCAGCGGGAACCCCTCTCCAAACGTCTCGTAGTGAATGACCGCCCCATCGGGCCGCTCGATATCCGGCATGCGCCACCTCCAGCGCGCCGGATTCTAGCGGCTCGCGTCCCTGTTCATGCGGTGTCAGCCTCGGGTTTCGTCCGCAGTCTCGCCATGGCAACCACAAGGACCGTGAGGCTGACCGCATAGGCAAGAGCGAGGGCGGTTGCCGGTCCAGGGAGGGGCTCGAAGTAAGAGCTCGCTGGGTAGGTGAATGCCACTGCGACCACGTAGGCCTGGGCGGTGGTGCTGGCGAGGCATATGAGTGCCACCCATGCCAGCACTTGGCCGGTCGTCAATCCGCCCGGCGGACTCGCCCCTCTCGGCCCTCGCCCGAGAGGCCAGAGAAGGGCGGCAATGGGAACGCCGAAGAGAAGCAGGAGTGTTACCCCGAGGATTCCTGCCGAGCCAACCACCAACGCCGCCGCGATTAGGAGCGGACCTGCGTAGGCAGTGCGCGCAAGCCCTTCCTCCTTCCCCCGGAGCAGCACTAGTACCGCGACGGGAATGGCGATGGCGACCAGAGCGAAGCTGATCAGTTCCGGCGCCATCCCTACCTCCAGCCCCACGATGGGGCCATCGATATCCTCGAAGCTGTATCTGCCGGAGAAGAAGATTTGGGGGAAGGGTCTCATGACCTCCACCGGGGCGGCGGCGAACGTGGCTACAAGGGTGAGAACAGCCAGGCATGTGAGCGGCTTGGTGGCTGCCTCCCCTTCAACAGAAGGACTGCGCCGCAGCGCGCCCTTCAGGTTGCTGGCGATGACAAGCAGTGGAATAGCCAGAGCCCCAAGCTGGAGGGCGAGCGGTCCGGCATGGGCGCTTGTCCACCACGAACTCTCGTCCCAACCCGTCACGATGCTGAAAGCCAGGGACGTAGGCGAGAGAGAACCGGCAACCAGGAGGCCGAACAGTCCGATGGTCACCAGCAACTGAGGGTAGGTCAGGGGTGCTTCCCCCGCCGCCGCTCGTGTCCGCATGAGGCCCACGACGAGGATGGCGATGGCGACTGCCAGCGTCGCCGCCAGCGCCAGGATTAGCCCTACCGGTGAAGGTCCGCCCTCAAATGCATAGGCCGCGCTGACATGGAAGATGCCGTTCTGCCCGACGGTCAGTGGCAGCGTGAGCCCAATAAGACCCACCGCCAGCAGGGCCTGGCTGAACGTAATCGACCTCACGGTTCCTCCGGCGACGCGTCCGCGCGGCCGGGGGCGAGTCTACGGCACGTCCGCCGCGCCACTCAGGCGGCGGAGCCGCCGCTCTCCTCAACAAGGGGCTGCAGGCGCGAGCGCTCCACTCAGCGCAGCATCGCGAGCGCGAAGCAGTCGAGCGCTGATATCGCCCGGCGCTCTCCTACTCGACGTCGACCGTCGCGCCGGCCTCTTCCAGCTTCGCCTTGATCTCGTCCGCCTCTTCCTTCGCGATGCCTTCCTTGACCTTCGCGGGGGCGCCCTCGACGAGCTCCTTGGCTTCCTTCAGGCCCAGACCGCTCACGACCTCGCGCACGGCCTTGATCACGTTGATCTTCTTCTCGCCGAAGTCCTTGAGGACGACGTCGAACTCCGTCTTCTCCTCGGTCGCGGCGGCAGCGCCGTCGCCACCGGCGGCGGGAGCGGCGCCCGCGGCCATCATCATCGGCGCGGCCGCCGTGATGTCGAACTCCTCTTCGATAGCCTTGTTCAGGTCGCGAAGCTCGAGCAGCGTCATGCCCTTGATGATGTCCAGGGCTTCTTCGATCTTGGTGGCCATTGCAGTTCCCCTTCGGTTGGTTGTGTGACGTTTCTGGCAGGCGGCGCCGCTAGGCGGCTTCGCCCTCTTCGAGCTGATTGGCGCGCGCCTCGACGAGGCCGTTGAAATCGCGCAGCGTGGCCTGCAGCAGGCCCGCCAGGTTCTGGACCGGCGACCGCAGCTTGCCCGCGATCTGGGCGATGAGCTCATCGCGCGGAGGAGTCTTCGAGAGCTCCTCCACTTCGGCGGGGCTCAGGACGCGCCCTTCGAGCCAGCCGCCGTGGATCGGCAGCTCCAGCCGCGCTTCCCGCAGGTACTCCATTAGCAGCCGCGCGGGTGTGACAGCATCGCCGTAGCCGAGCGTCAGCGTCGTCGGGCCCTTCAGCAACTCCGCCATCTCCGGGCGGCCCGCCTCCTCGGCGGCCAGCTTCGTGAGCGAGTTCTTGACCACGCGCACGCGCACGTCGTCGGACCGCAGGGCCCGGCGCAGCGCCTGGAACGCCTGCACATCGAGCCCGCTGTGGTCGCTGCCAATCGCGACCTCCGCGCGCTCCAGGTCCTGCTTGATATCGGCGACGAGCGCCACCTTCTTCGCGGCAGGCACGAACGAAACTCCAGTCCAGCGTTGGGGAGAGAGGAATGCGAGTGGCGCGCAGGATAGGCGCTCGCCTCGCGCATCGCCTCGGCAGGCGCCGCTTGCGGCTTATCCTCGGGGGGACCTGCGGTCTCCGGCAATCGCTTGCGTAAGGAAGCGTACGACGGCCCCGGGATACGGGGAAGCGTCCCTACGGCCCGCCCGGCAGCGCCCTCGCCACGCCCGTGATTTGCTCTTCAGTGAGGTGGTCGGTCGACCCCGCAGCGACGAGCGCGAGCTTCCCGTTCACTTCGTCGAGCTTCGTCACGGAGCAATTCCCGAGCTTCACGGGCACCACTCGGTCGTTGCGGATGGCCTCGCCGATGCCCACGCAGATGGCGATGTAGTGGCTCACCACGACCACGTCGCCGGCCCCGCTGCCCATCTCGATCAGGGTGTCGACGACGCGCTGGCGCCAGACCTGCAGCGTCTCGTCCTGATCGCTCCAGTTGCCTTCCATGAAGGGCCCGATGAACGCCTGGCGCTCCTCGGCCGTCACCGACGGGTCGAACACCTCCGCGACCTCGTCGCGAACCTCCGCCTCCAGCCCGAGCGCCTCTGCGATCGGCTCCGCCGTCTCCCGCGTGCGCCGCAGCGGCGACACCACCAGGCGCGAGGGCGTCAGGTGGCCGAGCGCACGCGCCGTGATCTTCGCCTGTTCGTGCCCGAGGGGCGCCAGCCCCGGGTCGAGGTCGTCGAGCCCCGCGGCCGCCAGTCCGTGACGGATCAGGTAGAGCGTCACGCCGTGCTCAGGACCCGTCGCCGCTGAAGAACAGGTCTTCCACCTCGTCGGAGAGGGGGACGTTCATCAGCCGGGCGCGCTGGAGCGCCTCCCAGTAGTAGCGGTAGGTTGCGCGGTCGTGCAGGTCGCCCTCGTGCTGGATCGGGCCCCAGTCGGCCTCGAAGGCCTTGAGCATGATCGCCTGCCCCAGCTCCACCTCGGGCGTCGCCGGCGCCATCGCCCGCGTGATCGGCTCGATCTGCGCCGGGTAGATCGACCACTGCCGCATGAACCCGAACTCCTCGCGGGCCCGCTGCGCGTCGCCGTAGATGACCTCCTCGTCGCGCAGCTCCAGCGTCACGTTGTGCGCCGGCACGACGCCGTGCGCCAGCGCCGCCGCCACCACGTTCCCCTTCGCCCGCCGGATGAGCTGGTGCTCGAATTGGCCCGGGGAGCGCATCGCCGAGGCGGGAATCGTCCCGTGATGCGCCGAAACGAAGTCCATCAGCCCGAAGTCGAGCACCTGCACGTTCGGCAACGCCGCCAGCTCCCAGCAATCGTGCAGGGCCCCGTGCGTCTCGATCAGGATGTGGATGGGAATCTCGCGGTCAACGCCCGCCTTCTGCGTGCGTTCGCGGATGTACTCGATCATCTCCGCGCCCTGGCTCGCCTCCGTGCACTTGGGGATCGTCAGGTAGGCCACGCGCTCCGCCGCCTCCCCCACGACGATGTCGGCGTCCGCCTTCCAGTGCTCGTGCGTGTAGTCGTGGATGCGGACGCCGGCCATGTTGTGCGTGTTGCCGGGGCTGTTCTGCATGCGCGCGGCCATCTGCGCGTGCTCTTTCTCCTCGCCCGTGGGCGCCCCGTCCTCGAGGTCCATGGTGATGTCGAAGACGCCGCCCATCTCGTTCTGCAGCTCGAACGCTTTCCCGATGCGCTGCTCCGTCCCCGCGAAGTGCTCGCAGGACGGGATCACGGGCATCGGCGGTTCGCCTTCGAAGAGCGCCTCGTTCGGATGTCGGGGCATGAATGCCTCCCTGAAGCTGGTAGTGGGTAGTCGGCTATCCCAGGGTGCGCGAGCCAGTATCGGCCCTCACCGCCCCACGGTCACGCTTACACACGGAATCCCCTGTTCTTCCTAGGATGGGGGCATGACCTACATGTGGAAGCTCGTCCTGATTCCTGCCGCCCTGTCCCTCTCCCTTCTCCTGTCGCTCGCCTGCGGGGGCGACGGCGAGAACGAACCGGAAGCCGGAGTCGGTGTCACCGCCGTTGCGGTGATCATGGACGCCGCCGGCGAGACGCTGGGGACGGTCACCCTGACCCAGGGTCCGCAGGGCGTGCTCGTGAGCGCCGATCTCCGCGGCCTGCCCCCGGGAGGGCATGGCTTCCACATCCACGAAACCGGCGCCTGCGCCCCCGACTTCTCCGCCGCCGGCGGCCACTTCAACCCCGCCGACCAGACCCACGGCTTCCTCTTCTCCACCGGCCAGCACGCCGGCGATCTGCCCAACCTCTACGCCGCCGCCGACGGGACCGCTCGCGCCGACGTCTTCACGAACGACATCTCCCTTGCCAGCGGCGACGACCGCTCGCTCTTCGACGACGATGGCTCCGCCGTCATCATCCACGAGAAGGCTGACGCCTACGGCGAGGACTCGGGGACGGCGGGCGGGCGCATCGCTTGCGGCGTCATCGAGCGAAGCTGACGACGGTGGCGTTCGCGCCTGCTACGCCCACCCCGCCAGCGCCTCCTCCACCGCCCCGTTGACCGCCTCCACCGCCGCCACCGGAACCGCCTCCCCCAGCGCTTCGAGACGCGCCTCGATGTAGGCCCGCGCCGACTCCATGCTCGACACGTCGTCGCTCGCCGCCGCCTCCGCCACGAGCGCCTGCGCTAGGCCCCAGGGGTCGGCGGCGATCGCCGCGCTCGCCGCGCCGAGGTCGGCGAACGGCTCCGCGAGCATCCTCCGGAGCTGGGTGAGGCGTATGTCGTCGCTGGGCACGGGGCGCCTCCGCCGCGATGGCGGCTAGCGCGGGGGCGGCGCTTCCTGCCGGGGCGGCCGGATCTTGTTGTAGCAGGTGCTGCAGTACACGGGACGGTCCCCTCGCGGCTGGAACGGCACCTCTGTCATCTGCCCGCATTCGGCGCAGGCGGCGGGGTGCATCTGGCGGGGCGTCTTCCCCCCGAAGCTGGCGAAGTTGCCGTAGCGTACGTAGCCGTCCATCTCCTCCAGGGAACTGCGGTTCGAACGCCGCGCCTGGCGGCACGCGGGACAGCGCGACGGCTCGTTCATCAGCCCCTTGTTCGCGTAGAACTCCTGCTCGCCGGCGGTGAAGGTGAAGCTGTTGTTGCAGTCGCGGCAGACGATCTGCTTGTCGGCGTAGGCCAAGGAATCAGGGCTCCTTCCCCGTGGGTGTCAATCCAGTGTACCAGCCGTCCTGCTAGCGGCCCCCGACTCCTACCCCACCAGCGACGCCACCTCCTCGACTTCCTCCGCCGTCAGCGTCCACTCCACCGCCGCCGCGTTCGCGTCGACCTGCTCCGCCGTCGTCGCCCCCGAGATCACACTCGACACGGGCGACTGCGAGGCCAGCCACCCCACCGCCAGCTCCAGCACCGTGTGACCCCGCTCCTCCGCCCACGACTCCAGCCGCTCCAGCACCGCGAAGTTCTCGTCCGTGAGCACCGCGTCGGCCCGACCCCACGCCGCCAGCCGCGTCCCTTCCGCCGCCCCCTGCCCGGGACGGTACTTGCCCGTCAGGAACCCGCTCGCCAGCGGGAAGTACGGCAGGATGCCCAGCCCGTAGTGGTTGCAGGCCGGCACCACCTCCGCCTCCACCGCCCGCTCCATGAGGTTGTAGTGGTTCTGGGCCGAGACCATCTTCGTCAGGTGGTGCGTCTCCGCCGTCCAGTGCGCTTCCGCGATCTGCCAGCCCTTGTAGTTCGAGTTGCCGATGTAGCGGACCTTGCCCGCCCGCACCAGGTCGTCGAGCGCCCGCAGCGTCTCCTCGATGGGCGTGTCCGGGTCGGGCATGTGCATCTGGTAGAGGTCGATGTAGTCCGTCCCCAGGCGACGCAGGCTCGCCTCGCACGCCTCCGCGATGCGGTGTCGCGAGCCGCCCCGCTCCATCGGTCCCTCCCCCATCGGCGCCGCGAACTTCGTCGCGATGATGACCTCGTGCCGCCGCGCCCCCAGCGCCCGCCCCAGCATCTCCTCCGAGGCGCCCCGACCGTACACGTCCGCCGTATCGAAGAGCGTGATGCCCGCGTCGAGCGCCGCGTTCGTAACCTTCTCCGCGGCCCCGTAGTCGATGCGCATGCCGAAGTTATTGCAGCCCAGTCCCGCCAACGAGACGTGCAGGCCCGACCGTCCAAGCCGCCGGTACTCCATCGTTCCCCCCGTCGCCGCGAGTATAGGCCCCGCATCCCCCATCCGCCCCACGGGGCGGGGCTGGGGCAAATCGAGACCCAGGGTGCTAGATTCGCGGGCGTGTTCAATCCACGAACCCCACCGCGCTGCGTGTTTGCCCCAAGGCTAGCGCTCGCGGTTCTGGCCGCGTTGGTGGCCCTGTTGGTGGCTGCCGCGTGCGGTGGCTCAGATGATCCGCTGCGTATCGAAGGGACCGAGATCGAGGGCCCGGTGGCCGTCTACCGGAATTGGAACTTCGAACACGCGGAGGGTGCGGACCAGGGTCGCTTCACTGTCTTCGCGATTGACCTGGCGACCGGCAGGAGCTGGGACATCTACGCGGCGGCAGAGCTGATCTCGGCCTGGCCGGCCGGGGATCGGCTGGTCGTCTGGTCCGCCGACAGCCTGACCATCCACTCCGTCTCGCTCGACGGAGAGTCCGAGGCCCTCCTTCAGTCCTCCGGCGCACTCGCTCCGCACGTCTCGCCCGATGGCTCGAAGATCGCCTTCCCCGTCGACGGCTCCCCTTCTGGGGAACCCGACAGCATCATCGTGCTCGATGTGCAGTCGGGCGATGAGTTCCTCCGCATCAAGGCCGATGATCCCCGCATCGACGCTCGTGAGGCCGACTGGTCGCTGGAAGTGACCCGCTGGAGTATCGATGGGACGGCGCTCCTCGTCTGGGGTGCGGGGGCGGGTACTCTCGTCATCACCCTGGATGGCGAAGTCCGGACCACCCCGACCGGCCGGCTTTCGCTGGACCTGCGGTACGCCGCCGACGCGCCACGGTTAGTCAGTACTGGTGCTCGCTCCCTCACTGTCTTCGAAACCGCCACCGAGCGGGAGATCCTGACGCTGACACCGGAAGAGGGCAGGGTCATATTCGGGTGGGACTGGGGCCTGCCCGCCTCCGGCAAGGCCATCTATGGAACAGTTCCGCGCGGCGCCGTCAACGAGCGGCCAGCCCGTCAGGCCGTCTGGCGCATCGTCGACCTGGACACCGGCGGTACGACCACTGTGAGCCTCGACGAGCAGTTGCGGGCTGACTGGGACTGGCTGTGGTCACTCCAGGATGGCAGCTTTGAGTCCCCCTGGGGACAGTGTCTGATTCGCCATGAGGGCCTGGATCCCTGCATCGAACTCCTCGGGGCGGCCGACGAGGCTCTCTACTCGCTCCATGGAGAGCCCACCACCGCCGAGGAACGCCGAGAGAGAGACACCTTCATGAGTAGCACGGAACTCCTCGGCTTCATCTGGCTCGACTAGACCCGACCGCCCCTACCCGTGAACCGCTCGGCACGCGCAGGGGGGATGGCGTAATTCGTCCCCTGTCAGTGGTAACGTCCGGCTGTGTCGGTTTGGTTCCCTCCAGGAGAGGCTCTTCGCATCCTCGCTCCAGTGCTTGTGCTGATGGCGGTTGCGGCCTGCTCGTCAAGTGAGAGCGAAGCGCCCGCGCCGGACCCAACCTCGACCATGTCACCCACCGCCACTCCAATGGGAACCCCCTCCCTCACCACTCCCAGAGAGACCACCTCTCCCACCACTCCCACCGCTATCCCCGAGGGGACGACATCCCCCACTCCTCCTACCACTCCGATGGCCGACCCGGTTGCGGACGCTCGTGCGGGGGCTCTTGCCAGTTGTGTGAGTCGTGAGGCGGGCGAGCCAACAACAGCGGCACCTGCGCCGGCAGGGGAGACGGTGTACGTCGAAGGGGTCGGCGAGGTTGAAGGGCCGGTGGCGATCTTTCTGGTGGCTGAAACCGAGAGTCTGGCGCTCCACCAACGCATTGCGGCGGTCGTGGAGCCCCACCAGTTGCTCCTGGGGACGCGAATCGCGAGCCCGTTCGACTGGGACCGGCTCCCGTGGGACCAACTTCCCGCAACCCTATTCACCGCAGTCGATCTGTCATCCGGCGCCCGATGGCCTCTGGAGGGAGTCTCGTCCCCGGTAGTCCTCGCACGTGATCGGCTGGTCGCCTGGGACGATGAGTCCATTCGACGCCTTGCGCTCGATGGTCAAGTTGAGGCGGTTCTCTTCCAACCCGGTCGGCCGTTCTCGGACCCAATACTGTCGCCTACTGGTCTCCTGATCGCAGTCACGACAACCGGTTCAGTCCCGCAAGCGATGGGGAGGGTCGTCATCATCGAACTCCACTCGGGGGAGGAAGTGCTGTGCGTGAGAGAAGAGGACACCCCAATCGCCGAGATCGCCAGGATGCTGGAAGTCGATTCGCGCCACCTGGAGCTGGAGATCGTGCGCTGGAGCACGGACGGCTCCGCCCTCTGGGTTCAGGCCATGTTGAATAGCTTCCCCGTCGCTCACGTCGTCATAGAGCTTGGCGGCACCGTCCACACGTACCCCTCCCTGGAGGTCCGGTCGTCATCCGAGCAGGTATTCGCCTTCGCCTTTTCCCCCGACCTTCGCTTCCTCGTTCGGGGAAGGCTGCACGAGCGTGGGCTGGGGTTTACAGAACGCTTCGAGGACGGTACTCCCTATCTCCGGTCGCTTGAAGTCGTGGAAGTGAGCACCGGTCGTGAGCTGGCAGCGATCACGGCCGACGCCAACACCCTGGTGCACCTCGTTGGCCCCGTCGACGGTCGGGTTGAGTTCGCGAGATTCCCCGAGGATGACCAGGGCGTCCCGGTGTACGTCCTTGAAGTGGCGACGGGCGCGGTCGTTCGCCAAGACGACCCGGACCCGTGGCGCGAGACGAGGCGGGCCGAATTCAGCGAGGAGCATGCCGAGCATAACCTGGCAATCCTTGGGCACTGCTTCGAGACAAGGCTCGACCTCCAGGTCTGCCACGACACCGTCGAGGAGGCGGTGGAGATGGCTGATTCGTATCGCCTGGAGTCTCCGACGGGCCGGGAGATCTGGAGGCTCATCGGCATCACCTGGCTCGACTAGCCCCGACCGCCCCCTACCCCGTGAACCGCACCACCGGCGTCGTCCGCCCCCACAGCTCCTCCAGCCGGTAGTACTCCCGCTTCTCCGGCGAGAACACGTGCACGATCACGTCCCCGAAGTCGATCAGCACCCAGCCGCTCTCGCGGCGGCCCTCCTCGTGGCGCGGCGGCACGCCCGCCGCCTTGAGTTCATGCCCAAGCCGTTCCACGATGGCACTGAACTGCAACGGGGAATGCGCCGTCGCCAGCACGAAGTAGTCGGCGAAGCTCGACGCCTTGCCGATGTCCAGCAGCGCGATGTCCTCAGCCTGCAGCTCGGAGAGAAGGTCGATGACGCGGTGGGCGAGTGGCTCGGGTTCCAGAGCGCGGGCTCCATTCCGCCTGACGCGGTCAGTGGGAGAATAGCACAGCCGTGAACGCCCCCCGTGTCGTCTGCGCCATGTCCGGCGGCGTCGATTCCTCCGTCGCCGCCGCCCTCCTCGTCGAGCAGGGTTACGACGTCGTGGGCGTCACCATGCGCCTCTGGACCGAGGAGCGCCCCGACCAGCTTCGCGGCCACCAGCAGTGCTGCAGCGTCGAGGACATCGACGACGCCCGCCGCGTTGCCGGGCAGCTCGGCATCCGCCATTACGTGCTCAATTTCGAGGACGCCTTCCGCGAGCACGTCGTCGACCCCTTCGTGTCCGAGTACGCCGCCGGCCGCACCCCCAACCCCTGCGCCCGCTGCAACGAGCACATCAAGTACCGCGCCCTCCTCGACCGCCTCCCCGCCTTCGATGCCGCCTTCCTCGCGACCGGCCACTACGCCCGCGTCGCTCACGGCGAGGACGGGCTGCCCCACCGCCTCCTCAAGGGCGTCGACGACTCGAAGGACCAGTCCTACGTCCTCTACATGCTCGGGCAGGAGCAACTCGCGAAGCTGCTGCTCCCCGTCGGCGACCTGCGCAAGGACGACGTGCGCGAGGTCGCCCGCCGCGCCGGCCTCGACGTCGCGGAGAAGCCCGACAGCGTCGAGATCTGCTTCGTCCCCGGCAACGACTACCGCGCCTTCGTCTCCGAGCGCGTCGAGCCCCGTCCCGGCGAGCTGCGCGACGTCGAAGGCGCCGTGCTCGCCCGGCACGAGGGTGTCGCCGGCTTCACCGTGGGACAGCGCAAGGGGCTCGGCATTGCCCTTGGCGAGCCCCGCTACGTGACCGCCATCGACGCCGCCACCAACGTCGTCACCGTCGGCGAGGAGGACGACCTCTACGCCGACCACGCCGCCGTCGAGGCCGTCACCTGGGTGGCGGGCGCCCCGCCCGCTCTCCGCGGCCCCATCGAGGCCAAGCCCCGCTACAAGGCCGAGGCCGCCCCCGCCATCCTCGCCTCCGCTGCCGGCGACACCGCCACCGTGCGCTTCGACTCCCGCCAGCGCGCCCTCACCCCAGGCCAGGCCATCGCCTTCTACCGTGGCGACGAGGTCCTCGGGGGTGGCTCCATCGCCCGCGCCTGGCGCTCCTGAGGGGGGAGTTCCTAGAGCGGATTGCGCCAGCGCACCCCGGGAAAGCGTCCGAAGTCCCCGTCGTTGGAATGAACTTCGGCCTGATATTCCATTGCGAGAGCGGCTATGTGCGCGTCCGTGACGAGATTTCCTCCGACCCCCGCGGCTGCGAGGATTCCACGCATCAGCGTCAGGTGCTGCGGTCCCGGGTTAAGCGGTGAGATGTGGGGCAAGCGGAACCACGACTCGACCGTGTCGAGGGCCTGTTCCGTCGTCGCTGGTTGTCCCATCACGTGGGCGCTGGTTGCGAGGCGGACGAAGCCGGCAGCCACGAGCCACGGAAGGCCGATGCGCTCCGTTCCGTTCAGCAGGTCGCCCCACCAGGCGCGGGCCGGATCGTGGCGCGTAGATGTGATGTCGTGGGCATACAGGAGCAGGTTGATGTCAGGGACGATCACGCTCCTGCTCCCTGAGAAAATCCTCGGTCTCGAGCTGGCCATAGAGCTCGTTCAGCTTGAGGGGGTCGATGCCCGGGCGGAGGCCGCTGCAGATTGCCTTCACCTCGATGACGGGTCGGCGTTCTTCCGGGGCAGGGGACAACCCGCGCCGCAGAATCTCGTTCACGACCTGCTTGAATGGCTTGTCCAGCAGGCGAGCCCGCTCCTTGAGCGCATCCGCGATGTCGTCGTCCAGCGTGAGCGTTGTCCGCATGCAGACATCATGATGCTTGATCAGAGTGATGTCCAGATGTCAGGTCGACGGCCCCTCCCGCCCCCTGCTATCCTCAGGGTGCTCGGGTAACTGGCGAAAACGCGGAGTACCGCGGGGGAGCCCGAGTCAGAACAAGTTGGCCGCTCGCCTGGGCCGGTCCGTTCCTGCGGACGGGCCTTTTGCTTCTCTGGAAGAGGAGCAACGGAGGTGAGCGATGCGCGCTCTGCTAGGCGTCTACGACAAGACCGGAATCGAGGATTTCGCCCGCGGGCTCCACGAGCTAGGCTGGGAGCTCGTCTCGACGGGCGGCACGAGACGAGCCGTCGAGGCCGCAGGCGTCCCCGTCACCGGCATCGAACAGGTCACCGGCTTCCCCGAGATGCTCGATGGCCGCGTGAAGACCCTCCACCCCGCCGTGCACGCGGGCATCCTCGCCCGCCGCGACCTGCCCGAACACGGCCAGGCCCTTGAACAGCACGGCTTCGGGACCATCGACCTCGTCGCCTGCAACCTCTACCCCTTCCGCGCCGTCGTCACGCAGAAGGGCGGCGCCTCCCTTGGCGAGGGCATCGAGAACATCGACATCGGTGGCCCCACCATGCTCCGCGCCGCCGCCAAGAACCACGCCGACGTCATCGTCCTCGTCGACCCGTCCGACTACGCCGCCACCCTCGAGTCGCTCGCCAGCGACGGCCTCGCCGGCGACGCCCGCCGGCGACTTGCCTGGAAGGCCTTCCAGCACGTCGCCAGCTACGACAGCGCTGTCGCCGAGTGGCTCTGGGACGGCGACGAGTCCCCGCCCGCCCTCAGCGTCCCCCTCGAGCGCGTCGCCGGACTGCGGTACGGCGAGAACCCCCACCAGGGAGCGGCCTTCTACCGCGATGGCTCCCTGGGCGAAGACGCCCTCGGCGGCGTCGCCACCGCCGTGCAGCACCACGGCAAGGAGCTCTCCTACAACAACTACCTCGACGCCGACGCCGCCTGGAACGCCGTCAACGACTTTCCCGAGCCCGCCTGCGTCATCGTCAAGCACACGAACCCCTGTGGCGCCGCCACCCGCGACGACCTCCTGGAGGCCTACCGCCTCGCCGTCGTGGCCGACCCCGTGAGCGCCTTCGGCGGCATCGTCGCCTTCAACCGCCCCCTCGACGAAGAGCTTGCCCGCGAGCTGCGCGAGTACCGCAACCCCACCGACGGCTCAACGCGCATGTTCTATGAGATCGTCATCGCCCCCTCCTACACGGAGGAAGGCCTGCGGGTGCTCAAGGGCAAGTCGAAGGACCTGCGCATCCTCGAGGCCGACGCCCGTTCACGCGGCGGCCGCTCGCTGCGGCAGGTCGGCGGTGGCTGGCTCCTCCAGGACGCCGACGAGATCGCTCCCGAGGAGATCGACTACCAGGTCGTCTCGAAGACGCAGCCCACGGAGCAACAGCTCGCTGACCTGCGCTTCGCCTGGCGCTGCGTGAAGCACGTCAAGAGCAACGCCATCACCCTGGCGAAGGACGGCCGCCTGCTGGGCATGGGCAGTGGCCAGCCCAACCGCGTGAAGAGCGTCGAGATCGCGATGGAGAAGGCCGGCGACGAGCTTCGGGGCGCGGCCCTCGCCAGCGACGCCTTCTTCCCCTTCTCCTGGAACGACGCCGTCGAGCGCGCCTGCCAGGCGGGCGTCGCCGCCATCGCCCACCCCGGCGGCAGCCTGCGCGACCAGGACTGCATCGACTGCTGCGACAAGTACGGCGTCGTGCTCGTCTTCACCGGCACGCGCCACTTCCGGCACTAGGGGGCGGCGAGTAGTGAATGGTGGCTAGTGGCTGGTGGCTCGTCCCCGCCCCATTCCCCCCGGGGTGGGGCGGACCAACCACTAGCCACTAGTCACTGGCCACTCGTCACTGGCGGAGAGGGTGGGATTCGAACCCACGAGGGGCTTGCACCCCTACACGATTTCCAGTCGTGCCTGTTCAGCCACTCCAGCACCTCTCCGCGAGGCGTCGGGCTAGCGTAGCAAGGGCGCGTGACTCGGGCTTGTGGGGGCTAGCGCTCGCGGCGTTCCCGCCGACTCTTCCTCAGCTCGCGGTAGCGCGCCCAGAGCTCTTCTTCCTTCTCTTTGGCGCCTTCGCGGGCGATGGCGACCGCTTCCTCCGCCGCCGTTCGCAGCTCCTCGACGATCTCGTCAGCGCTGCCGCCCTCCCCCTCCCCGATGACGGGGTCGTCCGAAGGTCCGCCCGAGCTCACGACCCGCCCCGGAACCGGCCGCCCAGCGATCCGAGCGAGTCCAGGCCCTTCCGCACCCCGCTCACGATCGAGTAGACGCGGATGATCGGCGTCACGGCCGACTCTCCAACGAACTCCGCCGTCCCCCGCACCTCGTCCACGAGGTCTCGCGTCGAGTCGAGCAGGGGCATGACCTTCTGGTTGACCGCGCGATGCACCGAGAGGGCAACGCCGATGAGCACCGCCAGCAGGATGCAGGCCAGGAGGCCGACTATCGCGGCGAGGATGCCCAGCGCCACGAGCGCGATGTCGCGCCACTCGCTCCAGCTATCCGGGGCCGACCAGGTGCCCGGCTCGGCCTCGTTCGGGTAGATGTTTCCGCCGAAGTACCCGTCCACGAGCACGGCCACCACCAGGTACACCACGACGATCAGGACTGCCGCCAGGACGACGGTCAGGAAGAAGCGCACGACGCCGTTCATGGAGATCATGATAGAGCCATCCCCGCTGGAGCGCCCTTGGCGGCCCGCGCGGGCAGCCTAGCCGGGCACCAGCTCGAAGACCCCCAGCAGGTTCGAGATCGTCTCGAATGGTGTCGCCCGCCCCAGCAGCGAGTCCACGTAGTCCAGATCGATGGCGCTCCCCAGCGGGGCGCCTACGGCCCGCGCCAGGGCATCCAGGTACTGCTGCGCCACCGCCTCGGCGGGCGCGCTGGCGTCCGCGGTATCCACGTAGCTGGCGGCGATCAACTCGGCGAACGATCGGTGCGAAACGCCCGACTCCGGCAGCACCTCCCGCCCGTGCGGGCTCGCCAGGATGCCGATTGACTCGGGCGTCTGGCGGCCGCTGTTCAGCATCGCCAGCGCCTCGATGTTGAAGTTCCGCGCCAGCGGCGACGTGTCCCGCGCCAGCTCCGGCTGCGACAGCAGCAGATGGATGTACAGGTAGATGTCGATCGCGCTCGCCACGATCTCCTCGTCCAGGCTGTCGAGCCGATCGCAGTGGATCGCCTCGTGCGCGACCAGGGGCATCAGCAGCTCGAAGGGCGCCGCCTCCAGGTCCGGGCGGATGGAGACAACGCGGCGGCCTTCGTCGTCGTACGTCACGCGAGCCGCCAGCTCGCTGTCGCCGGGCGGCTCCTGGAAGCCGATGAAGGCCGCCGGCTCGCCGGTGCAGTTGTCCCGCCCCAGCAGGGAGCGCACCGCCGCATCGGCGAAGGTTCCCGCGAGCGCCGCTACCGCCGCCCGCACCTTGGGCGAGGGCACGATCTCGAGGTCCATCCCGTCGTAGAGCAGCATCGCCGCCTCGCGCACGCCCGGCGAGGCCTCGCGCTTCTCCAGATGCTGCTCCAGCGCCGTCCGCACGATCGCCGGGTTGCGGTCGTCGGGCGTCGGAGCCTCCGCCGCGCGCGGCTCCACCAGCGAGAGGTCCCCGAAGATGAACACGCCCCCCGCCAGGACCACCCCCAGCTCCGTGAACTCGCTCGTGACGGTCACCGTCACCTCTTCGTCCGGGCCCGAGAACGATCCCGCCGAGACGTGCAGGGTCGAGCCGAACGGGATGAGGCCCCCGACCGTGAGCTCCACCACCCGCGGGCTGACGACCTCCACGTCCACCACCGGCATCCGCTCGAGCGAGTGGCCCGTCAGGGGTGAATCCTCCGGCAGCGTCAGCCGGAATGCCCCCTGCAGGGCGCGAAGGGTCACCGGCTCCACTGCCCGGTTGAAGCGAACGCGCACGACCGAACGGGCCTGGGGCAGCTCGTCCTCGTACGCCCGTTCCGCGCTCGCCTCCAGCAGACGGACGGGCTCGGGAGGCGGTTCCCCGCCCCCGCACGACGCCGCCAGCACGACCAGCAGGGCCGCCAGTCCGCCCCCGAGGATGCGATGCATGCCCGAAAGCCTACCGCGCGACGGCCCCCGGTGACGCCCGCGCCCCGCTCGCGCCCCGCACGTCCCCTCGGCGATGATGGGGGCGTGACCCTCAGCCGCCCCCCATCGTCCGCGTCCCCCGGGACTCCCTGGGTCGAGCGCAAGCGCAAGCCCGACGGCAGCGAGCGGCGCTACCCCACGCAGCTCGAGTTCGCGTCACCCTCGCTCGTGATCGTCAGCTACGTGATGCAGAGGGGCGGGGCTGTGTTCGGCACGCCCATCGACATCCCTCCCGGGTCCGTCTCCTACGGCTACTTCTGGCGCTCCCGGCCCTACACCGTCTACCGCATGCGGGACCGCGACCGCATCATCGCCCACCGCTTCGATGCCGTCGCCGGCGTCCGCATCGGCCCGGGCGAAGTCTCCTACCGCGACCTCGCCCTCGACTGGTGGCTCACGCCCGAGGGGCGGCTCATCGAGGAGGACCGTGACGAGTTCGAGGAGCTCTGCGAGGCGGGCGCCTTCAGCGCCGCCGACCTGGCTGCCGCCGGGCGCGCCGAGCGCGTCATCGCCCGCGCCGCCGCCCGCCTCCTGCCCGAGCTTGCCGCCCTCGAACAGCGGCATGGGATCGCCTAGGGGGGCGCGAGGATGAGCCGCCCTCAGTCGCAGCCGGTAGCGATAGCCAGCGCGCGGCAAACAGCTTGCATCGTGAGGTTGTCGAGGTGTCCGACGTAGTGGCGTAACTGCCGCTGGTCGACTGTCTGAACATTGTTGAGATTCACGGCGGAGATGCGTTTCAGACCTTCATCAGGGCCGATGATGACCTCACTGTCCATGCCGCGAATCGTTGAGGTCACCGGCGCCACCGTGACTGATCGGAGGTGCGGCAGCGCCCCTGCGCGCGTGAGAACGACAACTGGTCGCTGCTTGTCAGGCGGAGCGAAACGGTGCATCCAGATGTCGCCACGCTGGAGGGCCACTGCTAGTCATCCCCTTCACGCGAGTCTTCCGGCCAAACGCGGGACTCGCCCCAGTCAAGCTCCTCGTCGGTCTGCGGGAGTCTGCCGTAGCCTTCCGCATACTGCCGGTCGATTTCCTCGGCCGTCTTGCGGGCAAGGTAGTCCGCCGCCGCCTGGCGCAGCACTGCGGATCGGCCTCGCTCGCGGACCTCGGAGAGCTCGTCGAGCTTCGTCAGCAAGTCCTCGTCGAAGGTCACTTGTATAGCCTTCATGTGGATAGAATACCATAGAAGTACCAATATCATTGGCCACATGATGGGGGAGTGGGCGGCTCTGCGCCCTACCATGACGTTCGTGCGGAAAACTGTTCCCAGACCCTCCATCCCTGATGTCGTCGCCGCCCTCGAGCGGATGCACGGCGACGAGCACTGGCACTGGACGCTCGAGAGCGACCCCTTCGAGGTGGCCGGCGGCGCCATCCTGGTGCAGCACACCAGCTGGACGAACGCCGAGCGAGCCATCGATCGCCTGCGGGAAGCGGGGGTTCTCGACCCCCGGCGCCTTGCCGGCCTCCCCGACGAAGCCGTCGAGGAGCTCATCCGCCCCAGCGGCCAGTACCGCACCAAGGCGCGCAAGCTGCGCGCCTTCCTCGATCTGGTCGCCCGCTACGGGTCGGTCGATGCGCTTCTGGCCCTCCCCCCGGATACGCTGCGCCAGCAGCTTCTCGCCACCTGGGGTATCGGCCCGGAGACCGCCGACGCCATCGCCCTCTACGCCGCGGGCTACCCGGCCGTCGTCGTGGATGCCTACACGCGCAGGCTCTTCTCGCGCCTCGCCCTGGGCCCCTCGCCCGATGCGTCCTACGCCTCCTGGCAGGCCTACCTCGCGGACGCGCTTCCCGCCGATGCTCCCGCGCTGGCCCGCTTCCACGCCCTCGTCGTGCTCCACGGCAAGCGCCTCTGCCTCGCGCGAAGACCGCGTTGCAGCCGGTGCGAGCTGGCCCCCCGCTGCGCTTTCGCCGCTGCCCCGCCCCTACCCCCATCAGCCCCGCGCCGGTTAGTTAGCCCGCAGAGCCACGGCAACAAAAGCCATC
>VXPF01000116.1 GCA_009839725.1 Dehalococcoidia bacterium | reverse complement strand
ACGAAGACGCCGTCACGCTCATGGCCCGCTGTCGCGACGGGGAGGTCGTGCGCGGGCAGATCGCCGCCCACTACCCGCAGGCGCGCATCGAGGAGCTGTCCGCCGAGGAGGATCCCCTGCGTCTCGGAGAAGGGGAGCAGGCCTGGGGCATGACCCTCGCCTCCACGGGCCCCGACTACGTGCCCCTCCGCACCTTCCGTGACGACGACCTGCTCGACCCCGGCTCCGATCCCCTCCTCGCCCTGCTGGGGGCGCTCGCCGCCCCGGAGGAGGGCGAGCGGGTGGTCACCCGTCTCCTCCTGCGCCCCCTGGCCCCGGACTGGTCGCAGTCCCACCAGGAGCTCGCCTTCGGGCAGCCGGCCGCCCAGCGCCCGGCCCCGAAGCCCGCGCCCTCCTCGCAGGGCGCCTCGGGTGGTCCAGAGCCTCTCGCCCTCGCCGTCCTCGCCGTGGTCGGACTCGTCGGCTTCAAGGGCTGGGAGTGGGTGCAGAGCGGCGAGCCCCTCAAGGCCGCCCTCCTCGGCCTGGGGGCGCTCGGGGCGAGTATCGCCGGTCTCTGGGTCTGGCAGCGCTGGAAGGGCGGCCGCAACCGCGTCTACGACCCCACCCTCGTCAGGGAGAAGGTCTCGCGCGCGGCCTTCGAGGCGCGCATCGAGGTCACCGCCATCCTGCCCTCCGGCGGGAAGGCGGTGCGTGCCCGGGAGCTGCTGGAGCCGGTGGCGGCCGCCTACCACCACTACGACCACCCCGCCGGGGCGCGGTTCAAGGTGGGGAAGGTGCGGCCCGTCCTGCCCACGCCCTCCCTCGAACCCGCCCCGCCCGGTCTCTTCGGCAAGCGCGGCGTCCTCGGCGTGCGCGAAGTGGCCGCCCTCTGGCATCCGCCGGGGGCCGGCGACGAGACGCCCCTCGTCGAGCGCTCGGGGGCGAAGGCCCTCCTGCCCGCGGCCAGGCACGTCGGCGGGGGCGCGCTCGTCGGGGAGACCACGGCCGGGGCTCCGGGGGAGATCCGCTTCCCCGACGACCTCCTCCGCCGGCACCACCTCTACGTGGCGCGCACGCGCATGGGCAAGTCCACGCTCATGGGGCACCTCGTCGCCCACAAGCTGCGGGAGAAGGCGGACGGACGCGACGGCGACGCCATCGTCGTCGTCGACCCCCACGCCGACCTCGTCGCCGGCCTCCTCGAGCAGGTGCCGACGTCGCTCATCGACCGGGTGCGCCTGATCGACCTCGCCACGGAGGAGGGCGCGCCCGGCATCAACCTCCTCGACACGCGCATCTTCGCCGACCGCGACCGCACGGCCGACTCGGTCGTCAGGGTGGCGCGGGGGCTGTGGCAGCAGTGGGGGCCGAGGATGCAGTCCATCCTCGAGCAGAGCGTCAAGACCCTGCACGAGGCCAACGCCTCCCTTGACCCGGACGACCAGCACACCATCCTCGACGCCCTGAGGCTGCTCTCCGACGAGCGCTTCCGCGCGGAGGTGCTCGAGCGGGTGACCGACCCGTACCTGCTGGAGTGGTGGGCGCGGGACTTCGGGGGCTGGCGGCGGGAGTACCGTGCCGAGGCCCTCGCCCCCGTGCAGACCCGCCTCTCCTACTACGCCTCCTCGAGGCGGGCGCGCGCCATTCTCGGCCAGCCCCGCTCCACCATCGACCTGCGCCGGACGATCCTCGACGGCGACGTCCTCCTCGTGTCGACCGCCCAGGGAGCAGCCGGGCGCGACGTGGCCGCCCTCGTGGGCGCGTCGCTGCTGAACCTCGTGGACGCCGTCATCCGCGAGCAGGAGCACCTGCCCCTGGAGCAGCGGCGCGGGGCACTCGTAGTCGTCGATGAGATGCAGTCCATGCCCGGCGTCGACTACGAGTCGATGCTGTCGGAGTTGGGCAAGTACGGGGCCTCCTTCGTGCTCGCCACCCAGAGCCTGGCCAAGCTGGCGGATCTTTCTCCAACCATGAAGGACACCGTCCTCGCGAACGTGGGCTGCCTCTGCGTCTTCCAGGTAGCCGGCAGTGACGCCCGCCAGTTGGTGTGGGAGCTGGACCGGGAGCGCGTCTCCGAGGACGACATCGTCTCCCTGCCGGTGCACCAGTGCTACGTGCGCGCCACGGTGGGCACGGAGCGCCTGCCCGCTTTCTCCATGCAGGTGAGGAAGCCCGATACGGGCGTCGCCGGCGTCGCCGACCGTATCCGCGAAGCCTCCCGGACCTACAGCGCCTCAGCCGCGGAAGTCGCGGCGAGGGAGGCCCACCACGCCGGCAGGCGGGTGGAGGAGTACCGCGCGGGACTGGAAGGACTGAAGGCCGGTGACCCTTCGCCGGACAGCGACTCGCCGCCGCCGGGCAAACGGCGCAGGCGGCGGAAGAAGCGGCCCCGGGAGGGGGCTGGCTCCGGAGAGGGCGAGGCCGGAAAGGAGCCTGCGGTATGAGGGCCGAGACCTGCGAGGGGGCGCTCCTGCGCCAGCTGGCGGAGACGCCGCTCGCCGACCGCCTTGAGCTTGCCGCTCTCTCGGGCTGGTCCCACGGCGCCGCCTACGCGGCCACCGGGAGGCTGGAGGAGGCGGGCCTGGCCGCCTCCCTCTCCCATGCCACCGAACTCATCCCCCCGACACGGCGTTTTCTCCTCACGGATGCGGGCCTGCGACGGCTCGCGCCCGGGGAGGGCATGGGCGAGGAGGAGCTGCTGCGGATGCGTCCCGTCTCCCGCCACTGGCGCCGTCTCCTGCTGGAACGGCTGGACGCCCTCGCCGTCATCTACCGGCTCACCGCGGCGCTGGCCTCCTGCGCGCATCCCCTGCGCCTCCGCTGGTACCGCGCCGCGCCCCTCGACGCCGCCATCGCCGTACCCGGCGGCCCCGTCGCGGGCATCGTGCGGCAGGGGCTGGCCTCCGAGCGCACGGGCTTCTCCAGGCGGCTGCGGCGGCTGTTTGAGGGACCGCTCCCGGGCGTCCTCCTGCTGATCCTGCCCGACGAGCTGCGCCTGCGGCATGCCCGCCGCCTGCTGGGCGGCGCCCCTCTGCCGGCCTTCCTCGCGCTGGAGCGGGAGGTGGTGCTTGCGGACGAGAGCGACCGTATCTGGCGGCTGCCCTCCCTGCCGGGGAGGATCACCGTGGCAGAGGCGGTGCGCCTGGGCGGGCAGCGCGGCGTCGCGCCGGTGGAGACCCGCCCCCTGCGGGCGGCGCTTCCCGGGGACGCCATCCCGAAGCACCTGCTCGCACCGTCACGGCTCAAGCCCGCCGAGAAGAGGGCCCTCGATCTCCTCCTCGACTGGCCCTGGCTCACCCTTGAGGACCTGGCAGGGCTGCTTGGCGTCTCCGGGGCGAGGGCCTCGCGCCTCGTGCTGCGCCTGGAGGCGCTGGCGCTCGCCGCGCGCGTCCCCGTCTCCGGATGTAGCCGCCTCGCGCTCACGGACAGCGGGCTGTCCCTCGTCGCCCATCGCGACCGCGTTTCCGCCGGCGCCCTGCGGAAGCGCTGGAGCGCTGCTGCGGTGGAGCCCGCGGAGCCCCTCGCCTGGCGCAACGTCCGCGGCTCCCGCAGCCGCCAGTTGCTGCGCCACCTCACGCACACGGCGGCCGTGCACGGCTTTGTCGCGGCCCTCATGCGGCAGGCCCGCGCCCGTGGATGGGATGTCGCGCAGGTCGACCCGCCCCACCGGGCGTCGCGTTACTTCCGCCACGGCGAGGGGCTGCATTCGGTTCGTCCCGACGCCTTCGGGCTCCTCCGCCGGGAAGGACGCGCCAGGCCATTCTTCCTGGAGTGGGAACGCCGCGCCGTGCGGCCCAGGACCATGGCCGATCGGCTCGGTCCCTACCTGCGCTACTACTCCACCTCCCGCCCTATAGACGACCACGGCGTGCGGCCCAACGTTCTGGTCGTTCTTCACGACGACCTCTCGGAGAGTCGCTTCCTGCGCGTGGCGCGAACGGAGATGGAACGCACGGGGGTGCAGGTCCCCCTTTGCGTCTCGTACGAGGCAGCCCTAGAGGACGAAGGACCGCTGGGGCGCGCCTGGCGCACGACGGGCGAGGGCGCATTCGCGACGGCGCTGCCAGGGCCGCCCTTCGCGACACATGAAGGAGCGAAGCCATGAGGCTGTACTACCTCGACGAGCGCGAGAGCGCCCGTCACCACGTCCGCTCCGCCCTCGGTGTCGACGCCGAGTGCTGGAACGACCTCTTCCGGGCCGTCCGCGACTGGCGGCAGGAGCTGCGCCGACGCCACCGCGTCCCCGTGACGGTGGAGTTGTTGCCGTTCGACCTGCTGAGCGCCGGGGAGGGCCCGGCCTGCGAGGAGCGCGACGGCTGGGTCTCCCCGGAAGAAGGGATGGATATCTTCCGGGGAGGTCTGCGCCTCCTAGAGGACGCCTCCCGACGCGGCGCTGGTGTCGAGCTGATCAACGTCTGCCTAGACAAGGGGGGACGCGGGCGCACGGATGAGGTCAGCCTCGGCCGCCTGCTCACGCGCATCAACACCTCCGCCGCCAGAGCAGGCTGTCACGCCTTCCTCATCTTCGACCACGTGCACGAGGAGCCGATCAGGGCTCTCTACCGGCGTCTGCGCGTCCACAACCCCATCCCCAGCCGCTACGAGGCCTGGGAGGACGGCTCACCCACCCGCAACGTCCCCCTGGCGCGCGTCATAGGCGGCCCTGCCTTCCGGAGCGCGGAGGACGACCACCTGCTCCAGCTGGCGGGCTTCGTCGCCCATGCGCTCTTACTGCAGGAACAAGGTGTCGGGGCTGGGGGAGACGACCGGGGTCTCGCCCGGGTCTTCTCTATCCTTGAGCATGTTCTTAACCGGGAGGCGTCGCAACGGGACCCGCAGGGAGTGGTGAGGCAGTAACGGGGGAAGGCTAGGCCAACGCGGACGGTACTGCGAACGTTCCAGTGGGCGGTGGCTCTTTGACGTTGGGGCAGGCGCCTTCGGTTATCTTCTAATACCCTCTCAGTGATCTTCCCCGCCGCTCTATTCTGGGGCTGGCGGGGTTTTATTCGCCCCGCAAGTGGCATCGGTGATCCGAGCCATCGCTTTCGTGGGACGCTAGGAGCTTTCAATCGCAATGCCCGCCGAGCGTTCTTCATCGGTGACCGGTGACAGAGCACGCCACCCCGCATCAGGGCGCAGGGGATGCCGGCGTGGGACCGGGGGACTCAGAGGGGAGCGCCCTTACAGCGGGAACGAGATCGTTCGGGATGACCATCACTGTGTGCGACCTGTCCTCGAAGGTGGCCTCGATCTCCGCCGCCAACTCGTCGTCCGACTGCCCGTCGTAGTGCTCAATGACGTCGCGCACGCGGTCTTCGTCCCAGCCGGGCGGGAACCTCCTTGCCGTCTCGCTCATCGTCGTCTCCTACGCCTCCGCGGAAGGTTCACCTCGCAGAACGACCTGTCGCGGCTGTTCCGGCCAGCGGCGACGGCGCGGTAGGATAGTTACAGGCGCCTGCGGGGAGGTCCAGCCGTGACTACAACTGTGAAGGCCACCTACGCCAACGGTGTGCTGACGCCTTCGGAGCCTCTCGACCTCGAGGAGGGCGAGCAGGTGACTGTCTCGATCGAGGAAGGGCTGGCGGTGGGCAGTGGACTCGCCGGCATCGCCAAGCGAGTTGAGGAACTCCACAAGTCCATGCCTCAGGACGCATGGGACAGCCTCCCGACCGATCTCGCGAGGAACAAGAAGCACTACCTCTACGGTCTTCCCAAGGAAGAGGATGTATGACCGCGGTCTTCGCGGACGCGGGCTACTGGATCGCACTTTGGAGGCCCCAGGATGCGCTGTATGAGCGGGCAGTAACCGTCGCGGAACATCTGGGAGCCATCACGGTCGTGACGACGCAACTGGTCCTGACCGAAGCGCTCGATGCCATGGCTGGGGCGGGTGAGTTCCGCCGCAGGTTCGCAGTGCAGATGGTCCGGGAACTGGAGCAGGACCCGGATGTGGAGATCGTTCCGCAGACGGATGCGCAGTTCCAGACCGCTGTGGAGCGCTACGGAGCCCGAGCCGATCAACGATGGAGTCTCACGGACTGCTCCAGCTTCCTCGTCATGGAGGAACGCAACATCACCGAGGCGCTCGCCTACGACCGGGATTTCGAGCAGGCGGGCTTCACCGCCCTATTGCGAGAAGGCCAAGCGTAAGCCCAACCCCAACTGTCAAACCCACAGCCACCCGATTCCTGGCTCTCGCCCGAAGCTGATCGGAGTAGGCACCCCAACGCCTCAAGGGCGTTCGTGGACGACCTTCCCCTCGCGCAAAGCTGCTCGCAGAACGGTCCCCACGATGTGGGCGCGGCGGGCGATCTCGTCTGGGGTCGTGACGACGATGTCCTTAGAGATCGGCAGATCCCCCACGGCGACCCGCATCGCGACAGCTGCCTCACGCCGGTCGGTCCCGTCCGGCATTACGACGAGCAGGTCGACATCACTCGACGCCTTCGCTTCGCCTCTTGCCCACGAGCCGAAGAGAACAGTGCGGTCTGGGTCAAACTGGTCCGCAATACGTTCCACCATCGTCGCTATCAGGGCATCAGGCGTCATCGCCCAGCCCTCCCCGCTGCGGCGCCTCTTGAGCGCTCAAAGATCCTTGCCCTGGTCCGCGTCATGCCCGGACTCTGTGAACAGGCTCCTAAGCTGTGCTGGTAGGTTCTCGTCGAGCTTGACCCGCATGGAGCGTCTCTATGCGCCCAGCGGCACAGTCCGCTCCTTGGCCAGTTCCGTCGCGTAGTGGAGGGCCGCCGTAACCGCATCGACGGAAACCGTTGGATAGCTCTCCGCGATCTCCTCGGCCGTCAGGCCCGCGGCAAGGTTGTCGAGAATGACGCTGGCCATCACACGGGTTCCAGCAATGCACGCCTGCCCGTGGCAGACGTTCGGGTCGACGGTGATGTAGTCGCGCCAGTCCATGGCGAGCCTGCTCCCTTGGCAATCACATGATCCGTGTGCCTCGTGCGGGCTGTCAAACACTCCGGGGCCTGCTTGAGGGCTGACGCCAACGCGACTTGCGACCCAAGGTTAGGACTCGGCTTCGATCGTTCAGCCGAGCGCCGCCTGACTTGGCTGCGCTCCCTTGCCCGCTACTTCGATTAGTCGCGCGAGGGCGTTGGCGAGGCGCATCTGGCGGGGCGTGCGGCAGCGGACACGGATGAGGGCGGGGTTGGCGACGACGACCGCGAGGCACTGGGCGCGGCTGGTGGCAACGTTGAGGCGGTTGAGGCTGTACAGGAACTCCATGCCGTGGGGTGCCTCGTCGGCGGAGCTGGTCGCCATCGAGTAGATGGAGATGGGCGCCTCCTGCCCCTGGAACTTGTCGACGGTGCCGATACGGAAGTCCGGGAGCGCGTCCTTGATTGCCTTGACCTGGGCGTTGTAGGGCGTGATGACGAGGATGCCTTGTTCGTCCAGCGAGTGGTCTGAGCCCTCGGCATCCGTGTAGGTGGGGTCGCCGTCCAAGAGGGTGTGGACCAAGTTCGCCAGCTCCTTGGCCTCCTCGGGAGACTCACTCGACTGGCCGGCGTGTTGGACCGGTACGAACCGGATGCCCGTGCCGGAAAGGGGTGGGATGCCCTCGAGGTCGAGGCGGTCGCGGTCGGGATGCGAGTGCAGCCGGTCCTCATAGAACACCTCGGACGTGTAGGCGCTGATGTCGGGATGGAGACGCCAGGTCCCGTCGAGAAAGAGGCCGAGGTGGTTCGGCATCACGCGGCTGCCATCAAGTAGGTGCGCGAGCGCCGAGCGCTCGGCACCCGGCGGGTGGACGCCCTGCAGGGGCTGGTCGAGTTGCTGCGGGTCGCCCAAGAGAACGAGGTTCGTAGCTGCGAGCGAGGCTGCCAGCGCGTCAGCGAGGGACATCTGGCCGGCCTCGTCGATGAAGATCACGTCGACGCTCTCGACCATGTCCTCGCGGGCCCAGAGCCAGGTTGTTCCGCCAACGACATCCAGGGAGCCCTCGGCAAGTGCGTGGCGTGCCGCGTGGTTGTCCTTGAGATGCTCGGCGTCCGTGTAGGCGGGCTCGTCGTTCGAGCGCTGGCCGATGGCTACATCAATGCTCCGCTCGCTCGCGACCCCTGCCACCTTGAACAGCAGTTCGCCGATGACCTTGTGGCTGTTGGCGGTCACGCCAACGCGCTTCCCCGCAGCCACGAGGTCAACGATCATCTGCGCCCCGACCGTGCTCTTCCCCGACCCGGGCGGTCCCTGGATGGCGAGGTAGCTCGTGTCCATTCTCGCTGCCAGTCGGCGCGCGGCATCCTGGGCATCCTCGCCGTCATCGAGAAGGGGCTGCCCCTCGTCCTGCCCCAACTTCGGTGGACGCCGCGCAAGTAAGTCGCGGGCCGCCCCGTACGGACCGGCGCCGTCGAGGCCGCGTTCGAGCACCCAGCGGGCGAGCCGCTGCAGGTTCTCAGGCTTGGGGCTTGGCCGGACGACATCGTGCGGAATGAGGGATGTGGGTGTGGGCTGAGGTTGGCTGTTGCCCCGCCTGAGGTCGATCAGCCCCTCCTCGTCGTCGATGAACACGACCTTGCCAGCAGTCGTTTCGGTTTCCGGATCGTGAGGCGAGTCGTCCTCCCTGATAGCGTGGTCCTGCGGTGGGAAGCGGAACCGGTACACAGTCGAACGCGCCCTCGGCCTAGGGTCGGGCCACGAGTCCTCGAACGTCAGCTCACCTATCGCGTCTGACTCCTCGCGGCGTTCCTCATCGGTGAGTTCCCCCACGAGGTAGAAGTAGCGCCACCAGAACGACTTCGCCTCCCGCCGGTGCCAGTTCAGGAGTTGGGCCAGCAGCCAGCGGCCGCGTTCGTCGTCGTCGAGGTCCTCAAGACTCTCCGACAGCCCCGCGCACAGCTTGTCCGCCAGCTCATTGACAGCCTTCTGCTCATCACTGTCCTCCCACTCCTCCGGCTCGGGCGCGGTCGGACGGGGCAGGTCGCCGATCTCACCCTCAAGCTCCGCCCGCTGGTCTTCCAGCCAGTCCCGCAGGTGGAGCGTCGAGAGGCAGTCGTCGCGGTTGTAGCCCTTGATCTCGGCGAGCAGATCCTCCCGTTCCTCCCCCTGCCCAAGCTCAAGCCAGGTCTCGAACTCGATGATGCTCTCATTGGCATCGCGCAGGTCGACGCCGCGGTTGAACCCGTAGAGCGGCTCCAGACGCTTAATGGAGTAGCTTTCGACGGACGCCCGAACGCCCTGCCTCACAGCCCGAAAGAGGTCGACGAACACGTCTCCACGCAGGAGCTGGTCGACCTCCTCCTCGCGCGTGCCGTAGCGCCCCGCGAGGCGCTTCACGGCGGTCGGCTCGTAGGCCGCGTAGTGGTAGATATGCAGATTCGGGTCCGACTGAAGGCGATCCATGACGAGGTCGATGAAGTCCTCGAAGGCACGCCGTTCCGCGCCGGTCGTGACGGTGCCGTCCTCGATTGCCCAGAAGGCGTGGAACGCCGGCTGCCCGTCTTCCTCGGGACGGCCGGGCTCGATGACGCCGAAGAGGTAGTCGATGCCGTCGACCTCATCCGATTCAAAGAAGGGGTCGCCCTCAATGTCGAAGAAGAGGTCGCCTGCGGAGGGCTCGGGAAGCATGAGTAGCCCCTGTTTGGGCACCAGCTCGTCCTCACGGTCGCGCGGGGGCTCGATGCGCTCAGAGATCGTCCTCCCGAGGCGCTCGCCGCGGACCTGGATCTCCGCCTGCGCCTGGATTCGCGCCAGAGCTTCGCGGCCAGCGCCATCGAGTCGATCTGGAAGCGGCTCCGCCGGTTCGGCGAGCCCGGTGCGCGTGGTCACGTCGATGGCGTGCAAGGCGCGCCGTTGCCGTGACGACAGACCAGCGACAAGAGAAAGGTCGTCCTCGGAGCGCCACTGCTTCCGGCAGCGCTCGCTCCAACGGCACACGCCGCAGTGCTCGACCGGCTCCGGCGTGCCCTCGACAGGGAGGACCGCTCCATCTTCGAGGAACGCCTCGAACTCGCGTGCGACGAGCCGGTAGTAGGCAGCGTAGTCGGCAACGCGGAAGGAGACCGTTTCGCGTTGGACGCCGCCGAGGGCAAGGTGCATCTCCTCGGGCTGCGCTCCCTGCAGCTCCGACACCATATCGGAGTAGAGGCACAGCTGTAGGACGGCCGACGCCTTCGCGTGGCGAGCGAGCTTCGTGTCCCAGACCTCGTAGCTCCAGTTGCCAAGGTCGCTGGGTCGCTCAACGCGGCGCAAGAAGTCGGCGTAGCCGAAGCGGCGGCCGTCCAACAGAACCGCTTGGAAGATGACGTCGGCGCCCTCGCGCATGGCGGCGAGGGTGTCGTCGCGCCCGCGCATGCGGCGCTCTTCGTACGGCAAGTCGTCGTCCCGCCCGACCTCGACGATCGTGAGCCCTTCGTCACGGAGCGACTCCAGGAAGCGCTGCTCGTGCTCGATGCCTCGCTGGGCGATGCGGTCCAGCACCTTGTCTTCGCGGTTGGGCCGCTTCAGGTGGCCCCAGGCGGCCGCGCGTTCAAGCGTCGCAAGGTGCTGGCACCCCAGGTACCCGACGAGGTCCGTCGCGGAGTACACCACCCGCCCGTCGACTCGCTGCACCGGGCCATGCTAGCCGGTCAAGGCGGTCAAGGCGGTCAAGGCGGCCAAGGCGCGAGGGGAGTGCTTTCGTTCGTATGAGGCTGCGGACGGTTCAGTGGCACAAACCCCGTGCTCGACAACCTAGGAATTTAGCGCCGCTAGGTGGAACGCCTAGCTTGGCTTCCAGCGTCTCCGTAGTGACATGCCACCTCCCGCGCGCGGTCGAACGCCGGTTGAGAGTAGCCTGCACTAGTCGTAAAACGATGGCGTTGGAGTGATTGATGGTATTCGTAGTCCGTCAGAGAAGCGTCCGTAACGCCTACTTTGGACAAGGCACCGTTCCGGTCAGCCGGAAGGACGCAAGAAAGTACCCGACCCTGGCCGCAGCCCAACGGTCTATCGCATCCGCTGCCAGGCAGCTTGGCGTGGAACAGTCAGACTTGACGGCCATGCGCGAGCCCACGTCGGGCATCCACAAGGAACGGGTCCGAGAGTTCACGCCAAGCGGGATCGATGCCTACATCAGGCGAGCGCAGCCCCTCATCGAGTCCGGGCGGTTGGATGCCGAGGAGATGGAATACAAGCTCGATACGGTCGAGCGACTTGGCGCCGTGCGGGAAGCTGTCCTCGCCAACAGCGGGGAGTGGCCGTCGCTGGTCAGTAGAGCACTCCTCCAGAGCAATCTCAGCGGGGGCGGCTGGCGCGCCACCGAGGTGATCACGAGGTGGCTTGAGGACGAACCTGCGCGGGGCCTAGACGCCCTGCGAACGCTCTGGTCGGACGACAACACCGCTGCAAGGGAGCGGGTCTCCGCCTTTCTGGGCCGGGTGCCTGCTGATGCCAAGTTCACCGGCATCGGGACCCGGCTCCGCCCCGTATCCGTCCTCCTGATGGCGCTCGGCCCCGAGTACCCGCCCTTCAAGATCACCGAGTTCAACGACGCCTACAGAAACACTGGATACTCAGAGCCTCCCAACGACGCTGACGAAGGGGACCACTACGAGCACGCTCTGGCCTTCCTCGATCGGCTCGTCGAACGGACGAAGGCACTGGGGTTCGAGCGGCCGCGTAATCGCCTCGAAGCGCACTCGGTCGTGTGGATGAACGAGACCGCCGGGCTCCCGACCGGCGACGACCCGGACCCACCCGTTACGCCCAAGCCCGGTGACCTCGAGGCGCTCGCGGAGGAACTCCACCTCGACGCCGGTTTCTTGCGCGACATCGAGCGACTGTTGGACGACAAGCCCCAGGTCATCTTCCAAGGGCCACCCGGGACAGGGAAGACGTACGTTGCTCGGGAGTTGGCCGAGTGTCTGGCCGGGTCAGAGGGTCGCGTGCGGTTGGTCCAGTTCCACCCGTCCTATGCCTACGAGGACTTCGTCCAGGGCTACAGACCGATAGTCGACGCCGAGGGGCGAGCAAGCTTCAAGCTGCGGGACGGGCCTCTGGTCCAGATGGCAGACAAGGCCTGTCAGGAGCCGGAAGCGAAACATTTCCTCGTCATCGATGAGATCAACCGGGGCAATCTCGCCAAGGTCTTCGGCGAGCTTTACTTCCTCCTGGAATACCGCGGCGAGGAGATGCAGCTGCAGTACTCGGACGAGCCCTTCAAGCTGCCCGACAACCTCTACATTATCGGCACGATGAACACCGCCGATCGCTCGATCGCGCTGGTAGACCTGGCGCTGCGCCGCCGCTTCCACTTCGTCGAGTTCCACCCCGACAAGCCACCCGTACAGCACTTGCTGCGATGGTGGTTTGAAGATTACGACGCGCACGACATGGATTGGGTGGCGGACATCGTCGACCTCGCCAACGAGAAGCTGGCAAACCGGGAAGCCGCTATTGGTCCGAGCTACTTCATGCAGGAGGACCTCACTGAGGAGAAGGTCCACCTCATCTGGGAGCACAACGTTCTGCCCTACATCGAAGAGCAGCTCTACGGGCAGCACGACCGCCTGGCCGAGTTCGACCTGAACCGACTCCGGCGCGAACTCAGCGGCGCCACTGATGAGGAAAGCGAACCCGGTACTGGCGGGGAACCCGACGAAGCCGGCTCTGCCGATGCAGACGCTTGAGCTTCGGGAGTACGAGCCGCGTGAGGCACCCCTCTCTGTCGAGGACCGCGACACCCTCAGGGCGGCTGTTCCGTCGCTGACGGTCGAGCCGGTCATCGGGCAGGAGGCCGTCTATCGCCTGACTCCGGGCTCCACCGTGGGAGCACTTGAGCTGGGCGACCTCGCGGTTTCCATTCGCCCGAAGCTGGAAGTCTCGCGCGTGCTCTTCCTCGCCTCCAACGCCATGGGAGCGTTCAGGCTCCAGGAAGAGCCCTACGCCTTCAAGGACGAGCCGACGCTGGTCGAAGCACTCGCGCCCGCCCTCGTCGCGGCCGCCAGGCGTGCCTTCGGGCGCGGGCTCCTCCACGGCTACCGGACCGAGGAGGAAGCGCTTCACACCGTCCGCGGGCGGATCATGGTTGCGGAGCAAGTCCGTCGCCGGTTCGACATCCCCCTCCCGGTGGAGGTTCGCTACGACGACTTCACCGACGACATCCTGCCTAACCGCCTTGTGAAGGCGGCGGCCTCCGTGCTTGGCGCCATGCACATCGAGGTCGCGGACGCCCGCGAGGGCCTTCGCTGGATGGACGCGACGCTCGGGAACGTGTCCCTTCTGCGCTTCTCGCCGCTCGACGTTCCGGCTGTGGCCTTCAACCGGCTGAACGAGCACTACCGCGAGGTAGTCGAACTCTCGCGCCTCATCCTGAGATACCGGGCCATCGAGATGGACCGCGGAGGCGTGCGAGCGAACGGATTCCTCATGGACATGAACGAGGTGTTCCAGGGGTTTGTTACGAGGGCCCTGCGGGAGGCCCTCGGTGTCTCTGACCGGACCCTCCGCTCCGACACGAGCCTTCCCGGAACGCTCTGGCTGGACAAGGGGAGGCAGGTGCGTCTCAGGCCAGACCTCTCCTGGTGGGACGGTTCCATATGCACGTTCGTCGGCGACGCCAAGTACAAGCGCGTCCAAGACAAGCGGGTTCCCAACGCGGACCTCTACCAGATGCTCGCGTACGCCACCGCCTTCGACCTGCCCGGCGGTCTGCTGGCCTACGCGGAGGGCGAGGAACGGCCGGTCGTGCACGAGGTTCGCAACGCCGGCAAGCGTCTGGAAGTCGCGGCGGTCAATCTGTCCGGCTCGATTGCTGACATCCGAGCCTCGATCGACGAGCTGGCTCACAGTGTTCAAGCACTGCGGGACGAAGCCCGACAACTTCGTCACGCCGCCTGAACCCTAGCACGTCCAGGTGCGCCACCAGACCTCCATCTGCTCCATTACTCCAGTCCCGGCTTGCCGTCCTCGACGGGGCGCGGGAGCGCTCTCAGGAACGCCTCGATCTGGTCAAGGCAGGCGTCGAGTTCGGCGCCGCCTTGGTACGCAGCACCACTCTCCAATGAGCCGATGGCAGCGGTCGCCTCGTCCTCCGTGAGCGGTGGGAAGAACTCAGCGAACTGCGCAGGGCCAGCGTGCAGGTAGATGCCTCCCTGCTCGGGTCGCGCATACATCAGGTAGCGAGCACGGTTCGTTGGGGGTGCAATCCTCACCCCCCTGCGATACGGCTGCACTTTCAGGTCGGCCTCCTCAACCATTTCGAGGAAGCGATCGAAGGGCTCCGCAACGCCTTTCTCAGCGGCGAGCCCTCGCATCTCGTCAATGCTGAGGCGGGGACGGTGAGCCCTGCGGGGCGGCCCTGTCTGCTCCTCGGTGACCTCCCGAATCAGCAGCCTTGGACCGCCCTCGGGCTCGAATGCCTCGAAGCTCACGATCGTGATCGGCACTCCGTACCCGCCCAGGTGGGCGACAATGCGCTCCAGCCCGGCGTCGACGCCGACACCGGCTAGCAAGACGGCCACGTCGCGACCGCCGTCCTCACCATCCAGTTGTCGCCGCACCGCGCCTGCCAACTCCTCGGCGTCACCGAGGGTTGAGAGCCCCGGACGAAGCAGCTCCTCCAAGTCGGCGGCGTCCATCGCCGCAATCGACGATGCGTAGTCGAACGCCTGAGCGAGGGCGTCACGGTACAGACGCTCTCGCTTGAGTTCGATGACAACCCACCGGTCTTGCCAGTCGATGGCGAGGAGGTCGAGCGGGCCGCCCTCAAGACGGACTTGGCGGCCCACCAACGTGAGCCCATCGGCGAGCAGCGACGAGTCGTTCGTGATCCAATCCTCCAGACGGCGCTCAAGTCCTACGGCGGAGCGGCCCACGCGTCGTGGTGCGTCCCCGTCAACCCTCCACATGCCCAGATCGGCCATAACGGTCCTCCCTGAATCGAGGCGTAAGGGTAGCCGAGGTCAGCCTGCAGCGCGTCATCCAGAGAGCGCGAAGCTGACCTGGCGAAGACTGCCCCGGGCTGCACCCTAGGCTTCTTGACCCGGCCATGGGCCTACGTTCTGCCTACCTCCACCACGGCACCACGATGAGCAGCCGCCGCACCCAGCGCCAGACAGTGCGGGCGGTGGGGGAAGTGCCGGACTACTGCTCGCTGATGAATTCCAAGAACTTGCGGCCAAGTTCGGTCAGGCTGCCTGGGATACCACCCATTACGAACTCCTGTGAGCCAACTACCAGGTTTCTATTCTCCAAATCAAGGCACAAGAATGAGTAGGTGTTCGGCGGAAGATGCGGAATGACTTCTCGCACATACTCCTCTGGTACAGGAATGCGATCGGTCCCTTCTAGCGGGCCTTCTTTGAAGTCCGGCTTATCCCCGAACATGGCCAGAAGCTGTATGTGCAAGGGCGTCATGGTATCCACGAACGCAAGGAAGATAGACTGCAATTCAGCGGCGGGCTCTCTCTTCAACGCGACGTTGACCACCGCGTTTCGGAGGGCGGCGCGCTTTTCGGCGTCGTGGTTCCGCAGTGCGATAAGCGTCGCGGATGTCATCGCCGTAATGAACTCCTCGTCGTCGACCAGTGCCTCTACCGTGAACTCCTCGACCCTCTGCTCCAATTTCGCTAGCCTCTCTGCAACGTCGTTGAGCCAGGCGGCCCGTCGCCGTTCGAGCGGCAATGCGAGCACCATCGAGACCAGTTGGGAGGCTGGTCCACCCAGCATCGGAATGGCGGATGTAAGCACAGGCACAACCGAAGCAGCACGGGCGGCTGGCCCTGGTCCGGGGTAGGGTTCTCGGCTGTTCATCGCGCCTCCCAGCGATAGTGTAGCAACGCCCTTCGGCTCCACCGCCACAGAGATGGCGACTATCAGGCCGGACGTAGTGGCTAGGCTAGGTTCCGTATCGCCAGCCCTGGTGGAGTTTGAGGACAGCTTCGACGAGTTCCATAAGGCCCTTGAATCGAAGGATGTACCGTTTGACCTGAGGGTGCTCTGGGCAAGGCCTTCCGGCTTGCCGGCCGAGCACCAGTCAAGCCGCCCTTTCCAGTACAGCGAACTCGTGGTTCATTGGGACATGAGCGCCATGACCGTTCGGAAGGACGCCGCCTCAACCACGGGCTGGGAAGAACTCGACCCCTTGAGGATTCCCCCACCGCCGCACTCGGTGATCGCGATGCCCGATCCGCCTACCTTGTTGGGCAAGAATATCGAGTAGCACGATGCGCGACAGAAGATCGTTGTGAATGGAGGGGGTGGGCGGGGTCAAAGCGCACCGGGCTTGCTCACCCAAACGAGATGCCTCCGCCGGCCCCTCCTGTTCATTGACGCCGCGTGCCGATCACCGGATACTCCCAGCAATCCTCCCCGCCGCTCCTTCGGGGGCTGGCGGGGTCTTGTTTAACCATGGGTGGCATCTGTGAGCCGCGTCGTCGTCTTCGTGGACGCCCAAAACTTCTATCGCAGTGCTCGCCGAGCATTCTTCGACGATGCTGTCGATCCGTACAGGCTCGGCCAGTTTCACCCGCGGGCTTTGGGCGGGCTGCTCTGTTCTCGCGATTCCGGTCGGTCACTCACCGCCGTCAGACTGTATACGGGGCGGCCTGATGCATACCTGCAGCCCGCCGCATATCGAGCGAACGTTCGACAGTGCGAAGCCTGGGAGGAGGCCGGATGCTACGTCTTCGCCCGTCAGTTGCGATATCCCCACGGCTGGCCCGACAACCCAAGTGGACAGGGGCCGCAGGAGAAGGGAATCGACGTGAGAATGGCGCTTGATATCGCGCTTCTCGCACATCAGGGCGAATACGACGTGGCGATCGTCTGCTCCGGCGACACCGACCTGTTCCCTGCAGTCGAAGAAGGTCCGAGCGGGGCGCTCAGCGCGTCGGCATCGTCCGATAGCGGTCGGTGGGCAGGCTCAGGCTCCTCGGTGGTCGTCGTGTCGACTCCCGGGAGCGAGCAGGCGCATGCCGCCACCGGTCAGGCGAGTTGGGGCTCTGCCGCGAGCAGGTTCGTGAGCCAGGCCGCCCCTGGCCCGGTACCGGTGAGGATTTGAGCACGGGATCGCGGGCGCAGTCCGGGCGGCAGCCCTTGTGCATGCCGGCGGCGGGCGGACACCAGGTGGGAGCAGGTGGGCGAGCAGGTGCGCGCGAGGGGGCCACCGCCCTCGAGCGTGTTCCCGCAGCCCGACGCCTCGCACAGATGGACGTTCACGCCGTACCGCCGTTGCGTTCACGCCGCTCCAGTTCGGCGGCCGCCGCCGTTTCCCACCGCCGGAGGATCACGGCGCAGCATCCGGGCGTCGTCTGGCGAGGTGTACGAGGCTGTCAGGATGCGGCGGACGTGCCAGGTTGACCGGCACTCCACTTGTGGCCACGGTGTTGACGTGAAGTTGTCGCCGGGGTCCACACCATCCCTGCGAACTGCATGCGGAGGTAACAGGTGAGACTCGCTGGTGTTGACTTCCCCCGGCGCCTAACCGAGGCGCTGGAGAGAGGAGATCTCGTTGTATTCGCCGGTGCAGGGGTCTCGATGGGACCGCCCGCTAACCTCCCGAACTTCGAAGACCTCGCAGCGGCGATTGCCGCAGAGACCGGCGAAGCCCAGGAAGAGGGGGAGCCCGTGGATAGCTTCCTGGGCCGGCTGCAGGGCAGAGGCACGAACGTTCACGAACGGGCCGCCGAGGCCCTCCGCGGAGGTTCCCCCGCACCGACCTCGCTGCACGCCGACCTCCTGCGGCTCTACCGGGCGCCGCAATCCGTGCGCCTCGTCACGACGAACTTCGATGAACTGTTCGAGCAAGCTGCCGCGCAGGTCTTCGACACGCCCTCCTCCGTGTTCACGGCTCCCGCCCTGCCGCTGGGCAGCAGTTTCAGGGGGATCGTGCACGTGCACGGCGACCTCGCCGATCCTCGGGGCATGGTGCTCACCGACGCCGACTTCGGCAGGGCGTACCTGACCGAGGGGTGGGCGAGGCGCTTCCTGGTCGACCTGTTTCGCACCTACTCCGTCCTCTTCGTTGGCTACAGCCACAGCGACACGGTCATGAACTACCTCTCGCGAGCCCTCCCCCCAGACGCTTGTGACCGCTTCGCGCTCACCGACGAGCCTGACAGCACGAAGTGGCAACTGTTCGGTGTCCAGCCGATCCGGTACGAGAAGTCGGCGGAAGGCGATCACAGCACGCTCGCAGAGGGTGTCAGGCGCCTCTCCGACTACAGCCGGCGGGGGCTCCTCGACTGGCAGCGCGACATTGCCGAGATCGCCAACAAGCCGCCCCCTCTCGACGACGAGGCGGTGGACCTGATCGACCAGGCCGTATCCGACCCCGAGCGATGCCGGTTCTTCACCGATGCCGCATCGCATGTGGATTGGATCGCATGGCTCGAACGACGCGGATACCTGGCAGCGTTGTTTGGAATCGAAGACCTCTCGGAACGTGATGAGCGACTGGCGCGGTGGCTCGCTGCGCGCTTCGCCCGGGACCATCCCAGCTCTCTCTTCCTGCTGATTGGACGCAACCGGCTGCGAGTTCATCCGTTGTTCTGGTGGGAGCTGGCGCGGGTCGTACACGACGAAGATCATCGGCTGAGCGCCGCCCTCCTGGCTCGGTGGGTCTCGCTGCTCCTTTCGACCGCCTCCCGCATACCCGACGCCAGTCTCCTGCTGTTCCTGGGTGAGCGCTGCGCCGAAGCGGGGTTGACGGATTCCCTGCTGGACGTGTTCGACGCGATGGCGGCCGGTGGACTCGCGATCGAACCGGGGTTCGTCCTGGCGAGCGAGGACGACGATGGCCCGCCGGTCAGTGTTCAGACGGACCGGCAGCATGACCCGATGCTCCAGTTCTCCCTGGAGAGGCTGCACGAGGACCACCTGAAGCCCAACCTCCAGGAGGTGGCGGAATCCCTTTTGGAGCGGGTGGTTCGCCATCTGGCGGAGCGGCACCGCACGCTCCGTTCCTGGCAACAGGCCACCCGGGATAGCGACGAGATGAGCTTTAACCGGAGCGCGATCGAACCCCACGAACAGGACCAGGACCGCTATCTGCAGTCGGTCGATGTGCTGATTGACGTGGCTCGTGACGCGCTCGAACGCCTGGTTGCGACTCGCCCGGACGCCGGGGCGAGGTGGTGCGACCGGCTGGTGGAGGCGGAGGCGCCGCTGTTGCGCCGCCTCGCCGTGCATGCGTTGCCGAGACGCACTGACCTGGACGCGGACGAGAAGATCAGATGGCTGTTGTTCAGCATCGACCTGCATCGCACGGCAACGCATCACGAGACGTTTCTGGCCGTGCGAGCCTGCTACCCCGCAGCAAGTGCGCGGCAACGCCAGGCGACCATCGATGCCATCCGGGAGTACGAGTGGCCCCGTCGCGACAACGACCGGGAGCAGTACACAGCCTCCACACACTTCGCGTGGTTCCACTGGCTGAGTGACTCGGACCCGGACTGTGACCTCGCCAGGGAGGCCCTCGCTGACATCCAGGAGCGGTACACAGACTTCCGCCTGCGCGAGTACCCAGACCTCACCCACTACGAATCCACCAGCTGGGACGGTGACCACGACGGTCCTGAGAGTCCGTGGAGCGTCGAGGAGCTGCTTTCGCGTCCTGCCGCCGAGAGTCTCGAAGAGCTCCTCTCCTTCCTTGACAACGGCCCCTCCGAGCCGGGTCGCGCCGAGCTCCTGCGCACCGTGGGGGAAGCGGCCACGCAAGACTTCGAGTGGGGACTCGCACTGGCCGACGCGCTGGCCGGGTCGGAGGACTGGGACAGCGACCTGTGGACGACGCTGCTGCGCTCATGGTCTGGTGAGCTGGATGAAGACAGGCACCGTCGGGCCCTTGCCCGGCTGGGCAACGTCGAACTCTATCGGCACCACGTCCGGGCGCTCGCCGAGCTGCTCCGCTCCCTGGTCAAGGACGGGGGACCCCCCTACGCGCCGGCGTTGCTTGAGGAGTCGGATCACCTCGCGCGCAGCCTCTGGGCGCACTGCGGCCAGGACGATGGGGAGCTGGAGTCGGGGGGGTGGCTGACCGTGGCCATCAACCACCCGGCAGGCGTGCTCACGGAGTACTGGGTGTGGAGCCTCTCCTTATGGAGGAACCGCCACGACCCGCGGCCGGCCGCCATGGACGAAGAGCACTCCTCGGCTCTCCTGCAGCTGATCAATGAACGGGAAGTCGCCGGGAGATTGGGGCGGGCGGTTCTCGCCCGAGCCCTGGGATTCCTCCTCGCCGCCGATGAGGCGTGGACGAGGGAGCACCTGGTGCCGCTGTTTGAAGGCGCCGACGGTGACGACCAACAGGCTGTCTGGGACGGCCTGCTGTACGGGCGGATGGATCACAACGTGATCACCGCGATAGAGGGGGCGATCTTCGCGGCGATCCCTTACATGAGCGACCTGTTTCCGAGTCAGGGCCAGCACCGCCGAGCGTTCATCGCACTGTGCACGTCTGTCGTCACCTACCTGGTCGACGACCCGCTGGACGCCTGGACGCCCGAGTTCTTCAAAGCCGCTGACGAATCGGACAAACGCTTCTTCGCGGGGAGCCTGGGCAACCGTATTCGCGAAGTGGACGACGCACGCCAGCGAGAGTTGTGGGACCGTTGGCTCAAGCGGTATTGGGAAAACCGGCTGCAGGGCGTGCCCGTGCCCCTCACCGATGGGGAGGTGGCTGTGATGGTTAACTGGGCAGGCTACTTTGAGAGCCTGTTCCCCGAGGTTGTTGACCTCGCAGTCAGGATGCCCAGGGTGCCACTCGATGGATGGCCTGTCCTTCATGAGATAAACGAAGGAGACCAGTGGTCGAGTTACCCCGAGGCAACGGTGCGGCTGCTGATCTACGTTGCCGAACACGGTGAATCGGGGGCGTTCTGGCACGAAGGGCAGCATCTCGTGGAGAAGCTATCCGGTCTCGATCTCTCTGAAGGCGCAGCGACCCAACTCGATGAGCTTCGCGCGAGACACGGCCCATCCTAAGCCGGGTCTTCACCACCTACGCCTCACTGCGAGCCGATGGCACAGCACCGGCCTTCAGCACCCGCACCGTTGGCAACCGTGGCGTTGCGTTCACCGCTTCTCCTGAATAGTCCTACTTGCATGGAGGGGGCCGCTGGCGGGTAGCGGAAGGGTGGCCTCTCCCGCCCGGGGCGGTATCGGTGAAGCCACGGGAAATGCCTCGGGAACAGAACGTACGTACGCTGGAGGTGCATGGAGCGAAGTCGTGGAACCGAGACTGGCCGACGCCGTCGGCGACTACCTGCGCGCGCACATCGAGCGCCACGGCCGCAAGGCCACGGCCG
>VXPF01000079.1:13907-22703 GCA_009839725.1 Dehalococcoidia bacterium | reverse complement strand
AGAGACGCTGCGCGACCTCTGCGCGACGCCGCTAGCGACTGTCTCCGAACTCGCGGAGTTGGGGGAGCGCCCACAGCGGCGCTGGTTCCCCACCGCCGACGGCATCGCCGCCGCCGAAGACGCGAACGAAGGCGATGCTGACCTGCTGCGCAGTGCGCCCGTCTCGCGGCAGTGGTTCCGGCTGCTCGCAGAGCGACTCGACGCCGCCTACGCCGTGCGGCTCTCGCGCACGGACAAGCAGGTGCTGGACCTGCTCGCGGACTGGCCGCTCTGCACGGGGGAGCAACTGGCGGGCCTGATGGGCGGGGTCAGACGCCGCCGCGTCAACCAGGCGCTGCGCCGACTGCGCCGGCGCCGGCTGGTGCAGCGCGCCGACGAGGGAGGCGGCTCCGTGCTCAGCGACGAGGGGCTGACCGTGCTCGCGCGGCGCGACCGCGCGGCGGTGGGGCCGGTGCTCGACCGCTGGACGCCCCAGCAACACGAGGGCGTGCACATCGGGACCTCGCTACGCTCGCTCGCCTCGCAGCGAGACCACCAGCGCGGCATCGTCGGGTTCGCGTCCCGTCTCAGCGCCGAGGTGGGGGCGCTTCCGGACGAGTACGAGCTCTTCGACCCGCTGCCCACGCACCGCTCGCAGATCAGCTACGACGCCGAGGGGGCGCGTCAGCTCCTGCTCCCGGACGTCTCGTTCCAGCTTGCGCACCTGGGCTACTTCGAGTGGTGCCTGTTCGAGTACGAGCGGCGGGCAACCACGCCGAGAAGGCTGCCCACGAGGCTGCGGTCCTACGAGCGCTACTTCAAGAGTCGCTATGCGGCGAACGACCACGGCGGGCAGCCGCCGCTGGTGCTGTTCCTGTTCGAGTCGGAGCGAGCCGAGGCGGGCTTCCTCCACGTCGCCTCCTTCCTGCCCGGCGTGCTGCTGGCGAGCACGACCACGGCCGTCCTCGAGGAGCGCGGCGTCCTGGAACAGTCCTGGCGCCTGCCGCCCCCCCATGCACCACGACGCCGGTTCCTGGCCGACCTGCGGATCGTGGCAACGTGCCCCGACGACCCGTAGCGAGCATTTCCTGTAGGAGGGCCACCTGCGACGGCCATGTGGACGTGCTGCCCCACCGAAAAGCCCTGTCGTTGCTGGACATCGGCGGTACCCGTGGGGCAGTGCTTACCTACGTTCTTCTTGTCACCACCCCTGTCTGGCCCCCAGCGCCAGCAGTGCCCAAATGGTGCAGGACTCCGTCGTCGATGGTGAAGGAGCGCTAGCCCATAGCAATAGCGCAGGTAGCCAAGAGAGCCACTCCAACGTAGAGCACGATCGCTGCCAGCATGATCCACCCGATGATCGTCCACGGGTTGATCCGGGCGAGACGTTGCCAGTTGCTGGCGATCACGAAGACACCGGAGGCGATCGCAAGTGCGAGCCAGAACCCACTCGTTCATGGGCTGACCATGTTACCCAAGCTGCCGTGGGCGCCCGTCGCCGGACAAAGGTGAAGGCGTCCGGTAGCGCTAGCCGCAGAGTGCTTCCAGGGCGGCCGTGGTGCGTGTGACTGACTGTCGAATGGCTAGGCTGTCGTAAGCCGCTCGACCTCGCGCCAGAACTTGTCAAACGATTGACACCGCCGGCGAACGATCTGTAGGTCCACGAGTTCCGTTAGACGGGCTTGGTCAATCGTCGGACGGTAGGAACGTCGATCGATGCGACGCGCGCCCAGCCAACGCTTAGCATCCTCAACGTTCTCAGGGTTCCCCGGTGGACTGATCCGGTCTCGGAAGGCACTGTCACGCGTGAAGGCCGCAGCGTCGGCCAGCAGCCAATTCTCATACTCTCGAACGGCAAGCACAGCGCTCCCAGCCGCGACGCTATCAACCCGGCGCTGGAGTTCGGGGCCAAGCCTTGCGGCGCAGTCGTCGTCGGCATCTATGAGCAGGAGTACTCTGGCATCGTCTCCTGCCTTTGCGAGTGCCAACCGTGTGTAGCGCTCCAACTCGCCGGCACGCAGCAGAGTGCCACGCTTCTCGTGGAGTGGTGTCTTCACCTGAACCGCCCTCCTCACACCCATCTCGTCGAGGATGCGCCGGATCAGTGCCGGAAGCGCGAGCGCATCACCCTTTCCCTCGACAATTGGGACGATCTGCCTCATTTAGAGTTCGAAGAGGCTGGCTTCGTCGCAGTCCACGTCGTGGGCGAGATCGCTGGGCTCGAGTTGGCTAAGCCGCAGGAGTTCCCCCGGCGAGAAGAGACGGTCGCCCAGAATCTTCCGAGAACCCTCGTCAACTTGCTCGACGACGGTGGCGCCACTATCCGCTGAGAAGGCGAGCAGTTCATCGGTTTGCACTTCGTCCGAATGCAGGAGGTCAGGCGAGTGGGTCGTGACGAGGACCTGGGTGCGTTCCTTCGCGTCCTGCATGGCGCTTAGAAGCATGCCAACGGCCCCTGGGTGAAGCGCGGTCTCGGGTTCCTCGATGGCAACGACAGAAGGCGGACCGTCTTTGTCCTCTTGCAGCAGGGCTGTCAGGATGCCGACTGCTCGCAGGGTGCCGTCGGACATCGACCGGGCGGCGTGCTTACTCGGACGGGACCGGCCAGGGATCTGCTGTTGAAACTCAGCATATGCCGAGTCGCCGTTACTCAGAACAAACGGTTCAATTGACAGACCAGGGACGGCATGTCCCAGGTATTCCTCAATCCGACGAAAGGTGCTGGGGCTGCGGCTGTGAAGGCCCCGAAGCGCATCCCAGATGTTCACGCCGTCCTGCCGCAACAACTCACTTTCGGCTGGCGTTGCCACCTTGCGCATGACCTCCGGGGCCAGCGTATAGAAGCGCATCCGAAGGAAGGCGTCGTGGGCCTTGCGAAATGGTGCGAGGGTCGGTGACTCATGGCGAAATAGGGCCAACTGTCTGAGATAGAGCTGGGTCCGATCTACGCACGGCCATGACGTGTCGGGAGGAAAGGGGGGCGGTGGAAATCCATCAACCGTGTTCTTGTCAATCGAGAAGGATGGGCCGTCCGCAAAGACGCACTCCTCTCGCTCGACCACGAACTGTGGTTCCTCCTGCCGCACCTGAGCTGCTTCGTTGGCGCCGATCTGCAGGCTGTAATGCCCGGCCGAGCCATGGGGACTAAGAAAGTCGAGCCGAATCGCGAAGGAGAATCCCAGAGGTCCCATCTGCTGGTGAACCATCCGGATGCCCCCGCGACTTTCGAGTGAGTAGCCCAAGGGCGTGTCGGGGACCTTCCCGGGCGTGACATGGATGACGTTGTGGTCTGGATCGACTCGATCAGGCGAGTCGGTGAGCGCGTCTGCCACGAACCGGAGAGCGTCGATGAAGTTGCTCTTGCCAGAGCCGTTCGGGCCCACAAGGAAGGCGAGGCTCCCGAGCTTGGTGTCACACGCAGTGATGCTCTTGTAACCCTTGATCCGAACGCGCGTGAGGAAGGGTGTAGCTGTCATGGTGCGAACGCTGTCTCCATGTGTGCGGAGACGTCTGAGGGCAAAAGGACCATGTGGAGAGTGTACGCGGGAGAACTCCTGCCCCGCTCGTCACCCCCAGAGGGGGTCGCGGAGCCCGAAGAGATACGGGAAATCTCCGAAGTCCCGCCAGCCCCATGACCGGCCAGCGGCTAGCAGGGCTCTATCCGGTTCTGGGGTGGGTCGCGCCTCCGTGCTAGCGCGATAGCGCGAAACTGGCATTGCGCTTCTTGGCGGGACGGAGGGGGGCGGCATGGAGGCCAGTGATAGGGTCCGACGGCGCCGCTGACGCTGGTGGGAGCGCGTCTCCTCTCGGGCAGACTACACTCACTACCATGCTGCCCAGCCTTGCAGATGAACGGTTTCATAACGAACACGGGGATCTGGTGAATGGAGCCCAATCCTTGATAGCTCACCTCGAAGTGGTGGGTTACAGGATTCGGTCCCTGGACGACACCTCATATGGGCACCACGACGCATTTGCGCTTAGGGCGAAGTCGCTGGCCTCCTATTCGCGAGGGGCGCTGCAATTGGCGGAGGCGGGGCTCTACTTGCCCGCATTCGCTGTTGTCCGTTCGGCATTCGAGCATCACCACATCGACAAGCTGGTGATGCTCGCTCAGCGGGACAGTTTCCCCGCCCAGCGCGGCTCTGGTGACGATGCCGGATACAGCCTTTCGCGGTATTACTTCCTCTTGAACACGCCCTGGGACTTCCTGACGTACAGCGGCGAAGGGGAGGAGATTAGCGCACATCAGCTCTGGTCGGACTGGTTTTCCGTCTCTGTTCTAGGAACGAAGCTGATGGAAGAAGGGCTCCTCTCAAGAAGCCAATCTGAGCAGTGGCAAGTGCATTACTCTTTCCTGAGCCGCTATGCTCATCCCGCTAGCTCGGAGCAGTACGAAGAACTCTTCGGAGACAGGGTGGGTCGATACGATCACTGCGCTTCGGAGCTGATCCTGCTCTACATCTGCTACTTCTGTTCCGCTAGCCTCCAAGACTTCCATGCGATGTCGAAGCTCCCTCCCAAGATACGACTCGATGGGTGGGAGGAAGTCGCGAGTGACATCGACATGGTGGCTAAGCTGACCGACTATGCTTGGTTTCCCGGCCAGCAACCCCATCAGCGGGATAGATTCGACGAAGCGCTTCGGCGTTGGGGAGAGGTATCGGATGAGACAGGTGAGGACGACGCGTCGATAACGGTGGACACGATCGACGATGGGCACACTAGCTACTACGCAGACCCGTTGAGGCGCCTCCGGCGTCTTCACGAAAGCGGTGTTGATGTCGTAGGTGCATACACGTCTCCGTGGGAGGTGGTTGAGTAGATCCAGGGGCGTGGCTACTGCCTGCCCTTTCTGCATCGCTACGATCCCCCAAGGCTAGACGGAGACACGCACCACCCCTAAGGCATCTCCGACGCCGGGCCGCTTCTCCCCTGCCGGCCGGGGGGGGTCTCGGCGTCCAAAGGGTGCCCTCAGGACTCGTACCACAACTCGATACAGTCAGGCCCTCTGCGAAAACGATACTTCCCGTCCTGGAGCGCCGGAATCTCTGCCAACGGATGGCCGGTAGCCTCGACGCGAGTACGCAAAGTGTCTAGCGAGGGGGAACCCCGAGCGCGCCAGTCCTGCAGGGTGTCTTGGGCGAGCAGCTGCGCCTCGTCTGTGCCGTAGACGGTCATCGTCTCCCCGAACCCCAGGGCCGACCCTGGCGACGTCAAGAGCAGCGAGTGGACCCCGATCCCAGGCACACCCTTGGGATTGAGAAGCTGAACGGATACAAACCCTGGAGTTGAAGGTAGTGGTAGAAGGCGAGGGTGTCGGTCTCGTCACCTCTGAGGTCTGGCAGGCCGGCATCGTCCCGGCCACTCTCCGTCAGCAGAAAGTCGATCGCCCTAGCTTCCGAGGGGCGCAGAGCGCGGTCCGACCGGGCAACCAGTCCGGACCGCAGTTCGTAGTCGTAGCCGCCGGCGAACGCCCCCGCGAGCGCTATGAACGAGCAGGGATCGGCTCCACGGCCTGACAACCCCTCCCCATCTGGACGGAGCAGGGGGGCGAGGGCTGAGCCGTTCACCCTCAGCGGAAGCACCATGCCGCCCTCCGTACTGAGTTGGTGGGTCCAAGGTGGTGGAATCTGCCACACGCCAGCGGTGACGATGATGCGGTCGTAGGGTGCGTTTTCCGCGAAGCCTAGCCCGCCATCACCGGCAACCACTTCCACCCGCTCGTAGCCGGCCGCTTTCAGGCTCTCAGCTGCGGCGGCAGCTACCTCGGGGTCGATGTCGACGGTTGTTACGGTGCCCCGCGGTCCCACGAGGTCGGCCAGTAGGGCTGCGTTGTAGCCGGTACCCGTTCCGACTTCGAGAACGTTCTGGCCGGGCTGGACATCGATTCGGCTCAACATCCGCGCCATCAGCGAGGGCTGCGAAGACGAACTCGTCAGGATACCCTCGCGGGTCTTGGTGGTGATTGCGCGGTCCTTGTACACGTCCTCGAGGGGAATCCCGTGCACGAAGGCCTCCCTTGGTACCGACCTGAACGCACGGGCGACTGGACTGTCGGCGGCAACACCCAGCTCGCTGATCCTTGAAACCAGTTGGGTTCGCAGCGACCGGGAGCGTTCCATCGCCATTGTCCAGGACTATACGAGGGACCAACCCGGCCCCTCAAAGCTGGTGCCCCACCCATCGCCGACCACCACCAGTCCCTCGGGCCGTTCAACGAGCTCTTCGAGCACCAGCGCCAGCACGGACCCGTCCTCATGCGGGGCTCTCGCTGGAAACAGTTGGCCTGAGCGGCCTGTGGGAGGACATCGAAGCCTCGTCGTTAGGACCGCATTCGATGAGGAGTAGGCTGATGAGCAACGCTTTCCCACTTGCGACGGGCAACCTCAAAGCCTCAGCATTGAAAGGTGATGACCATGAAGACGCTGGAGAGAATCACCATCGATCCCGAGGTCATGGGCGGTAAGGCCTGCATACGCGGTCTGCGGGTAACCGTGGGGACCGTGGTCGGTCTGCTGGCGGCCGGCCGCTCGCCCGCCGAAATCCTCGGCTCCTATCCCTACCTTGAACGGGAGGACATCGACCAGGCGCTGGCCTACGCTGCCTGGAGGCTGGAGGAACACGAGGCCCCCCTCTCGACGCCGTGAGGCCGAAGCTCCTCCTCGACATGAACCTGTCGCCCGAGTGGGTGCCAATGCTGCCGAGCCCAAGGGTGGGAGGCCGTGCACTGGTCCACCGTCGGCAATCCGCGAGCCACCGACAGGGCGATCATGGACTGGGCAGCCGCCAACCAGTACGTCGTGTTCACCCACGACCTCGACTTCGGCATCATGCTTGCGCTCTCGCACGATGCTGGCCCGAGCGTGCTTCAGGCTCGCGCCGAGAACGTCTTGCCAGACCATCTGGGTGCTGCGGTCGTAGCTGCTCTGGGTCAGCATGAGGCAGACCTGTCTTCTGGAGCCCTCGTCGTGGTCGACGAAGGCCGGAGCAGAGTCCGAGTGCTGCCGATATGAGGGTGCGCTCAGCTCGGCGATGGACCCCGCGCATTTCCGCCCCGCGGCTGGTGGAGGAAGGCTGAGCCTGATCGAGGAACCGATGTCGGCGCTCTTCTGCTCGCAGCGAACATCGAGAACCTCGTCCTCAAGCTCCGCTTGCTTCCGCAGCGGCAAGTGCTCGAACGCGGGTGCCGGTCGAAGGTCTTGACGACCTCGATGCCTTCGAGGGCCCGATGTCCAGAACGTTGGCAGCGTCGCACCGACCCGTGCGGAGGGCACTCCCCGTGAGCCTACGTTGACCGAGGAGCGCGTCGGTGGCCGAGTCATGGGTGGAGGTCGGCGTAACCGTGTGGCCGGCACGGGGATGAGGCGGAAATCGAGGGGCCTTCCAGCAGCAGGTGGGCAAGGTCCAGCGACGCTGGCAGGCTCTGGAGTTCGAGCAGGCGCAGCACATTGAGGCGAACCTCGTTGAGTGTCGGGATGGAGCCGGCCCGGAACCTGAGCGGGTAGGGAAACCTTCCCCATTGTGTGGGAGGATCGATGCATGGAACGCAGCCGCGGCGGAAGGCCGCGCCACCCAGACATCCTCACGCCTGCCGAGTGGCGGGTGCTCGGGGAGTTGCGCAAGGGCGGGACGAACGCGGAGATCGCCGTGCGCCTCGGCGTCAGTCCCGACGCCGTCAAGTACCACATCTCGAACATGCTCGGGAAGCTTGAACTGGAGGACCGCCACGCGCTCGCCGCCTGGCAGGCCAAGCCGGAAGGCATGGGATCGCGCATTCGAGCGCTGCTCGCTCTCCCGTCGGCGTTCTCTTCGCTCGGACGAACGATCGCGTGGGCTGCGGCGATGGCCGTCCTGGCCACGGTAGCGGTCGTGTTGGTCGCCGTGCTGCGTGGCGGCGAAGAAGACCCTCGACTACCTGCAGAAATACAGCTTGAGAATGGGGCAGTGCAGGTCAGTGCGGGAAACGGTCATAGCTGCGTCGTGCGGGAGTCGGGCGAGATCGTCTGCTGGGGGGACAACGACCATGGCCAAGCGGACGCGCCGACCGGAAGCTTCCGTTCAGTGAGCGCGGCCGAGGTCCACAGCTGTGCGGTGCGGGAGTCGGGCGAGATCACCTGCTGGGGGGGCCGCTTCTTTGACCAGACGGAGGTACCGGCGGGAGGCTTCCGTTACGTGAGCACGGGTTGGGCCCATGCCTGTGCGGTACGGGAGTCGGGCGAGCTCGTCTGTTGGGGCTGGGAGGGCCTCTCGGCGGCGGTAGTGGACGCGCCCGCCGGACGTTTCCGCTCCGTGAGCGCGGGCACCGCGCATAGCTGTGCGGTGCGGGAGTCGGGCGGTATCGTCTGCTGGGGGTACAACCCGTATGGACAGATAGACGCGCCAGCGGGGAGCTTCCGCTCCGTGAGCGCGGGTGGGAGTCATAGCTGTGCGGTGCGGGAGTTGGGCGAGATCGTCTGCTGGGGGGACAACAACCATGGCCAAACGGACGCGCCGACCGGAAGCTTCCGTTCAGTGAGCGCGGGTTGGTGGACCCATAGCTGTGCGGTGCGGGAGTCAGGCGAGATCGCCTGCTGGGGGAGCAGTCCCGTAGGGAAGGCGGATGCGCCGGCGGGGAGTTTTCGCTCCGTGAGCGCGGGTGGGGGTCATAGCTGTGCGGTGCGGGAGTCGGGCGCAGTCGTTTGCTGGGATCCGGGCACAGCGCTTCTGGCGGACATGCCAGCGGGAAGTTTTCGCTCCGTGAGCGCGGGTGACATTCATAGCTGTGCGGTGCGGGAGTCGGGCGCAGTCGTTTGCTGGGGGAGCAGTTACGCGGGC
>VXPF01000079.1:0-13897 GCA_009839725.1 Dehalococcoidia bacterium | reverse complement strand
CTGTGCGGTGCGGGAGTCGGGCGCAGTCGTTTGCTGGGGGAGCAGTTACGCGGGCAGGACGGACGGGCCGACCGGGAGTTTTCGCTCCGTGAGCGCGGGTGGGAGTCATAGCTGTGCGGTGCGGGAGTCGGGCGCAGTCGTTTGCTGGGGGAGCAGTTACGCGGGCGGGACGGACGGGCCGGCAGGGAGTTTCCGCTCCGTGAGCGTGGGTACGGATCATAGCTGTGCGGTGCGGAAGTCCGGCGCAATCGCCTGCTGGTGGGCCCACAGCAGCTTCCAGACGGACGCGCCGGCACCCTCGCCGCCAACTACATCGACCTCGCCGCCGGGGGGCACAGGCCACGGCCCGACGGACGCGCCAGCAGGGAGTTTCCGTTCCGTGAGCACGGGTACGGATAATAACTGTGCACTGCGGGAGTCGGGCGAGATCGCCTGCTGGGGGGGCCGCTTCTTTGACCAGACGGAGGTACCGGCGGGAGGCTTCCGTTACGTGAGCACGGGTTGGGCCCATGCCTGTGCGGTACGGGAGTCGGGCGAGCTCGTCTGTTGGGGCTGGGAGGGCCTCTCGGCGGCGGTAGTGGACGCGCCCGCCGGACGTTTCCGCTCCGTGAGCGCGGGCACCGCGCATAGCTGTGCGGTGCGGGAGTCGGGCGGTATCGTCTGCTGGGGGTACAACCCGTATGGACAGATAGACGCGCCAGCGGGGAGCTTCCGCTCTGTAAGCGTCGGCTACTCACATAGCTGCGCGGTTCGGGAGTCGGGCGAGATCGCCTGCTGGGGAGCAGCATCCCCGTGGACCCAGACTCCTGCGGACCTTAGGTGAAAGGCGCTCCGCCTGACGCGCTTCTGAAGCAGGGGAGGGGTTGGCGTGGCTCACCGGAGCGAGGCCACCTTGAGTCTGAGCACTAACGCTATTCCGGCGTGACGAGGACCCACGAGCCGGTGGACACGCTGGAGCCTTCCGAGGTTCAACTGAGCCGCCGCGGCAACTCAGCCGTCACTTTGCGGCAGGGGCATCACCGCTCCATCGGCTGCAGCCGCAGTGACGCTCCCATTCGGTCGAACAGGTCATCATGGCTAGCAGGCCAGAACCCACACGGCGGTTCCATTGACACTATCCCGCCTTCAAATGCCATCTCCGTTGCCGCTTCGACATCCACGAGAATCCAGTCGCCAGTGGACTGCTCCGAGATGCCAATTAGCCCACCCGAATAGTGGCCGGGGGAAGACGCGCCCACGACCAAGCCGACAGGCACATCGATCACGGTCGGGCTGTCGTGCAGACGCCATGTTCTGCCGCCTTCGCCCCACTGCGGGTAGTCGTGAAGCTGAGGGATCCCGTCCGGTCCCACAACGGCTGTGCCACCGAGCGCTTCAACTGACGGAGCACCTGCAACGCTCCCCGCCACGGCGCGTACCTGGAAGACCCAGGCAGTCCCTTCGGGCAGACCACGCACGCTGTGGCTCCTGGTCTCCCCGTCGCTGCTGGGAACTTCCGTCCACCTGCCCCACGGGGCCTCCGGCCATGGGCCTTCGCCTCCAATGGGGTGAGGGCCATGGAGGCGATACTCCCAGCGCGTGGCATCGTCGGCACCACCAACCCATCTCAGCGTCACGACACCGCCATCGCCGGGCGTCGTCGCCGTCAGGTGCGGTTCGGCTTCCAGCTGGACTCTCGCCGAGGCGATGATCTGGTCGAACAGCGCATTGATGTCGCGCCCGAGTGCGGCGCTGCGGACATGCCGTGAGCACTCCGCACCAAAGTCGGTGGCCACCTGCAGAAGGGAGTCGCTCTCGGCATCAATGACGTACATATAGTCGAACGGCTCACCCGGGTCGCCGGGGGGGTTGACCGATGCCAATACGCGCATCCCGGCGGGAATGTTGACTACGGTCGCGCCCAGGCGCCAGGCGCGACCGCCCTCGGAGAGCTGGCCACCACCCCAGTTGACATCGAGGCGGGGAACGCCGTTGGGGTCGAGCGTGGGGACCTCACCCCACACGGAATCGGAGGGCGGTCCTGCGACTTCGCCCACGACACCCCGCAACTGGATGCCGTAGCCCATGCCCTCGCCCAGACCCGTGAGACGGTATCTGCGCGTTGCTGCCTCCCGCGCCGGGATGTCCGTCCACTCTCCCCAAGCTGCCCGGTCGCTGTACCAGGGACCGCGTGTGCGGTACTGCCAGGCTGTCGCGTTGTCCGGGCCGTCCGTCCAGTAGAGCACCAGCGCATCCGCTGCCCCATCGGAAACGACGAGCAGGACGGGGGCCAGCAACTCGACCTCTGGCGGTTGGAGGTTCCAGACGACATCCGCCTCGCCCACGTGGTCGGTCGTGATGAACTGTACCCCGCTGCCGTCCCAGTCTCCCCACCTGACCACACCCCACTTGCTCACTCCATCCCCCAGGCTGAGCGCATCGAACGCGGGGAAGCGCACCCAGTTGTCAGAGCCAAGCCAGATCCCCGCGAGGTCGTAGAGCAAGCCACCGCGAGAGCTGAACGAGGGGGCCGGGAGCGGGCCCCAGCTGTGCGATGGCACAACGGGGGGTGGGGGAAGGGAGTCCAGGGCGGGAGTCGTGTGCGGGCGCACAACCGCAAAGCCGTCCTCCACCCGGATGACCAGCCCCTCGCTGTTCGCCAGCCACTGCCCCTCCCACCCGTGGTCCAGCAGGACGGCATAGCGCACACGGAGGATCGGTTCACAGGTTGTAGCGTCGGCGATCACGACCGACGGAATGGGCTCCTCTGGCCCCACCTGATCGACATACTTCGCGGCTGCTGGACGGCCTTCCATCCACGCCGTGTAGCGCCCGTCCGGCGAGAGCCTGCCCTCGCAATGCGGTTCGGAGGCGTCGCCCTCCCATGTGACGATCCAGGACTCCTCGATGATCCGCGACAGGACATCAGGGCGGTGATAGCTGACCACGACGCTCAGCCTGACGTGATCACTCAGCGGTCTCAGGTGGCGCACGAAGCCGGAGTAGCCTTCGGGAGGAACCGGCTGCACGATGTGCGTTTGGACTGTCTCCACATCGACGACGTACACGCGGTCGCCGGAGTCGCTGCGTCGTACGAACGCGACGGCGCGTCCCTCTGGGTCAATGACCCCTGGCGGTCGCGAGGGCCACCAGCCGTCTCCGACGTCGATGACGAAGCGTGCCTGCTCCTCCATTCGCGCGTTGAGGACGTAGAACTGCTCCCCTGTGCCGGAGGCGTCCGGCTCCGCGATGAGGAGGCGATCGGGCGAGAAAGCCACGACCTTTAGGTCTGAGTTCCATCGCCACGCCTGCCTCGTCTCGCGGTTGAGGAGATGAGTCGTCGCCTCAGCCTCGGCCACTACCCAGTGCCCACCGAGTCCCGTGTTGTACGTGGCCTCCACGTAGGACCGATGGCCTTCGGTCTGACCGGTCCAGTCGTCCAGGAAGAACACCCCGTGCAACCAGTCAACGGTCTCGTCGGGGCCCCAGACCCTGCTCTCAAAAGAGCCCGGCGCTTCCTCAATGCAGGAGGTCCCGCTACAGGGCGTCGAGGTGGGCGTCAGGGTCGCCGCAGGTCTGGGGGTGGCCTGTGGCGTACCCGCAGGCGCGGACGTAGCCGTCGCCTCCGGGACGGTGGTCTCGGCGGGATCCGCCGCTGGCTGTGCGGACGCCGTGTCGCGAGGCGCGGCAGCCGACATCGGTGAAGCGGCGGCGGCTGGCGTTCCTGGGGGTTTCGGCGTGGCCGTCTCGCGATGAGTGTCAGGTCTGGCGATCGCAGTTGCGGTGGGCGATGGATCGCCGGGATTCTCGCCGCTCTCGCACGCGAGCATGAGCAAGGCGAAGAGCGCCAGCAGACCCGTCAGCCCGATGGCCGACAACCGCGAAGCGATGGGCCAGCCACCTGCGAGTCCGTGGGCCAAGACGACTCTCCTCAGTACGCTGCCGCACATTGTGACAAATGTGAGCCGCCTCATGGGACCGACCAGTCACGTTGCGAGAGGGCCACGGGTCATGCGTCAAGCAGTGTAGCGACCATCGTGCGAGGGACGGACGGACATGAGCGACGGGCAGGCTCCACACCCCTAGGGTTCGATGTTGCGCCAGAGGCCGACAAGTGCCAGTCGGGCCATCACGATCTAGGGCCCATCTCGCCCCCGCTACTCTCGGCTACCTCTCACCTGCTACGGGCCTCAGCTCAGCCACTTGAGCGCAGCGCCCACCGGACAGCCACCACGAAAAGCCCGATCGCAACGATGCCGACAGCGGCCAGGGCCAGTTCCCCACCCCCGTTGCTCTCGTCCTCCCAGCCCCAGCTGAGGTCGAGGCAGGACCGCCCGGGGCTTATCCGGTCGAAGAGCGCGTTTACCGCGCGCTCATCATCGACGCCAGGGGCGATAGAGCGCCCCAGTTCACAAGAGAGCCTGCCATCGAAACAGTACGACACTACCGAGCCGCTGGTCGCCTCCCGGACACTCCCTCCCGTCGGGAAACAGCCCCCGTCTATCCAGACGGGTCCGCCTCGCAGCCGCGCTCCTTCAGGGATGATGACAGTCCAGTTCCCGTGGATACTCCACCACGTACGTCCGTCGCCCTCGACGAGCCGGTCGCGGTGAAGCGCGCGGGACGTGACTCCCCGGCCTGGGTTCGAGGGCGGGCCCGGTTCGGTACCAACCATGGGGCGCACCCAGACCTCGTAACCCATGTTCTCCTCCAAGCCGGTAAGGCGGTGTTGGTTGGTGCTGCCGTTGCTACCGGCGATATCCATCCAATCCACTCCCCGCACGATGCTTCCTTTGTCCCACATGTGGTAGCGGTACTGCCAACTGGTGGCGGCGGCGGACCAGCCATTCCATTCGAGGGTGAGCGCGTCCGTCGTCCCGTCCGCGATCACGATCAGCAGGCGCAGTTCGCACCCGGCGGCGACCAGCCCCGGGACGGCCGCCAAGGGGAGGTTTGCTTTTAGTTCCTCCTCGCTGTCGCCGCGGGCAAGCCTGTCGTGAAACCCCTCCAGCACAGGGGGTAGATTGGCCGTATGCAAGCGCTTGTCGGCGTAAAAGGGACTCTCCCCCGGCGCCACATCGCCAGCGGGGCGGCAAACAACCGCCGCGTACTCTTCGACAGTCGGAGTGCCCCCACAAGCACCCAGCAGGACGCTGGCGATGGCGACCGCCGCGATGAGGTGGGGCATACGCAATCCGGTCGCTGAGGGCATGTGCGGGAAACTACCGTAGCAAGAGGCGCGGGGGAATCTGCGCGGGCGTGTCAGGGGCCACCAGCAGCGCTGAGAGTTCCCGCAGGGCGTCATGGACATCCCCCAATGACACAGCCCTCGTCCGGGAGCCCCTCCTCGGGGATGCGGTCCTCGCAGAGCCGCGAGAGGATGCACGCCTCGTCCTTCACTCCGGCGTACTGCTGCATCAGCTCCTCGTCGCTCTCGTCACCGAAGGAGATGAGCGCGCGGTCGATGTCCGTGATGTCCTGGAACGCGAGGCCATCGACCCGTACTCCGTTCACGATGAAGGAGAGCCGCTCCCTCTCGGAGTTACAGAGCTGCTCGCCCTCAGGGAGAGTGAGGCACTCGTCGGTCAGCTCGAAGCCCAGGGAGTGGAAGAACTCCCGCCACGTGGTCCCCTCCCGGTGGACGTGGACGATGTCGTGGAAGGGCTCGTGGATGTGCACGTTCTCGCTGAGCTCGACCTCCACGGTCGAGAAGAACCGTTCGTGGTTGAAGTCGTAGCGCTCGCCGCGGATGTAGAGGGCGAAGTCGGCGTGCCAGTGCACCGACTGGCGAAGCTCGCAGCCCGGCGTTCCCGGTTCGCAGACCACCGTCACGGGGCCGTCGTCGCCGCTGTTGAGGATGAGCAGGATAGCCAGTGCCACAACTGCCGCCGCCAGCACGGCGACGAGCGGGATCCAGGCGTCAGGGGCGCGCACCTCGCCAGCATAGCGCCGGGACAGGGGAACGCCAGCGGGCTTCCGCTGGGGCGCCTGGCCCGGTTCCTGGTGGCAGCCCGAACCGGCCGGGGCGCGCCGTCCGCCCCGAGCGTGACCCCGGGGGGATGGGGGTACCCGAGAGGATCGTCCCACAACATGTCTTTAGGCAGGCAGCCGGGCCGGGGTTCTCGCTGACCTCGCTTCATGTAGGCTGCGAGCGCCGGGGTGACTCATGCAGAAGGCGTTGAAGCGTGACCAACCACCGCAGGAGTGCATCGGGTTTGCCGCCGACCAGGAGGCTGCCGGAGCGGCGAGGCTGGTCGGGCCAAACGCGCGTGCTCTGCGTCCCCTGCCTGCACCGCTTGCTGACGCTGCGCCCGGCGGCTGGCAGCGTCCTGACCGTGATCCTGACCTGCGAGGGGGCGTCTCACGACCGTCCCGCCCGCCGCGCGGATGCTCGAGGTGGCATAACCAGGCGTTTCAGCCCTCGCTTACCGGATGAATATGCGACTTGACAGAGTGCATGGTGCCCCCGCCGTGACCAAAGAGAATCCGCGGGCGGCTCAACTGCCGGGTCCGGCTCGGCTGGGACATGCTCAGGATGGTTGTCGTCGTCCGAGACAGGATGGGGCCGGTCCAAATGATCGCAGCAAACGTCATCTCCGAGTCCCTCGCTCACTGAGCCGCTTGGTCCGTGCCCTAGTCATCCTCGCCGCCATCCTGGCGTCGGGCTGGGATGTCGCGTCGGCGGAAGAGTCGGCCGAACCAGTCGATCCCGGCGTCGTCGTTTTGGAGCCGGGCGAGAACCTGGTCGGTTGGCTCGGCGCCCCGCTGCCGGTCGAGCGGCTGACAACGCAGTTCCCGGCGATCAAGACGGTACGGGCCTGGGATCCGCTGTCCGGCAAGTTCCACGAGCCGGCGAGCCTGCTGCCCGGCCAGTCTTACGTATTCACCGTGTCCGGCACCGAGTCCCTGCAGTGGCGGCGACCGATGACCCCGGTCAAGGGCAAGATCACGCTGGAGCGCGGCCGTAACCTCGTCGCCTGGATGGGACCCGACGGCTGGACGATCGAACAGGTGGTGGGCGGCATCGGCGGCGCATTGGTCAGGGCCGAGTGGGATTACCACGAGTACCGGGCTGTGGACGCCGCCGTGGCCGACCCCACTCTGACCGTTCAGCGCGGGGACGCGCTCTGGATCGAGGTCAGGCGCCGGGTCAACTGGCTGCAGCCCGCCGGCGTTATTCCGCTGATCGTATTCGCTGGCGAGGCGCCGGAGCCCCTGCAGACCGCGGTTCGACGCGACTCGGTCGATGTGATGAATCACTTCGCCGACGAGTTCGGTGTGCAGCCCGACGGCTCCATCCTGACCGTCTATGTCGCCACCGATCCGGAGTCGCTGACGGAAGCGTTGGAACGGGACGGCAGGGAGACTGGGGACATCTACGGTTTGTGGTACCAATCGGGCGGCTGGGCAGATCCGAGCGGCTACATCGTGCTCAAGCTGGAACAATGGCAGCCGGACGATCAGGGCGTGTACGGGGATTACACATTGGGCCGCTGGGTGTTGGCCCACGAGTACTATCACGCGATTCAGCAGCAGATGTCGAGCACCGACGCCGCCCAATGGCTGGTCGAAGGCGGCGCCGACTGGGCTGAAGCCGGGGTCAGGCGTCGGGACGCGGCCTCCAGCTTTGCCGAGGAACTGGCCGATAACCGCCAATCGATGCTCTCCGGTGACGCGCCGCCGCTCGACCACGCCGAGCGCTCCGTGGATCTCTGGCACTACACGCTCGGCGCATTGGCCTCCGACCGGCTCGCCCAGCGCAGCGGGGCCGATGCGCTGCTGGAGTTCTGGCGTCAGCTCCTGCCACAGCCACTGGGCCCGCTGGGACGCTGGCAATCGAGGCCGCCCTGGCAGAGCGTGTTCCGAAGCGTATTCGGACTCAGCGTCGACTCGTTCTACGCAGAATTCGCATCCTGGCGGGCAAGCCTGGCGCCCGCGTCGATCCGCGGCCGGGTGGTCGGCCCAGACGGTGCGGGATTGCCCTACGTACGGATCACGGGCCTCTCGCCACGGCTCGCGGACGACCAGTACGACTGGTTCGAAGCGTACACGGATCAGTCGGGGGCGTTCGAGCTGGCCGCAACCGGCGGCGGCGTACAGCTCGGCGTTGATCTCGGCGGATGCGAGCTGTACTACTCCGCGTCGGGTCTGGTCCCGCGCCGGGACGACGCGGAGTTGCTCAGCCTCGCCGGGGCGGATTCTCGGGGGCTGGTCTTGTCGCTCAAGCGGGATCACTGCGTCTGGCAGCTGGCCGGCGTGCTGGTTGATCATGCTGGCGAGCCGCTCGGTGATACCCGGGTACACGCGCACGGTGAAGGCATCTCAGTCAGCGCCCAGACCGAGCGGGGCGGTTCGTTCGCGATCACCGTTCCCGTCAACGGCTCGTATCGGCTCAACGTGCTGGTCAACAGCTGTTGGGTCTACTACCGACAGGGCGAGGCGCCGGGCAGCTGGCAGGAGGCGTCGCAGCTCCAGGTCGAGGACCACGACATCGCCGGCCTGCGCTTCCAGCTGACCGAAGGCCTCTGCAGCACGAAGATTGCCGGGCGGTTGCTGGACGCCGACGGCGCCGGCATCCCCCATGCGTGGGTCCACGCGAGCAGCGAAGACGGCTGGTCCGCATCGGCGCGCGCGGAGAGCGATGGAACGTTCGTTATTTTCGTACCCGGACCAGGGCAGTACCGAATCAATACCTCGATCGACGGCTGCCATATCTTCTACAGGCGCGGGGCCGCGACCGGTTTTCATCAACAAGCGACGCAGATTCGCGTCTCTGATTCCGACGTGACCGATGTCAGCCTGCAGCTCGCCGCAGGCATGTGCGAGCGCAAGATCAGGGGAACGCTGCTGAACGCGGATGGAACTCCCCGCTCCGGAGTGCTCGTGTATGCGCACGGACTACACGGCTCCTCCGGCATCGCGACGAGCGACGTGGACGGCTCATTCGCCATCGCCGTGCCGGAACGGGGCGCATACCGTTTGTCCACATACGTCTCGGGCTGCTGGATCTATCACAGCAGCCGCGGACCAACAGACTGGACCGGTGCCCGGCAGATTCGAGTCTCCGGCACCCACGTCAGCGGCATCGAGTTCCGGCTGCCAGAGAACCCCCCGGCTTTCTGCGGCTGAAGCTGCTGTCGGGTGTTCGCGCCATACCGCCCTCACGTACACTGCGAGCTTCGGAGCCACACATGAGCGACAGGGCGCGGAGCTGGGCGCAACTGTGGCGTCACCCAGCCTACTGGAGCGCTGGATACGCTGCAGGACGCGGGTGCACGACCACGTTCCCAGTGCGAAGGCGCTGGAGCGTGGCGACCACCACAGGCGCGCACTGCGCCGGTGCGTGGCGCGAGGACGGGAGGAGGAGCGGGTGGCTTAGGGGGTGCATTTGGTTGCGCCGCCAGCTAGGAAGCGGGCAGCGTGGCTGTGACAACGCTGACCGGACTCACGCACACGCTCTGCGCCGCATGGCGTCGAGGTAGACATTGAGCGCCCTACTCAGCGCTTTCCTTGTTTGGATACTCGGAATCCTGCACGGGTGTCGCCTGAGGCTCGCCTACGCGTTCGCCCGTATCTGAACGCGTCCGCCGTTCTCAATGTCCACGTTCAGGTTGTGCCCATGAAGGAGAGCCATGCCGACAAGAGGGTCGACTCCGACCGCCGCAGTCTCCACGTGCATCGGTCGACCATCCCAGACCACCATGACACGGTGCACGTCGAAGGTAGCCTCTCTACCGTCTGCCAGGATTGCCTCGCCATCGCCGACTGTGGGCAGTCGCATGTCTTCCACCAGTACCGGCGGCAAGGTCAGGTAGCCGTTGAAGCCGGTATCGACCACGGCTTCGATCTCCTGCACGCCTCCCGTTGGACCCTCCAAGGTAAGGGCTACGGCGGCTTCCAGATTGGCGTTCACTGCCCCCTCGATCACCCAGTCCTCCGCAGGGAGCTGCCGCCGAAGCGGTAGAGAGTTCGATGTCCGACCCGCATGAGCCAAATATGGGCGTCCGGATGCCGTTCCCGAAGGGTCTCGGAGGCGGCGATTGCGTCCTTGCCCAGGGCATAGCTCCGACTGTCCACATCGATAGCGACTACCTCGCCCCAATGGTCCGCCTCAACCAGATGACGGATCTCCCTCTCATAGATGTCCTTCCCAAGCTGGGCCGTGTCATCGGCAAGGCGGCGAGTCGTCACGATTGAGTCTCCCGGTCCCTGAACTGTGCCTAGAAGATAACCCCGTTCCGCAGTCCCATCCAACTACGCGGACCAAGCCCCGCTGCGGCCGCAGCCCCGGCAGGGGCCGGAACTCGTTCGAGCGTCGCGCCCACCGCTGCGCGGTCGCGGCGGGCGAGCACCGTCAACCCCTCGGCGGTGAGCACGAGCGCGGAGCCGTCGCGGCGCACGAGGCCGCGCTCGCGCAGCGGGCGCAGCACCCCCCATCAGCCCCGAGAGCTGCTCCGTCCTACACGGCGGCCACGCCGCCAGCAGCTCCATCGCCTGCTTCCCTGCCGCCGTCAGCCGCGTCGCCGACACGTCCCCCGGCCGCTTGTTCGCCCGGCCGGTGTGGTCCGCATCCGGCCCCGGTAGGGAGCGCGCAGCCACGGCCGCGGCGGGCATCCGGCAGGGCGCGCGAGGCCAGGCGCACGAGCACGTGGGTTCGCGCGCGGCTCAGGGATACTCGGTCCAGCAGAGCTCCGTGATGTGGAGGTCGTACTCGGTCACTTCGCCGGTGTCGGGGTCGGTCCAGGTTCTACGCACAGTCCGGGCGGGGTCGCAGACGATGAACGGCTCGCCCCGCTCCCTGAGCTCGAAGTAGGTCCGCTCCACGCTCTCCCAGTTGTCTGCATGGTCGTCGTCGCCCTTCAGGCTGGACGGGTAGTTCAGCACGACCAGGGATGCGTCATCGGTCGCCTCGTCGATGTGCGCTTCGCCCTCGTCGATCTCGCCGGGCTGCTCGTACTCGTGCCACTCCGGCGGCTGCGAGTCCGTCGACGTGACGTCGCCTCCGTCGCCGTCGGCGTCCGTCCGCGAGATCGAGATCTGCTCGCCGTTCGGAGTGATCGTGACGACGCTGTCGCCCTCGGGGCGGTCGACGATCTCGATGCCGTTCTCCAGGACCTCCTTGGTTTCGGGCCAGTCTTCCTTCGCGACGACGGCGGCTGGTTCGGAGCCCGCGTCCCCGGCCGTTTCAGTCACCGCCGGCGGGGCCTAACTTGACAGTGGACAGTACCACCTTCGAGGCGCTGTTCGCGTTGTAGGGAAGGCGTGGTGGTCAGGGCAGGCTCGTGACCGTCCAGGCATCCCCGCTTCGCTCGGCGGCGAATCCTCCAACCTGCAGGCTCCGGGCGGAGCAGAGTGAGCCCTCGAAGCAACCATCCCCGTCAGGCTCGACCGGGAACTCGCCGCCCCCGCCTGGCAGGAGGCAGCGTTCGCCCGGGGCGAGGGTCATCCCCACCGCGCAGACGGGCGCATCCGCTGAAGCGCCGAGCCCTTCCCCTCCGGTCGCTTTCCTCGATATCGAGCGAGCCGTCGTCGCGGGCGCGGGCGACGAAGCGGATCGCCTCGCCGTCGAACTCGATCGTTCGCTCGATGTGCGTTCCGAAGAGGGCGTCGCCGTAGTGCCCGACGCCGTCGGCATCGACGCGAAAGACGACCGCCCCCACCTCAACGACGGACTGCGAGCCGGACGAAGTGATGCGGGTGCCGACGCGGTATGAGTATTCGTGCGTGCAGCGCTCGCCTCGCGGCACAACGACACCAGCACGGCAGCTGCCGTCGGCCGGGATCGGGGCTCCCTCGGCCTGACCGCGGAAGTCCGACTCCTCGGGCGCACAGGCGGCGGCGACGTCCACCAGCGCGATGAGCAGTAGCGGGACTCGCATCATCGAGGCATTGAGGGGAGTGCGGCTGCATGGCTCTGGCAAAGGATTGCTCACGAGTGGGGCTGTTCCCCGCCCGAGCGCTCATCGGCCGGCTGCGGTCCGAAGACGGCGCTCACGTCGCAGGGTGAAGCTCGGATCGCTCGCGACAAGCCGGGGAGCAGTGATAGTATCCGGGCTGCGAATCCCGGCAAAGGCATCGGCAGGCGTGCCGAGGATAGAGGTCACATGCTTCCTCGAGAGTTTCCCTTCAGGCTCCCTGCAGGGCGCGGTACCTCCCTCATCGCAGCGGCAATGACAGTTGCGGTCGTCCTCGGCCTCACAATGGGGGGGGTAGCGCCCAGGCCAGCGAGACCGAGACCGACGACGCGCCGCTCTCGCTGAGCTACCATCTGAGCAGCGGCGTCGTCGAGTGCGCGTTCGTCAGCGACCTTGAGATCGATGCAGACGAAGGCGTGCAATTCACCGTCAGCGTGGGCGGAACGACCCAGACCGTCACTGCGACCGGGGAGACCAACCCCACCTTCCGCACCAGTGCCACCTGCGGGAACAGCGAGGGCGTCTGCTACCGCTTTTCCTTCACGCCGGAACAGCCGGGCGACAGCGTCGAGGTGAGTGACGTCCGGGCAGTGGACCCGGACGCGACGCCTGCGGCCGATCCAGAGCACCAGCACGCGGTCGCCTCCTCGCAGCAGCGACAGGACGAGGGATCGCAGGTCGGCGGTGCGCCATCGACCGCGGACGGCGCTCACGCCGACACGGAGCGGTACCCCTGCGCCGACGCGCCCGCGTACACCTGCCGCGCCGAGGCGCCCACGGGCGCCGGCGTGGTCGCCGTCCACAACGACGGGGAGACGGTCACGATCGACCAGGGCAACAACGGCGTCGACACGGCGGACGCACAGTATGACTACGACGCCACGACCCCTGCCCGCACGCGAGAAGAGGCCGAGGCCAAGAAAGAGGTGCGGGACGCCGTCAACGACATCCCGGACGACCAGATGGTCGTGATGACAGCGGCCAACGGCCAGCAGTCGTCCGCCGAGCAGGAGAACGCCTTCAGCCTCGAGCAGCAGCTCTGGGACCGGGGCGAGCCGTACATGGTCTGCTTCGACCCGGTGACCTACACGAGCAATGGCGAGGAGATCACCGTCCAGCCTGACTGCGTCATCATCACGCCGGACTAGGGGCATTGCTGGCAGAGTGTTGTGAGGGTCAGGCGGTTGACCTGCGCGTACTGTACTGCGAGCTTTCAGGGGGCCGGTCAACCTGTAGGCGAAAGCGGCGCGAGCGTGATGGGGAGCCCTACGGTTCGAAGACGGCCTTGATGGGGCAGGTGAACCCGGGGAGGACATCCAAGCCGCTCAGCGAGTCCTCCTCGCCAAGCGACGCTGTACCGTCCGCCTGGTACACATCGACCATGCGCGTGTCCGGGTATACGACCCAGACCAAGCGAACCCCGTGGCGCAGCCACATCTGGGCCTTGTCGTGGACCTCACGGCGACTGTCGCTCGGGGACACGATCTCCACGACCAGGTCGGGCGTGACCTCGGCGTAGCCGGTGATCCGGGCGTCCAGCGGAACCTTCTCCGCCGACGTGAAGGCGATGTCCGGCTCCCGCACGGTGTCCGGGTCACGCTCCAGCCACACGCCCGAATCGGATGCGACTAGCCATCCCAGCTTCCGAGGCTTGATGAAGTTCCGCAACTCGGTACTGAGGTTCACTACGATGGCACCGTGCTCGTGTCCTGTCGGCATGGTCTCGCAGAGTACCCCCCGGATCAGTTCGCCGCGCACACCGTCGCTGTAGAGGCGGAGCAGGTCGCCAGCCGTCAGCAGCGTCGTCTCGGTCGTGGTGGTAGTCGTCATCGCTGTCGCTCCCGCGCCCCTCAGAGTCTACACCGGCTGCGCTGTCGCCCGCTCCAAATTCAGAGCCAGCAGCCGCCCCAGCAGCTCCTCCTCCCCCAGCTCCCCGGGCCAGTCTCTATATCTCAAAGGACGCAGCCGACCTTCTTGCGCCTGTAGTTCTCGGTGGACGCCGT
>VXPF01000025.1 GCA_009839725.1 Dehalococcoidia bacterium | reverse complement strand
ACGGCCAGCTTGGTGGCCTCGTCGGCGTAGGCGTCCGAGCGGGGGGAGCGGTCGGCGGCGACACGGGAGTCGCCGGCGAGGGGATGGGTAGCGGCGGAGTCGACGAGCGCCCCGATGAGCTCAGGGGAGAAGGCGTGGTCGCACATGACGAGGAGGAAGGGCTCGTCGCCGCAGTAGTCGCGGGCGGCGGCGAGCGAGTAGGACGCGCCCTGGTGGAAGCGGGAATTGACGGCGAACTCGACCGGCAATCGAGCCCACTCCTGCGCTCCCTGGCGGACAGCGCGCTCTCCATGGCCGGTCACGACGAGGGCGCGCTCAAGGCCGGCCTCGGCGAGGGCATCGAGGGTGTGGCCAACGAGGGGCTTGCCGGCGAGGGGGACAAGGGGCTTGGGGAGACTGGGCCCGGTCTCACTGAGGCGCTGACCACGGCCCGCCGCGAGGACGACTGCCTTCATGCACGCTCCGGCGGGCGTGAGCCCGGAACTTGAACGCCATGGTAGCCGATTCCCGTCCCTCCAGACTTGATAGGAACACCTATCTGCGATACTTTGCCGTGGCTAATCTCGGGCCCGAGGCTGGATTTGAGCGCATTCGCACTGCTCACACGCGAGAGGCTGAGGAAGGACCCGCGTCCCCCGGGGGATGTCGGCGACCTGATCACGAGGAGCCTCTCGTTCTCGTACGGCGACGTACGGGCCGTGGCCGACGTTTCCATCGACGTGCCGGCGGGAACGGTCACGGCGCTGCTTGGACCCAGCGGTTGCGGCAAGACGACCCTGCTGCGGCTGATCGCGGGGCTGGAGCGGCCGGAGGCCGGGTCCATCCACGCCGGCGGAGAGACCCTGAGCACGCCCGACCGGGTGAGGCCGCCGGAAAAGCGGCGCATCGGCATGGTGTTCCAGGAAGGGGCGCTGTTCCCCCACCTGAGCGTGGCGGAGAACGTGGGCTTCGGGCTGCCCCGCGGGCCGCATCGCGCGGAGACGATCGAGGAGGCGCTCACGCTGGTGGGGCTCTCGGGGATGGGACAGCGCTCGCCCACCTCGCTTTCCGGCGGGCAACGCCAGCGCGTGGCGCTGGCGCGGGCGCTGGCTCCCGGTCCGGAGGTGCTCCTGCTCGACGAGCCGTTCGCGAATCTCGACCCGGCCCTGCGGGTCGAGCTGCGGACGGAAGTTGCATCGCTCCTGCGCACGCTCGGGATCACGAGCGTGTTCGTGACGCACGACCAGGAGGAAGCGTTCGTGATGGGCGCCCAGGTGATCGTGATGCGGGACGGCCGCGTGCTCCAGAGCGCGACGCCGAGCGAGCTGTACAGCCGCCCCGCGAACCGCTGGGTCGCGACCTTCGTGGGAGAAGCGAACGTGGTGCCCGGGCAGGGCGGGGCGGAGGCGGCGGACACGGTGGTGGGTTCCGTGCCACTCGCCGAGGCGGCGCCGGCGACCTGTGAAGTGCTGCTCCGACCCGAACACCTCGCGCTGGACACGGGGGACGCCTGGGAAGTCGAACAGCTCGAGTTCTATGGTCACGACACGCTCTACGTGCTGCGCGACGACCAGGGGCAGAAACTGATGGTGCGCGCCGCGGGCGCACCACGACACGTCAGCGGCGACCGCGCCTCCGTGCGCTACCAGGGTCCGCCGACCGTCGCCTTCGAAGCGTAACCATCGTGCTGCGCGCGCCGGCCCTGTTCGGCGCCGCCAGACGGGCGGCGGGCATCCGCGGGCCGCTATGGCTCTGGCTGGCGGCGGTGGTCATCGCGGCGCTCTTCGCGGTGCCCGTGGGCTACCTCGTGGCGCGGAACATCACGGAGGGGAGCGAGACGCTCTCGATCCTGTTCTCGCGCGACACGGCCGACCCACTCGTGAACACGCTGGTGCTGGCGCTGAGCGTCTCGGCGGCAGCGGCGGCGGTGGGGACGTTGCTGGCCTGGCTGACAATGCGGACCGACCTGCCGTTCCGCGGCGCGTGGCGCGTGATCAGCCCGCTGCCGCTGGTGCTGCCCTCGTTCGTGGCTGGGGCAGCGCTCCTGGCGGCGGTCTCCCCAGGCGGCCTTGCGGAAGAAGTGCTGAACCCCCTGGGGCTGGACAACCCGGGCCGCCTCGACGGCTTCTGGGGCGCGTTCCTCGTGCTGACAGCCGTGTGCTACCCGTACGTCTACCTGCCGGCGGCGGCGCGCATCGGCGGCCTGCCGCCCTCGCTCGAGGAGGCCTCGCGGCTGCTGGGGGAGGGGGGCATGGGTACGTTCCGGCGAGTCGTGTGGCCACAGGTTCGCAGCGCCGTGCAGGCGGGAACGCTGCTCGTCTTCCTGTACGTGGTCAGCGACTTCGGCGTGGTGAAGCTGATGGGATACGAGACCCTCTCCACGAACGTCTTCGTGAACCGCCTCTACGACGCGCCGCTCGCGTTCTCGCTGGGACTGATCCTGGCGGTGGTGGCGCTGGGGGTGGCGGGACTGGAACGGGCTTCGGCGAACCGCTCGCTGGCGCAGCTCGCACCCGGCGGTACGCGAGGGCGCCGCATCCCGCTGGGTCCCTGGAAGGCTCCGGCCACGCTGGCCGCGGTGCTGGCGGTGGGAGGGGGGCTGATCGCGCCGGTTGCCGTGCTCGCCTGGTGGGGGTTCCGGGGGCTGGCCCAGACGGGAAGCGGCTTCGACCGCACGAGCGTGGACCTCGCGGCGCTGGGGGGGCCGGTGGTGAACACGGTGATCGCGGGAGTCGTGACGGCGGGGGTGGCCGTGCTGGTCGTGCTCCCCCTCGCCTACCTGACCAGCCGCTACGGCGGACGGGCGGCGGGAGCGGTGCACACCGTCGTAGCGGGGAGCTTCGCCGTGCCGGGGCTGCTGATCGCGCTGGCGGTCGTGTTCATGGCGCTCAAGGTGCCGGGACTCCACATCCTCTACCTGACGCTGCCGCTGCTGATCTTCGCCTACGTCGTCCACTTCGGCGTACAGGCGCTGCGAAGCGCTGAGGTCGGGGTGGCGACGGTCGACCGGCGGCTGGAGGAAGCGGCGCAGACGCTGGGGGCGGGGCGATTGCGCCGGCTGCTTCGCATCGAGGCGCCGCTCATGGCGCCGGCGCTCGCCGCGGGCGGGGGATTGGTACTGCTTTCGACGATGAAGGAGCTACCGGCCACGCTGCTGGCCTCGCCGGTCGGGTTCGAGACGCTGGCGACGCGCATCTGGAACGCGAACGAGGACGGCTTCCTCGCGGACATGGGGCTCGCGAGCGTGGTGCTGGTTGCGGTCTCGGCGGTGCTGACGTGGCTGCTCGTGATCCGGAACTCGGAGCACCTGCGCTAGGGCTCAAGCGACTACGGGCTGCGGGCGATCACGTTCTCGCTGAACCAAGCGATGTCGTCGAAGTCCGAGGAGGAGATGGCGACCTCCTCCACCCCGACCTCGGAGAAGGCGGCGACCTGCTCCAGCATGTTGTCGCCGTCGCCGAAGAGGACGCCGCTGTGGTTCCACTGGGTAACCAGCTCGGAGCGGCCCCAGCTGCGCGCCATCTGGGCGATGCCTCCGGCGATCTGGTCGGCGGCCTCGCGAGTCTGGCCGCGGGCCAGGATGACGTCGGAGGTGAGGGTGAGGGTGGCGGGGTCGCGGCCGATGTCGTCGCAGGCGGCAGCGGCGTGCTCGGCGAGCTCGGCGACCTGGGCGGGGCCCAGCTGCCAGGTGTTGATGGCGTCGGCCTGACGGGCGGCGAGGCGGAGGAGGGCTCCCCGGCGGTTGAGCCCGACGATGATGGGCGGGTGGGGCTGCTGGAGGGGTTTCGGGGAGAACGTTGCGCCTCCCTCGAGCCGGTAGTGCGCGCCGTCGAACTCGGTCGTCTCCTGCGTCCAGAGGGACTTGAGTATCTGGATGCCCTCCTCGAGTTGCTCGATGCGTCCGAGGAAGTCGAGCATCTCGAAGCCGTAGGGCTCGAAGTCCGCGTGCTCGTAGGCGGTGCCAATGCCGAGGACCGCGCGCCCGTTCGAGAGGGTGTCGACGGTGACAACCTGCTTCGCGAGCTGGAACGGCGGGCGGAAGGGCATGCCCGTGACGTGCGTGCCAAGCCGCATGTGCTGTGTCTGTCCCGCTACCCACGCCAGGTAGGTCCAGGCATCGGGCTGGTCGAAGGAGGGGTGGTCGACGACGTTGAAGGTCTCGAAGCCGAGGCCGTCGACTTCGCCAATCTGGTCGTTCAGGGCGCCCCCGCCCGTGGCGACGAGGCCGAACTTCACGGCGAGGAGGTTCCCGCCGAGGAGTTGCCCGGGGCCTGGGTCGCGAGGAGCTCGAGGTCGTCCACCTTCCCGAACATGTAGGGCAGGAAGGACTCGCCGGGGACGCGGGTGAGGATCTCGCCGTGGGTGTAGGTGTCGCCCTCGCTGTAGCTGACGCCGAGCACCTCGCGGATGGGGATGTCGGCCACGGGGTCGTGGGGGGACTCGCGCAGGAGCACTTCCCCTTCGAGCTGCTCGATGAAGCGCGTGCGGCCGGTGTGGCGCACGCGCACGAGCACCGGATCGTTATCGAAGCCGCGCCCGTCGGGGGCGGGCATGAACTTGAAGTAGAACCGCGAACTCTCCGGGGATTCGCGCCCTTCCAGGCGTTCGACGACGCGCCCACGGACCTCGATGTAGACCTGCCCGTAGCGTTCGATGGTGCCGGTGATCTCGTCGCCGTCGCGGCGGACGTGGATGTTGGCGACCTTCTTCGGTTCGCCGTACAGCTCGCGCCCGAAGATGACGGCGCTGTCGGTCGACATGGGCATAGTGATGGGGTAGTCGCCGACGATGCCCTCGTACTGGCAGCGCACGTTGAGCCCGCCCGCGCCGAAGGGCTGCAGCGTGTTGCTGACGCCGATGTGGGAGACGCTGACGGAAGCGATGGGCTCGTCGGTCGGCTCCAGGGGCGGGGGGAGGACAGCGGCGATGACGTCCGGGTCGGTGCGGAAGCTGGCGGCAATGCCGCGGAAGGACTCGAACTCGGGGGTGGCGTAGAGCTTCTGGAGGCGGCGGACCTCCTCGAGGGTCTTCACGTAGCGGAGCTGCATGCGGGGCCTCCTGGGGGCTGGGGTTCGGGTGGGACGTCAGTCCATGCGGCTGCCACCGTCGACGTTCAGCGCCTGGCCCGTCATGTAGGACGAGTCGTCGGAGGCGAGGAAAGCGACGACGGCGGCCTGCTCCTCGACGGTGGCCTGGCGGCCCATGAGGAGCGCGCGGCGGATGGCGGCCTTGGAGGTGCCGGGCTCGGCGCCGGCGACCTCGTCGTAGCGGCCGAAGGTGCCGTCCATCATGTCGGTGTCGGTCGAGCCGGGGCAGACGATGTTGACGCGGATGTTGTCCTTCGCCAGCTCGAGGGCGAGCTGCTGGGTGAGGCCGTGCATGGCCCACTTGGTTGCGCAATAGGCGCCGTAGTTAGGGATGCCGATGCGTCCGGCGGTGGAGGAGATGTTGATGATGCTGCCACCCCCGCCCTTCACCATCTCGCGGCCGACGGCGCGGATGGTGTGGTAGAGGCCGTGGAGGTTGACGTCGACGGTCTCGTACCAGTTCTCGTCGGTCATCTCGAGGATGGGAGCGGCGCCGGCCTCGCTGGGGAGGGCAGCGTTGTTGACGAGAATGTGGATGCCGCCAAGCTCCGCGACCGCGCCATCGACGGCCCGCTGCAGGTCGCCCTTGTCGGTCACGTCGCAGTCGATGGCGAGGGCGCGGCGGCCCATGCCGCGCACCTCCTCGGCGACGCTCTCGACGCCCTTCCAGCCCATCTCCTGCTCGTGCGGGGGGAAGGTGGAGGGGTCGCGCCGGCGCGCGGTCACGACGATGTCGGCGCCCTCCTCGGCGAGGCGCAGCACGATGGCGCGGCCGATGCCGCGGTAGCGGCCGGCGCCGGTGACGAGGGCGACTCGCCCCGCGAGCCTAGTCATCGAACGGTCCGCCGGTGATGGCGCCGAGGTCCTCCCACTTCATGGCCCGGCGCCGGTTCCAGTGCTCGACCCAGCTGTCGCACATGCCCTGGACGCCATGGTGGTAGTCGACCTCGAGGGTGACCTTGCCCTCGTCGTTGAACTCGAGGCGGGACACGCCCTCGAAGGAGCGCCACTTGCCGTAGTTCTCGTCGTTCTCGTCCATCACCTGGGAGTAGGCCATCCAGAGGAGGCAGATGCCGCGATGGTTCTCGGCAACGTAGACCTCCTCGACGGGGACGCGAAGGGTGATGCCAACCTTGCGGCTGGCCCAGAACTTGCGGATCTCTTCCTTGCCGTTGAGGGCCTCGGCGTGGCTGACGATGTCGCGCATGACGGCGTCGTCGGAGAACCACTGGTCGGGGCCGTAGGGGTCGCCGCTGCTCCAGCCGCCCTCCTCGAAGAGCTTGCGTCCGGTCTCGATGTCATTGGGTCCGACGGGCATGGGTGCGCCTCCTGTGCGGCGCGAATGATAACGTCGGCGGAGGGGCGTGAGGGGGGCGGCGCTCAGGCGCCGGTGATGGCGCCCAGATCCTTCCAGTCCATGGCGCGACGGGCGTTCCAGTGCTCGACCCAGCTGTCGCACATGCCCTGGACGCCATGGTGGTAGTCGACCTCGAGGGTGACCTTGCCCTCGTCGTTGAACTCGAGGCGGGACATGCCCTCGAAGCAGCGCCACTTGCCGAAGTTCTCGTCGCTCTCGTCGACGATCTGGGAGTAGGCCATCCACATGACGGCGACGCCGCGGTGGTTCTCGGCGACGTATATCTCCTCGGCGGGGACGCGCACGGCCATGCCGTACTTGCGGTTGCGCCAGAAGCTGCCCCAGAAGGCGCGGATCTCGTCCTTGCCGCGCATGGCGCCGTCGTAGTTGACGATGTCGCGCATGACGGCGTCATCGGCGAACCACTGGTCGGGGCCGTAGAGGTCGCCGCTCCCCCACCCTTCATCCCCAAAGAGCTTGCGGGCGGTCTCGACATCGTCGGGTCCGACGGACATGGGGCCCTCCTGTGAGGGGCGGATGATAGCGGGCGGGGGAAGAGTCGGGCGAACGGCAGAGCTACTCGATCGAGACCCAGAGCGGAGACTGCTCGTAGTCCACATCCCCCCAGCAGACGACTTCGCCGGCTTCCGTCAGGGCACAGGTGCGGAACTCGCTGGCGCTGATGGCGATGAACGGGCCGGGCGGCGGTTGTGTCAGCTGGTCGTGGTAGGGGCTCTCGGCGGGGGTATCTTCCTTGTACCCGTCGTACCTGCGGGATTCCCAGGCCCAGCACACGGGCTCGCCGGCGTCGGTCAATGCGCACGCGTGCTGCCAGCCAACAGCGAGCGCGGTGTAGTGACCCGAAGGCGCGTCAACTCCCCTGCAAGCCGCCTCGCCGGTATCGGTCAACGCGCACGTCACGTGGCTCCCAAGGAGGGAGCTAGGGAAGGTGCCCCGGCAGACCTCTTCCCCTGCTTCCGTAAGCGCGCAGGTATCGAAGTCGCCGGCGCTGATCGCCGTGTATCGCCCTGCTGGCGCCTCGGCCTGGCCCCAGTTGTTCCAGCCCCAGCAGACTGCCTGTCCAGCCTCCGTGAGCGCGCAGGTATGGTTCCTTCCATCGCTGACCGCTACGTAGGGGCCGGGCTGGGGATCGGGCGGGGACAGGACGTTTGGAACGGCCCTCCAGCACACAGCCTCGCCTGCCTCGGTAAGGGCGCAACCTCGGCCATCAGAGTTGCTAATGGCCGCGTACCGGGCAGTGGAGGGTCTCGGCGGGGTCATCAACCCGAACCTGCCCAACTCCTGTGCCCAGACTCCTGCAACCCAGCACTCAGCTTCGCCTTCGTTCGTGACGGCGCAGGCATGGTCTCCTCCATGGCTTACATCCGCGTAGAGGCCACTCCCCGAGCAAGAGGGATCTCCCCACCCGTTCACCGAGCAGAAGTCGCCTCCGGCCAGGCCTTCCCCTGGACCGCCATCTTCCCGCCGGACTGAGGCTTCGCCATGCAGGTACTTGCCACTTGATCTCTGGCAGGTGAATCCCCCGCCCGCACGTGCCGCGCAAGCCCACAAGAGCGTGCCGTCGAGGTAGTCCGAGTACCCGACGGTGACAGCGACATAGCTGTCGGGCGGGAGATCGGGCATTCTGCCGACGTACCCGCTGGAGTAATCCCTGTCCTCGTCGGAGGGTCCGCGACCTCGCTCGCTGTGGCTGCCCCAGCAAAGCACCTCCCCGGCCTCGGTGACGCCACACGTGTAGCCGTCAGTCGTGCTGACCATCGTGTAGGGGCCGGGTGGAGCGTCGGCCGCCGACTCGTCGTCACCCCAGCAGGCCACCTCGCCGGTCTCCGTAACGGCGCACGTGGTCCCGCCGTCGGCGTCGAGGTCGATGTGACGCTCGTTCGACACGATGGTCGCGACGTCGTCTCCCCAGCCCCAGCAGGCCAACTCACCAGCCTCCGTAAGCGCACAGACGGCTTCGTGGCCACCCACGGCGATCGCCGTGAAGGGGCCGGGAGGCGTGCTCACGACGGGGCTTTCAGGAAGCTCCCGGGTGATGGGCTCGTGCGGGGGTAGAGGTGTGCTCGTGGGGGTGGCAACAGGGGTCGGTGTCGCTGTGGCGGTGGGGGTAGGCGTGGCGGTGGCAGTCGGGGTGAGGGCGGACTCAGGCGCGGCAGTGGGTGCAGCCGTTGGCGTGGGGGTGGCGGTTGGCGTGGGCGTAGGGGTGGTAGTGGACACGGAAGGTGAGGTCGCGGGAGGTGGGGGATTGGAGGGGTCGCCGCCACAGGCGCCGAGGGCTGTCGCGACTAGCACCATCAGCGCCACGAGGATGGTGCTTCGACTCACCAGAGGGTTCGTCACGGACGGAGGCTAGCACCCATCGGGGGGAATTACCCCGTCCATCGTGGGGGTCCGCCAGACCCCATTCAGCCGCCGCCGATGGCGGGGACGAACTGGATCTCGGTGGTCTCGGTCACGGGCTGGAGGAGACCGAGGTGGTTCGTCTCGCCGTCGATGGCGGCCATGATCTCGGGGATGAGGGCGCCGTCCTCGTCGAGGAGGCGCTCCTTCATGCCGGGGTAGCGGTCGTCGAGGGCGTTGATGACCTGGCGCAGGTTGCGGCCGGAGACCTCGACGGTGCGAGCGCCGCCGGTTAGGCCCTCGAGCAGCGAGGGGATGAAGACGGTGGCCACGAGCCCCTCGCTAGTCCTCCGGCTCGACCGCCCCCAGCGCCTCGAGCACGTTGCCGGGCGACATCGGCAAGTGCGTCATGCGCACGCCGGTGGCGTCGTGGATGGCGTTCGCGATAGCGGCCATGGGCGGGACGATGGGCACCTCGCCCACGCCGCGGATGCCGTAGGGGTGGCCGGGGTTCGGCACCTCGACGATCTCCGTGTCGATCATGGGGAGGTCGAGGCTGGTAGGCATGCGGTAGTCGAGGAAGCTGGAGTTCGACATGGCGCCGTCCTCCTGCCAGACGTACTCCTCGTTGAGGGCCCAGCCGATGCCCTGGACGGCGCCGCCCTGCATCTGCCCCTCGACATAGCTGGGGTGGATGGCGGTGCCGGCGTCCTGGACGCAGGTGAAGCGGAGGATGTCGACCTTGCCGGTCTCGGGGTCGACCTCGACATCGACGATGTTGCCGGCGAAGGCGGGGCCCACACGGATGGGGTTGGAGCTGGCGGAGGCGCTGATGGGGCCGCCTGTGCGGAGCTGCTTCCCGGCGACTTCCTTCCAGGTGATCTGGTTGTCACCCGCCGAGAAGACGCCTTCGTCGAAGCTAACGTCATCGACGTCGGCCTCGAGGAGGATGGCGGCGCGCTCGGTCATCTGGCGCTTCACGTCCTCGGAGGCGGTGATGGTGGCGATGCCGGTCGAGAAGGCCGTACGGCTGCCACCGGTGACGCCCGTCCAGCCAATGGAGTCGGTGTCGCCGACGGTGGGCTGGACCTCGTCGACGGAGAGGCCGAGGGTCTCGGCGGCTTGCATGGCGAGCACGGCGCGCATGCCGCCGATGTCGACCGAGCCGGTGACGAGCGCGATGGTGCCGTCGGCGTTGACAGTGACGGTCGCGGAGGACTGGTTCCCGCCGTTGAACCAGAAGCCCATGGCGACGCCGCGGCCTCGGTTCGGACCCTCGATAGGGGCGGAGAAGTGGGGGTGGTTGACGATGGCGTTCTCGACCTCGACGCAGCCGACGGTCGGGAAGGGCATGCCGTTGGGCATGCGGTCGCCTTCCTTCGTCGCGTTCTTGAGGCGGAAGTCCATCGGCTCCATCCCGATCTGCTCGGCGAGCTCGTCGATGACGCTCTCGACGGCGAAGGCGGCCTGGGGGGAACCCGGGGCGCGGTAGGCGCCGACCTTGGGCTTGTTCACGACGACGTCGTAGCCATCGACGACGAGGTGCTCGATGTCGTAGGGGGCGAGGGCGGTGGACGCGCCGGCGCCGACCGGTGAGCCGGGGAAGGCGCCCGCCTCGTAGGCCATCCAGAGCTCGGCGGCGGTGATGTCGCCGTCGTTGGTGGCGCCGATCCGGGCGCGGATGGTGGTGGCGGACGTGGGGCCGGACGCCTCGAAGACCTCGGTGCGGCTCATCGTGACCTTCACGGGCTGGCCGCTCTTCCGCGAGAGGAGCGCGGCGACGGGGTCGACGTGGACGTAGGTCTTGGCGCCGAAGCCGCCGCCGATCTCCATGGGGATAACGGTGACCTTGCCCTCGGGCACACCAAGGATGGCGGCAGCCTGGCCGCGGATGCCGAAGGCGCCCTGGGTGCTCGTCCAGATGGTGACGTGGCCATCGGGATCCCAACGGGCGGTGGAGGTGTGGGGCTCGATGTAGCCCTGGTGGACGGTGCTGGTGGTGAACTCGCGCTCGACGACCACGTCGGCCTTGGCGAAGCCCTCGTCGAGGTCGCCACGCTTGAACTGGAGGTGGCTGGCGACGTTGCTATGGACGCCGGTGTCGTCGCCGCGGGTGAAGCGCTCGGCGATGGAGCGCGTGGTCATGGCGTCGTGGAGGAGGGGGGCGTCGTCGCGCATGGCGTCGAGGGCGTTGAGGATGACGGGGAGGGGCTCGTACACGACCTCGATCAGGTCGAGGGCCTCCTCGGCCACGTGCGGGTTGAGGGCAGCGACGGCGGCGACGGCATGGCCCTTGTAGAGCGTCTTCTCCTGGGCGAGGCAGTTCTCGGCCAGCAGGCGGGCGTTCCCCATGGTCTCGCCGAAGTCGATCATCATGTCCTGGACGATGGGCACGTCGGCGCCGGTGACGACGGCCTTCACATCGGGAAGGGCCTCCGCCTTGCTCGTGTCGATGGAGACGATGCGGGCATGGCCGTGGGGGCTGCGCAGGATCTTGCCGTGCAGCGTGCCGGGCAGGTTGATGTCGGCGCCGTACTGGGCGCGCCCGGTCACCTTGTCGACACCGTCGTGGCGGATGGGGCGGCTGCCGACGACCTTGTAGCCGGCCTTGGGTGTGCTGCGTTCCTCGATCGTGGTCATGCGAATGCCTCCCTCGGGGTTCCAGACCGTAGCCTACCGGATCAGCGCGTGATTCCGGAGATCGCCGATGGGTGACGAACGCCGCCGAAACGGGCAGAATGCCGCCGCGATGCTGGTAAAGGGTCAGGCAAGGACGTGGTTGCTCGGATTGGCCCTGGCGGGCTGCCTGGCGATGGTGGCGTGCGGCGGGGAAGATGGTGACGGAGGCGAGCAGAGCATCGAGACGCTCGACGTCCAGGAGTTGCTCGACTCGGCGGTCATCCAGTTCACGGAGCTGGAGAGCTTCCACTTCGCGCTCGACTTCGGCGGCGACACGTCCCCCCTTGAGCAGCTCTCGATTGACATGGAGAAGATCGAGGGAGACGTCATCATTCCCGACAAGCTGAAGGCGGCCGTGAAGGCGAAGGTGCGGTCGATGGGCGGCATCAACGTCAACGTCAGCCTCGTGGGGGTGGGCGAAGAGGCATGGGTGACGAACCCCTTCGACCCCAGCGTCTGGCTTGAGCTTGAGAGCGGGAATCCGTTGAACGGGCTGTTCAATCCATCTGACGGCGTGGCGGCGGTCATCCGCGGGGCGGCCGACCCCGCGGTGACGGGCGAGGAAGTGCTCGAAGGGGTGGACACATGGAAGGTGACGGGGACGATCGACTCGGGCGACCTGACCGCGTTCCTGGACACGGCTGAGTCCGGCTACCCGGTCCTGGGGACGATCTGGATCGGGAAGGCGGACAACATCATCTACCGCATCCACCTGATCGGGCAGCTGACGGCCGCGGAGCCGGTGGACATCGTGCGAAACCTGACCTTCTCCAGCTTCAACGACGTGGAGCCCATCGAGCCACCGTGACGGTAGCGGAGGGCGCGGCGGCTGGGGCTCGATCAGCCTGGCCGGTGGTGATCGCGCTCGGACTCGGAGTCTTCATCGGGGGCTTCGACCAGACGTTCGTGGTGCCCGTCCTGACCGAGATGCTGGGCGACCTCGGGGTCGCCGTGAACGAGCTCGAGCAGGCCTCCTGGATCCTGAACGGGTACCTGCTGGGGTACACGGTGGCGCTGCCGCTGATGGGGCGCCTGGCCGACGTCCACGGGCACTACCGCATCTTCGTCATCGGGATGCTCATCTTCATGGGCGGCTCCGTGTTCGTCGCATTCGCGCCCAACATCACGGTGCTCACGATCGCTCGGGCGGTGACGGCGCTGGGAGGCGGGGCGCTGGTGCCGGTGGGGCTGGCGATCGCCGCCCATGCGCTGCCGGGTTCGCAACGCACGATCGGGCTCGGATCGATTTCGACGCTGGACGACGCCTCGAGCCTCGCGGGACCGCTCTGGGGCACACTGATCGGAGTCTGGCTCGGCTGGCGGGGACTGTTCTGGATGAACATCGTGCTGGCGCTTCCCATCCTGATTCTCGTCCTGTTCCTCGCCCGTCGCGCCTCGGCGCCGCCACGGTCGGACGACCAGGTGGACTGGCTGGGAGGGCTGCTGCTCTCCCTGTCGCTCGGGGCGCTGACGTTCGCCATTGCCGGAGCGGGAGAGAGCCTGCGGGAACTCTGGACGATCCTCCTGCTCTACGCGGCAGCGGCGTTCTTCATGGCGCTGTTCGTGTGGCGCCAGCTGCGCGTCGCGGCCCCGCTCATCGACATGCGCATGTTCCGCATCCGGCGTGTCGCCTTAGCAAACGTCGTCTTCCTGCTGGAGGGGATGGCCCTGATCACGGCGCTGGTGAACGTGCCCCTGATGGCGCAGGTGGTGTGGGGGCTGGAGGGCACCGGCCCGGGGTTGATGCTGGGACGGATGGTGCTCTTCATGGCGGTCGGAGGAATCGCCGGCGGAGCGCTGGCGACGATCGCTGGGTACCGCCTGACCACCCTCGTCAGCTTCGTGATCGCGGCGGCGGGCCTGTTCGCGATGGCAGGCTGGGCCTCCGAGCCGAGCCAGATCGCGCTCTGGACGGCGCTGGGCCTGGCGGGGCTCGGCTTCACCCTCGCGGACGCCTCCCTCTACGCGACCATCATGGAGGGCGTGGAGGCGGGGCGGCGGGCCTCCGCAACGGCCGTGCTCCAGGTCTTCCAGACGCTGGGCATGGTGGTCGGGATGGCGCTGCTGGGGTCGGAGGGGCTGGGGCGCTTCGACCAGCGAGCCGGAGACCTCTTCTCCCAGCAGCTCTTCGACATCACGGAGGAGGAGCTGATCGAGGTCGTCCGCCAGACGATGGATGAGACGTTCTTCGTGGCGGCCCTCCTGATGGCGGTAGCGGCGGTCCTCTCCCTTGGACTCGGGGGCGGGCGGCTGTGGCGCCGGCGCGGGAGCGGCGGCCCCGCCCTTACCGCCCCGGGCGAGCCCTGACGCCGACTACCCCACCGGAGGCAACCCCATGACCGATACCGTGCAGGAACAGAACGACCGCATCGCGATCACGGACGTGATCAACCGGTACGGAACGACGATCGACGAGGGCGACTACGAGGGTCTCGCCAACTGCTTCACGCCCGACTCCATCACTCGCTACGGCGGGGGGCGGGAGTTCCGGGGCGGGGAAGCGGTGGCGGAGTTCGTGAAGAGTATGACCCCGGACTTCGTCGCGCAGCAGCACCTGCTGGGGAACCACGAGATCGTCCTCGACGGCGACCGGGCGACGGCGACGACGTACCTGCACGCGACGCAGATAGAGCGCGAGGAGGCGGGCGGCGGGGTGGTCGTGACGGGCGGCATCTACCGCGACGTGCTGGTGCGAACGGCCGGCGGCTGGCGCATCGCCGAGCGGGAGCTGGAGGGGTTGTGGCGGGAGCGACGGGAGCCGCCCGCCTAGCCCGCAGGGGGGCGGCGTCCAGGGCCGGGCGCCGGGCGTGGGGCGAAGCTTCCCCCACGGAGCACCCTATGATGGACTGATGCACGAGACACCGGTGCGGCCGTGAGCGACCAGGCCCACACCGCCTCTGGCCCCGCGGCCCGCCCCGGCAACCGGCCGGCCCTGCCGACCCTCGAGACCTTCTCGGCGTTCAAGTCGCGCCCCTTCACCTACCTCTGGATCAACACCCTGAGCTTCGCGCTGGTGCAGGCGATGCAGCGCTTCGCCTTCGTCTGGCTGGTCATCGAGGCGGTGGAGGTCGGCGGGCTTGGGAGAGGGTCGGAATGGTCGGGGGCGGTGTTCTTCGCCCTGGGCATTCCCGTCCTCTTCGTGACGATCCCGGCGGGTGTTCTGGCGGATCGCATCAACCGCCGCTCGCTCGTGCTCGTCAGCCAGCTGGTCGCGGTGGCGGTGACGGTAGCGGCGGGCGTGATCATCGTCGCGGGGGCGATGACGACCGTGCTGGCGCTCGTTCTGGCGGCGGGGGTGGGGGCGACCATCGCGGTGGGATTGCCGGTGCGGAACGCGATCGTGCCCACCGTGGTCGAGCGGGACACGCTTCTGAAGGCCATCGTCATGATGAGCATGGCGATGAACATCTCGCAGATCGTGGGGGCGGGGCTTGGAGGCCTGCTCATCGCGGGCTGGGGAATCGGCGGAGCGTTCATCGCCCAGGGGGTGGTGCTGTTCGTCGGAACGCTGGCGCTGATCCCGCTGCGGGTTCCGGACGTGCGCACGGCGGACCAGCACCGGCAACCCCTGCACGAGCTACAGGAGGGGATGCGTTTCGTCTGGGATCACCAGGGCATCCGCACGCTCATCGTCCTCCTCGCCATCGCGGGGATCTTCCTGATCGGGCCCTTCGGAACGCTCCTGCCGCAGATCGCGAAGGAGGAGCTTGGCCGGAATGCGCTGGAGTCGAGCCTGCTGTTCACGATCATGGGCGTGGGCACGGTGGTCAGCTCCCTCGCCATCGCGTCGGTGCCACAGCTGCGGAACAAGGGCGGCTGGGTCATTGGCACGCTCATCTCGGCGGGCATCGTCGTGCCCCTGCTGGGGATCTCGCCGTGGTACGCGCTGACGGCCGCCGTCATGTTTTGCGGAGGTGTGGCCGCGGGCATCTTCATGAACCTGAACCAGACGCTGGTGCAGGCGAACACGCCGCCCGAGATCATGGGACGGGTCGTGAGCATTCACACGCTGGCGTTCCAGGGCGTGGGGCCGTTCGGAGGAATGTTGGCGGGACTCATGGCGGCCTGGATGGGGGCGCCCCTCTGGATGGTCATCAGCGGCGCGATCCTGTTCGTGGTGACGACGAGCGCCTTCGTCACGCAACCGGCGCTGCGGCGGATGTCGTAGGGGCGCCGGCCGGACGCAGGGCTCCTAGTCGGTGAAGACGCCGCCGTGGGGATGGAGCAGGGCGCCCGTGTAGAAGCTGGAGTCGTCGCAGGCGAGGAAGAGTGCGGTCTTCGCGACCTCCTCGGGGACGCCCATGCGCTTCATGGGCGTGAGGCCCATGGACCAGCTTCCACCGACTTCGCTCTCGCTGAGGCCGGCGGTCATGGGAGTCTCGATGAAGCCCGGCCCGATGGCGTTGACGCGGATGTTGTGGAAGGCGAGCTCCATGGCCAGCACCTTCGTCAGCATCCAGACACCCGCCTTGGAGACGCAGTAGGGGCCGACGCCGACCTGGGGGACCTTCGCCATGATGGAGGCGATGTTGATGATGGCGCCGCCGTTGTCCGCCTCGACCATCCGGCGGGCGACGGCGCGGTCGGAGAGCAGCACGCCGGTGAGGTTCACATCGAGCACCTTCTGGAAAGCCTCGACGGGGGCGTGCAGGAGGAAGGAGTCGTTGACGCCCACGGAGCTGATCTGCACAGGCTCCGGGTCCATGTAACGCCAGTTGCTGATGCCGGCGGCGGCGAGGAGCACATCGATGGCGCCGAAGGCCTCGACGGCAGCCTCGGCCATGGCTTCGCAGGAGGCCTCGTCGCTGGTGTCGGTGCGGACGTAGATGGCCTCGCGCCCGCGCTCGCGGACGGCGGCAACGGCGTCGGCGCCGTCCTGGAGGTCGGCGATGACGACGTTGGCGCCCTCGTCGGCGTAGAGCTCGGCGGTGGCGCGGCCGATGCCGCTGGCCCCGCCGGTGATCACGGCCACCTTGCCCTCGAGCTTTCCCGCCATCTGGAACCTCCTCGCGCGCGGATGGCGGGACTATAGGCGACGGACAACGGCGTAGCATCGGAGCCGCGCTGTAGGATGCCGTGATGGCCGAACAGGCACCGAGCGCGGCGGGCGCGCCCACCCGTCCCGCCACCCGCCCTTCCCTGCCCACGCTCGAGACGTTCTCGGCGTTCAAGTCGCGGCCCTTCACCTACCTCTGGATCAACACGATGAGCTTCGCGCTCGTGCAGGCGACGCAGCGCTTTGCATTCGTCTGGCTGGTGATCGAGGCGGTCGACGTAGGGGGCCTGGGGAGGGGGCCGGCGTGGTCGGGAGCAGTCTTCTTCGCGCTCGGCATTCCGGTGATGTTCGTGACGATTCCGGCGGGAGTGCTGGCGGATCGCATCAACCGGAGGTCGCTCATCCTTGGCAGCCAGCTGGTGGCAGTGGGCGTCACGGTGGCGGCAGGGGTGATCATCGTGGCCGGGGAGATGACGACCACGATCGCGCTGGTGCTGGCGGTGGGGGTTGGCGCGACCATCGCCGTGGGTTTGCCGGTACGGAACGCGATCGTGCCGACGGTCGTCGACCGGCAAACGCTTTTGAAGGCGATCGTGATGATGAGCATGGCGATGAACATCTCGCAGATCGTCGGGCCGGCGCTCGGGGGGATCGCCATCGAGGTGTGGGGCATCGGCGGGGCGTTCATCGCGCAGGGCGTGGTCTTGCTCGTGGGCACGCTGGCCCTGGTCCCGCTCCGGGTTCCGGACGCGCGCTCGGCGGGCCAGCAGCGCGAGCCGATGCAGGATCTGCTGGAGGGAATCCGCTTCGTGTGGGGCCACCGCGGCATCCGGTCCCTGATCCTGCTGCTTGCGGTCACCGGCATCTTCATGATGGGGCCGTTCGGGACGCTCATGCCCCAGATCGCCAAGGAAGAGCTGGGAAGGTCGGCGTTCGAGGCGGGGCTGCTGTTCGCCTTCATGGGCGCGGGCATGACGATCAGTTCGCTGGGCATTGCTTCGGTGCCCGATCTGAAGAACAAGGGAGGCTGGTTTATCGCTTCCCTCATGACGGCGGGCTTCGTGCTACCTGCCCTGGGATTCTCGCCGTGGTACGCGTTGACGGCCGTGGTGATCTTCCTCGGAGGGATGGGCGGGGGCGTGTTCATGAATCTGAACCAGACGCTGGTCCAGGCGAACTCGCCGCACGAGATGATGGGCCGGGTTGTCGGCATCCACACGCTGGCGTTCCAGGGGATCGGGCCGATGGGGGGAATCCTGGCGGGATTCATGGCTCACTTGCTGGGGGCGCCGATGTGGATGGGGATCAGCGGGGGGATCCTGCTCGCCCTGACGACGACCGCGTTCCTCACGCAGCCGGCACTGCGGAAGATGGAATAGAGTGGGTCGGAGAGACGTTCCACCATGCAGTTCATCACGAACCTGGCCTCGCGCGTGTGGGCCGCGGTGCTTGCGTTTCTTCCCTCATTGATCGGACCCAACAGGCCAGGGCACTGGGGCTAGGACGGCAACCCGGGCCTCAGCTTCAGTGGTGCCGCGAGCCGTTTACGGCCTTGGGGGCGTCTGGTAGCGTTCGGGCGGCCCCGGAACGGGGCGCGGAGAGACCCCATGGACTTCCAGGACACCGCCGAGCAGGCCGCCTGGCGCGAAGAAGTACGCACGTTCATCGAGAACGAGCGCCCGCAGGAGTACGACCCGGACAAGGGCATGCAGGGCGGGGAGGAGCGCGCCCCGCGCGACGCTCCCTGGTACAAGCGCTGGCAGGGAAAGCTCTCGGAGCGCGGCTGGATCGCCCCGGCGTGGCCGAAGGAGTACGGCGGGGCCAGCCTCGGCGTGATGGAGCAGTTCATCATGAACGAGGAGTTCGCCGAGGCACGGGTTCCGCCGAGCAGCATCGGCAACGGCGTCTCGATGCTGGGCCCCACCATCATCGCGCACGGCTCGGAGGCGCAGCAGGAGGAGCACCTGGGGCGGATGCTGCGCGGCGAGGTGGTGTGGTGCCAGGGGTACAGCGAGCCGGGCTCGGGCTCGGACCTTGCCTCCCTGCAGACGCGCGCCATCCGCGACGGCGACGACTACGTGATCAACGGGCAGAAGATCTGGACCTCGGGGGCTCACTACTCGGACTGGATCTTCATGCTGGCGCGCACGGACCCGGACGCGCCCAAGCACCGTGGCATCAGCTACTTCCTTCTCGATATGAAGACGCCGGGCATCACGGTGCGGCCACTGGTGAACATGGGGAACCTGCACAACTTCAACGAGGTGTTCTTCGAGGACGTGCGCGTGCCGGCGGAGAACATCGTGGGCGAGGTAAACCGCGGCTGGTATGTGGGCGCCACCACACTCGACTTCGAGCGCAGCTCGATCGGGAGCGCGGTGGCGCACCGCCAGACGCTGGAGCGCTACCTGGGCTACTGGCGGGAGCACGAGGGGGCGGTCTCCAACCCGGAGAGCGTGCGCGAGGCGCTGGCGGAACGCTGGATCGAGGCGGCAACGGCGAAGATGTTGAGCTACCGCGTGATCGGCATGCAGGCGGCGGGCGAGATCCCGAACGCCGAAGCCTCGATCGCGAAGATGTTCAGCACGGAGCTCTCGCAGCGGATTGCAGGCACGGCGATCAAGATGCTGGGCACGGCCGGCATCCTCAACGCCGGCGAGAGCGCCCCGTTCGAGGGACGGCTGGGAGCGGCGTACGTGGCCTCCGTGTCGGCGACGATTGCAGGCGGCACGAGCGAGATCCAGCGCAACATCATCGCGACGCGCGGCCTGGGCCTGCCGCGGGCCTAGGGACTCGGGGGCGCCCCGTGCCCCTCCAGGAAGGCCGGTACTGCCCGTACTGTGGCGAAGCGCTGCGGCGCGAGGCCGCCGACGGCGGCGACCTGCCCCTGGAGTCGCTGAAGCCCGCTTGCGCGGCCTGCGGCTACATCCACCTTGATGCGCCAACGCCCGTAGCGGCGGCGATCATCGAGCGCGAAGGCCAGGTGCTCCTGGTACGTCCTCAAGGCGCGGAGCACTTCGCGCTGGTGGCCGGCTACCCGGAGGCGTTCGAGTCAATCGAGGACGCGGCCGTGCGGGAGGTGCGGGAGGAGACAGGCCTTGAGGTTCGGGTGGAACGCGTGCTGGGGAGCTACTCGTGCGAGCCGATGGGGCGAAACCTCGTGCTGGTGGTGTGCGTGACAACACTGGAGGCGGGCGAGCTCACGCTCCAGGCCGAAGAGCTCGCCGAGGGGCGGTGGTTCGCGCTCGACAGCCTGCCGGAATGGCCGGAGGAAGCGCCCCTCCACGAGGTGTTTCGCGACTACCGGACTGGCTGACGGGTAAAGGCCAGTCAGTGGAAGGGTAAGGACTGCATCAAGTTGTCATTGTGAACGGTTGGAGTTTGGCGTCAGAACGCGATACCCTTGCGGTCGGCAAACATGGATTAAGAGGGTCTATCGCTATGACCTCTTCGGCAGCCGACGAGCTGAGGGAAGCGCTGACCCGGCTCCTGAGCGAGCGGGACACGCTGCTTGCCGAGATCGCATCGATCGAGCAGAACCTCGGCGAGAAGCACGAATCGCTGGCGGACCTGAACGAGAAGGTCGACGCGCTGGAGAAGTCGCTCGCCGTGCTGCAGCCCGAGCGCGCCCACGAACTCCAGCGCTCCGAACCCGACCCCGAGGACGGGGAGGAGGACGAGGAAGAGGCGCCAGCGGTCGAGGAAGCGAAGCCCCCGGCGGACTTCTCGCACCTGTCCCGGCAGGTAGCGGTGCTGGGCATCCTGGCCGGGGCGGCAGGCCCGCTGCACTACCAGGAGATCGCCGCCATCGCGGGGGCGCCCGCCAACAGCGTCACGCCGAACCTCTCGAACCTGAAGTATCGCGATCTTGTCGAGACAACGGATCCCGGGAAGTACCGGCTGGCGCCCGTTCTGGACCTCGAGGACGAGCATGCGGTGAACGAGGCGCTGCGGGCCGTGGCCATAGCCATCGTGGACGACCAGCAATGGGACATTCTCGACGCAGTCGCCGGGATGGATGAGCGCCTGCCCTTCGTGGGATTCGAGCACTTCCGGCGGAACCGGCTCGCCAGCGTGACGGCAACGCGCTGGGCGAACGACCGGCTCACGCACGCGATGATGAAGGAACTGCTGGAACGCGAGCTGATCGAGGTGTACCACACCGACAACCCGCGCAACCCCGACTTCCCCACGGCCGCCATTCGGCTGACGCCCGAGGGACTCGACGAGATCGCGGACTGAGGCAGGAGCCTCAGATGACGCTGGACTCCTTGAAGCGTTCGATGTCGTCCCAGGTGTAGCCGAACTCCAGCAGGATCTCCTCAGTGTGCTGGCCGAGGTCGGGGGCCGTGGACCTCGGGCCGGAGACCGTCACGCTCATGTCGATGGGGCTGCCGACGACCCCGACCTCGCCCAGGTTGGCATCCTGGAGGGTGGTGATGTACTCGTTGGCGATCACCTGGGGTTCCTTCGCGACGGCGGCATAATCGTTGACGGGTCCGCAGGGGAGGTTCGCGGCTTTCAGCAGGGTGAGCCACTCGTCGCGGGGCTTCCGCGCGAAGGTGAGGTTCAGCTCCTCGATGAGCGCCTCGCGGTTGCCGATGCGGCCCGCGGGTTGGGCGAACCGCTCGTCGACCATCAGGTCGTCGCGCTCGAGGGCCTCGCAGAAAGCGGGCCACCACTTGGGGTCGAGGAGGCCGAGGCTGAGGTAGAGGCCATCGGCACACGGGTAGTAGGTAAAGAGCGGGTTCCAGCGCGTGCCGCCGGAGCGCTGCTCCCCCTGCCGGAGGAAACCGGTGAGCCCCAGCCCTTGCAGGGCGAGCTGGGAACCGAGGAGGGAGGTATCGACGTGCTGGCCGACACCGTGCAACTCGCGGGCGGCGATGGCCGCGCAGATGCCGAGCGCGAAGATCATGGCGCCGACCTGGTCGGCCATGCCGCCGATGACGACCGCGGGCTCGGCATCGGGGCCTCCGCCCTGAGCAACCATGTGGCCGCCCATGGCCTGGCCGATGGAATCGAAGGAGGGCTCGTGGGCGAACGGACCCTTCGGTCCGAAGCCGGAGGCGCTGGCCGTGATGATGCGCGGGTTGATGGCGGCGAGGGACTCGTGGTCCAGCCCGAAGCGCTTCATGGTGCCGGGGCGGAAGTTGTCGGTGACGACATCGGTCTCGGGGATGAGCCGGTAGACGATCTCGCGGCCCGCCTCGGTGCGGGTATCGACGGTGAGGGAACGCTTGTTGCGGTTGAGGGCCTGGAAGTAGGAGCACCAACCGTCGGGCTGGAGGCCAAGGCTGCGGCCAAGGTCGCCGTGTGTGGGCTCTTCGACCTTGATGACGTCGGCGCCCAGGTCGGAGAGCAGGACCGTGGCGAACGGCCCCTGCTGGTAGCGGGTGAAATCGAGGATGCGGACGCCATCGAGCGCGCCTGGCATGGGTCCCTCCTGAGACGGGTTCGCGTCCTGCATCGTACGCAACTCCCCGGCCCGATGCCCCTCGCGCGGGGCGAGCGTTCCCGTAGCGGGGGACTGCGATACGCTGCCGCCAACCTCCGGGAAGGCGGCGCGACGCCATGTCCCCACTGAGCCAGGTCGACCTTCGCTCGTACTCCCTCGAACGCTTCCGGGAGGTCGTCGCACCGCCGGACTACGAGCGGGCGCTGGGCGTGCTCGAGCGCAGCCGGGAGCTGCTCGGCGGGCGGACGGTCTGGCACGTGAACTCGACGGCCGAGGGCGGCGGCGTGGCGGAGATGCTGCGGTCGCTGCTGGCGTACGCCCGGGGCACAGGCATCGACGCGCGCTGGGCGGTGATCGAGGGCGAGCCCGAGTTCTTCCGCATCACGAAGCGGCTGCACCACGCGCTGCACGGCTCAACGGGCGACGGATCGCCTCTCGGAGCGCAGGCGGCGCGCGCCTACGGCGACGTGCTGACACCGAACATCGAGGCGTTCCTCGAGGACGTGCGTCCGGGCGACGCCGTGTTCCTGCACGACCCGCAAACGGCTGGCATGGCGCCCGCGCTGATGGCACACGGGGTGACGGTCATCTGGCGGTGCCACATCGGGACGGAGGACCTCACCCCGGAGGCCGAGGGGGGCTGGAGCTTCCTGGCGCCGCACGTGCGGGACGTGCCGCTGCGCATCTTCTCCCGGCAGGCCTACGTGCCGCCCGTCCTCGACGACGGGCGCAGCGTGGTCGTGCAGCCTTCCATCGACGCCTTCTCGGCGAAGAACGAGGAGCAGGCCGAGGACGTGACACGCGCGATCCTGGCGCAGTCGGGGCTCATTAAGGGTCCGGCGGGCGACGGTCCGCGGAGCTTCACGCGGGAGGACGGCACGACGGGTTCGGTGGAGCGGCAGGCGAGCGTGCTGCGCGAGGGGGACGCCCCCGACCGGGATGACCCTCTCATCGTGCAGGTCTCGCGCTGGGATCCGCTCAAGGACCACGGCGGCGTCATGCGCGGCTTCGCCTCGTTCGTGGAGCGCTGCGACCCCGACGGACGCTCGCAGCTCGTGCTGGCGGGGCCGGATGTCTCGGGCGTCACGGACGACCCCGAGGGCGGGATCGTGCTGGAGGAGCTGAAGGCGGAGTGGGCCGCCTTCCCCGAGCACCTGCGCGCGCGCATGCACCTGGCGTCCCTTCCCATGGACGACGTGGCGGAAAACGCAGCGATGGTGAACGCGCTGCAGCGGCACGCGAGCGTGATCGTGCAGAAGAGCCTGCGCGAGGGCTTCGGGCTGACGCTGACCGAGGCGATGTGGAAGAGCCGCCCCGTGATCGCGAGCCGGGTGGGGGGCTTGCAGGACCAGGTCGTGCACGAGGAGGACGGGTTGCTGCTCGACAACCCGGCGGACGTTGAGGCACTGGGCGATGCGCTCTGCCGGGTGATGGACGACGAGGAGCTGGCGGCGGAGCTGGGCGCCAACGCGAAGGAGCGGGTGCGGGCCGACTTCCTCGGCATCCGGCACCTGGCGCAGTACCACGACCTGCTGAACGGCCTGCTGGCCTGAGCGGCCACACCACCCACATCCCGTACGATCGCAGGCGATGCGCGAGGCAGTGATCCTGGCGGTGGCGCTGGCGGTGGGGGCCGGCGTCGCGTTCGGCCTCCGCGAGGTTCTTCATACGACCGGCGTGGCGCTGGCCGCGGGCATTGTGACGGGGTGGATCGTGTGGGGGGAGATCGGCGACCGGCTCGGGGGAAGCGGGGACTTATAAAAA